>NZ_JAOCDM010000170.1 GCF_029840925.1 Pseudomonas sp. GD03858
GATCCTGGGGCTGCTTTGCAGCCCTTTCGCGACACAAGGCCGCTCCTACAGGGATGGCGTTGCCTGGCCAAGCAAACGGCAATAGAACTTCCACTCTTGCTCGAGCGCATGCGCCAGGTTCGTCGCCTGGCGCAAACCATGCCGCTCGCCCGCGTAGAAATGCCCCTCGGCCTCGATGCCATTGGCCTTGAGCGCTTCAAGCATGCTGCGGGTCTGCTCGGGCACCACCACCGCATCCAGCTCACCCTGGAAAAAGATCACCGGTACCTTGATCCGCCCGGCATGCAGCAACGGCGTGCGCTGGCGATAGCGCTCGGCATCGCGCCGTGGGTCGCCGATCAGCCAGTCCAGGTAGTCGCTTTCGAACTTGTGGGTGGCCCGGCCCAGAGCCTCGGGGTCGCTCACGCCGTAAAGGCTGGCGCCACCACGAAACACATCCCGGAAGGCCAGCGTGCACAAGGTGGTGTAACCCCCAGCGCTGCCGCCACGAATGAAGGCCAAACGTGGATCGATCAGGCCCCGGTCGGCAAGGTGTCCGACTGCCGCGCAGGCGTCCTCCACGTCGCTTTCGCCCCAGCGCAGGTGCAGAGCCTGGCGGTAGGCACGACCATAGCCACTGCTGCCCCGGTAGTTGAGGTCGGCGACGGCGAAGCCGCGCTGGGTCCAGTACTGGATGCGCGGGTCGAGCACCGGGTAGCACGCCGAGGTCGGGCCGCCGTGAATGAACACCACCAGAGGTGATGCCCCACCCGAGCCTTGCATGGCCGGATAGAAGAACCCGTGGGCCGTGCCGTCGCCACTGGCGTAGCGGATCGGTTGCGGGAGGCTGATGTCCTCGGCAGGCAGCACTTCGGCACCGCCGGCGAGCACCTGGACCTCGTGGCTGCGCCGGTCGACCGCGATCACTGCCGGTGGGCTGATCGGCGAGGCGGCTATGGCATAGATGTGTCCGTCATCCAGCGCCAGGCTGCGAAAGCGCGTATACGCACTGGCAAAGCGCGCCATTTCGCCGTTGGCGCGGCGCAGTCCCAACTGCCCGAAACCGTCCTCGAACCAGCTGGCCAGGTAGCTGGCTGAGCCAAGGGCCAGCCAGGTGCTGGCGCCCAGTTGCCAGGGAGCGGCGGCATGATCGGCGGGCGCGGCGGGCAGGCGCTGCCAGTGTCCGTCGAGTTCGCCCCAGGGCTGCCAGAACCCGTCGCGGTCGGAGAGGCAGTACAAGTAGCCTTGTTCATCGAAGCGGGGCTGCTGCAACGATTCGTCCTGCGCGGCGATGCAGCGTGCCGCGCCCCAAGCGCCGGAGGGTTCGCGTTCCCGGCACATCAGGCGGGTGACGGTCCAGGGTTGTGCCGGTCGATCCCACTCGATCCATGCCAGGCGGCGTCCGTCGAGGCTCAGCGTGGGAGAGGCGTAAAAGTCGGCCCCTTCGGCGAGGATCTCGCGATGCCCTGCCGTCAAGTTCACCAGACGATGCTCGACCTGTTCGCCATGGCGCTCCTCGACGGCCAGCACCTGGCCTTCATGCCACTGCACATCGCCATAGCGACAGTCGCTGGCGTCGGTGAGTGCGCGGGGGGCGGTACCGTCCAGCGCCTGGGTATACACCTGCTGGTCCTTCTCGTTGACGAACACCAGTCCGTCACCGCCCAGGCAGAAGCTGCCACCGCCGTACTCATAGACCCGACTGCGTACACTGAACCCGTCCGGGGTCAGGCAGCGGGCCTGATGATCACGCCAGTGCCAGACCCGGCAGGCGCCATCGGCAGGGCGGAATTCGTTCCAGAACACCCCACGTTCGTCGACCTTAAGCTCAGCGAAGTCGGTGCCGGCGGCCACCGCCTGGGCGGCGCTGAACTCAGCCCCTGGCAATGACATGGGAGTTGCGTTCGTTGCGGAAGGTCATCTGTTCGATCTCCAGTGTGGCGTGCTCGGCTTCTTCGCGGGCCTTGAGGATGATGCCGTGGTCCGGTGACTTGCCGCACACCGGGTCGGCCTTGCTGGCATCGCCGGTGAGCATGAAGGCCTGGCAGCGGCAGCCGCCGAAGTCCTTCACCTTCTCGTCGCACGAGCGGCAGGGCTCGGGCATCCAGTCATAGCCGCGGAAGCGGTTGAAGCCGAACGAGTCGTACCAGATGTGCTTGAGGTCATGGTCGCGCACGTTGGGGAACTGCACCGGCAGCTGGCGCGCACCGTGGCAAGGCAGGGCGGTGCCGTCGGGGGTGATGGTCAGGAACAGGCTGCCCCAGCCGTTCATGCAGGCCTTGGGGCGTTCCTCGTAGTAGTCCGGGGTGACGAAGATCAGCTTGCACGGGCTGCCGGCGGCCTTGAGCTTGTCGCGGTACTCGTTGGTGATGCGCTCGGCCCGCTCCAGCTGGGCACGGGTCGGCAGCAGGCCCAGGCGATTGAGGTGCGCCCAGCCGTAGAACTGGCAGGTGGCGAGTTCGACGAAGTCGGCCTCCAGGGCGATGCACAGCTCGATGATGCGGTCGATCTTGTCGATGTTGTGCCGGTGGGTGACGAAGTTGAGCACCATCGGGTAGCCATGGGCTTTCACCGCGCGAGCCATCTCCAGCTTCTGCGCGAAGGCTTTCTTCGAGCCGGCCAGTAGGTTGTTCACCTGCTCGTCGCTGGCCTGGAAGCTGATCTGGATATGGTCCAGCCCGGCCTGCTTGAAGGCGGCGATCTTCTGCTCGGTCAGGCCGATGCCGGAGGTGATCAGGTTGGTGTAGTAGCCCAGGCGCCGGGCTTCGCCGATCAGCTCGGCGAGGTCCTGGCGCACCAGCGGCTCGCCGCCGGAAAAGCCGATCTGCGCGGCGCCCATCTCGCGGGCCTCGCCCATCACCTTGAACCATTGCTCGGTGCTCAGCTCCTTGCCCTGCTTGGCGAAGTCCAGGGGATTGGAGCAGTACGGGCACTGCAACGGGCAGCGGTAGGTGAGTTCGGCCAGCAGCCACAATGGCAGGCCGATCTGATCGCGGGGCAGGTTGCCCTCAGGCGAGGGTGATCCAGTGTTCGGCACGGGCCACCTCCATGAATTGCTCGATGTCGTCGGCGACTTCGGGCACACCGGGGAACTGCCGTTCGAGTTCGGCGATGATCGTCGCGACATCGCGCTGGCCATCGATGAGCCCGCCGATCAGCCCGGCGCTGTCGTTGAGCTTGATCATCCCCTCGGGGTACAGCAGCACATGGCCCTTCTGCGCCGGCTCGTACTGGAAACGGTAGCCGGGGCGCCAGGCGGGCACCTGTTGACGGTCGAAACTCATAGGGCAATCCCCTTGTGCCAGACCCGCTCACTTGTGACGCTATGATAGGGCGGGCGGTTCAGTTCATAGGCCATGCTCATGGCGTCGAGCATGCTCCACAGGATATCCAGCTTGAACTGCAGGATTTCCAGCATGCGTTCCTGCCCCTCACGGGTCGTGTAGTGCTGCAGGGTGATCGCCAGGCCGTGCTCCACATCGCGCCGGGCCTGGCCCAGGCGGGTGCGGAAGTATTCGTAGCCGGCCGGGTCGATCCACGGATAGTGCTGCGGCCAGCTGTCCAGGCGTGACTGGTGGATCTGCGGGGCGAACAGTTCGGTCAGCGAGCTGCTGGCGGCTTCCTGCCAGCTGGCGCGGCGGGCGAAGTTGACGTAGGCGTCGACGGCGAAGCGCACGCCGGGCAGCACCAGCTCCTGGCTGCGCAGCTGGTCCGGGTCCAGGCCCACGGCCTGGCCCAGGCGCAGCCAGGCCTCGATGCCGCCATCCTCGCCTGGGGCGCCGTCGTGGTCGAGCAGGCGCTGGATCCACTCGCGGCGTACTTCGCGGTCCGGGCAGTTGGCCAGGATCGCGGCATCCTTCATCGGGATGTTGACCTGGTAGTAGAAACGGTTGGCCACCCAGCCCTGGATCTGCTCGCGGGTGGCACGGCCCTGGTACATCGCCACGTGATACGGGTGGTGGATGTGATAGTAGGCGCCCTTGGCGCGCAGGGCCTGCTCGAATTCGGCAGGGGACAGGGGCATTGCATCGCTCATGGGGGCTCCTGTGATGGTTCGTTATACGTGGGAGCGGGCTTGCCCCGCGATGGCGGCGTCAGCCTCACCATCGCTATCGCGGGGCAAGCCCGCTCCCACGTTGTGCAAGGGCTGCCCTTACAACTCGATGCTCATGCCATCGAAGGCGACTTCCACGCCGCGGCGCTGCACTTCGGCGCGTTCCGGCGAGTCTTCATCGAGAATCGGGTTGGTGTTGTTGATGTGGATGAGCACCTTGCGCTGGCGCGGGAAGCCGTCGAGCACCTCGAGCATGCCGCCGGGGCCGTTCTGCGCCAGGTGGCCCATCTCGCGACCGGTGCGGGTGCCGACCCCACGGCGTTGCATTTCATCATCCTCCCACAGCGTGCCGTCGACCAGCAGGCAGTCGGCGCCGTGCATCATCTGCAGCAGCTTGTCGTCGACCTGGCCCAGCCCCGGCGCGTAGAACAGCTTGCCGCCGGTGCGGGTGTCCTCCACCAGCAGGCCGAGGTTGTCGCCCGGGTGCGGGTCGAAACGGTGCGGCGAATAGGGCGGAGCGGCGCTGCGCAACGGGAAGGGGGTGAAACGCAGGTTCGGGCACGCGTCGATGACGAAGCTGCCTTCGAGCTCGATGCGGTTCCACGCCAGGCCGCCGTTCCAGTGGCTGAGCATGTTGAACAGCGGAAAACCGGTGGTCAGGTCCTGGTGGACCATGTCGGTGCACCAGACCTGGTGCGGGCAGCCCTCACGCAGGCTCAGCAGCCCGGTGGTGTGGTCGATCTGGCTGTCGAGCAGGACGATGGCGTCGATGCCGGTGTCGCGCAGGGCGCGGGCCGGCTGCATCGGCGCGAACGCCTGGAGCTGGGCGCGGATGTCCGGCGAGGCGTTGCACAGGATCCAGTGCTCGCCGTCGTCGGACAGGGCGATGGACGACTGGGTGCGTGCCTGGGCGCGCAGGGTGCCGTCGCGGTAGCCCTTGCAGTTGGCGCAGTTGCAGTTCCATTGCGGGAACCCGCCACCGGCGGCGGAACCGAGAATCTGGATGTACATGGTCACTCTCTAAGGCAAAAGCCGCGGCGAAAAACGACGACGCCCCGGCTGGCCGAGGCGTCGAGGCTTACTGCCGCTTAGCGGTTGGCGAAGTACATGGTGACTTCGAAGCCGATACGCAGGTCGGTGTATGCAGGTTTGGTCCACATAGGTTTGCTCCTTCCGGATAGGGGTGGGATGGTCAGTCACTGGGTTTGGCTCCCCCTGTGGCAGGAGGTTCCATTGGCTGAGATTGCGCTATCTTACAAGAAAAATTTGTACCGAAAGGTTAATTCTTCGAAAAGCGCCATTGCATTCCTGGTAACAATCCGCTCGCTTCAATGCCACTGGCTGTTCGCTGCTGGCGCGTTGGCCAGGCAAAGCCAGCCGTGCTCCGCCTCGAGCAGTTGCCGCAGCAGCGCGTCCAGATCGCATTGCTCGACAGAGAGGATAGACCCGCTAGCGTAGGAAAGATCCGAATTTTGTGTCGCTATATGTGCCTGCCATGCCCATTCCGCGATATCGGCGTTGGTCATGACGGCCTCGCTGAACTGATCCGCCAATTGCTGACGACTTGCGTGGTCAAGGCTCACGCCTTCTTTCAGCAAGTTCGTCAGATGCTCAAGGATTTCACTCGGGCTGGCATGGGGGGACTGCACGCCGAACAGCAGACCGGCATGCCCCTGCACCTGACGAAAGGTGCTGAAGACGGCGTAGCCCAGTTGCAGTTCGACGCGTAGCCGCTGGTAGACAGGCCCCTGCAGGAGCTGGGCGAGTAGGCGGCCAGTGGCCTGCCGAGGTTCGGGCAGCGGGCAGAACAGCAGCAGGGCGGGTTCGCTGCCGGCCGTTGGCGTGTGACGCCAGTGTCGCCCGCTGAGTGCGCGCGGGGGGGCGGGCTCACCAGGTTGTCCCATGACGTCTTGCAGTATCGCTCCCAATGCACCCTGCTGGTTCTGATCGAACCCCACCGCCAGGCCCTGCCAGCGGGCACCCTGCCAGAGTGCCTCGAGCATTGACGGTTCGACGCGCAAGGCGAGCAGGTCGCTCGCCTCAGTTGCCTGCAGCGCGTCTGGCAGCGTCTTGAGCAATGCGCGAATCGGGATCAATGGCAGCTCGGTCGGCGCAGGCGCAGCCCAGTGCTCCGCTGCCGGTGCGCGCAGGCACGCGAGCGCTTCTTCCACCAGGCGGATCACCGCCGGTGGATGCCCGGCCGCGCGTAGCTGCCAGTACTCGCCACTGGCCGTGAAGTCCAGTTGCAGCGAGGCGTGTTCGGCACGTTGGCGCAACGCTCGCAGGCTGCGTTCGAGGATCGGCTGCAAGCGAGGGCGCGCAGGCGAGGCGACCTGCCAGCGCAGGTACAGCGCAGCGAACTGGCGGGAGGCCGGCAGGCAAGGGCTGATCGAAAGGGCCGCGGGCAGTGGCGCGTGGCGCTCGGGCAGCGCGGCGGACAGCAGCGGCTCGCTTTCAGGCAGATGCCATTGACCGGCAGGGCTGTGTGGGAAGCTGGCCAGCAGCGCATCGAAGGCGGCCAGCCCCTGTGTGCCCAGGCCCTGGTACGGCCTGTCGGCGCTGTCGCGGCGGGCCAGTTCCAGCGCACTGGCGGCCTGCTCGCGGCATTGCTGCAACTGGCTGAAACTGTCGTTCAGACGCTGGCGGTCTTGCTGTCGCAGATGACTCAACCAGCCATGCAGCAGATCCTGGGCTTGTACGAGAGAGGCGCCCGTGCTCAGTTGCAGCCGAACCTGCCAGAGCATCTGGCCGGCATGGGCGTGAAGAAGCTCGGCCTTGCAGTCCTGGAGCCAGCCACGCCGTTGCAGTTCGGCCAGCCA
The DNA here is from genome assembly GCF_029840925.1 of Pseudomonas sp. GD03858. Classification (GTDB taxonomy): domain Bacteria; phylum Pseudomonadota; class Gammaproteobacteria; order Pseudomonadales; family Pseudomonadaceae; genus Aquipseudomonas. The sequence goes on from NZ_JAOCDM010000170.1 coordinate 6,853, forward strand.
TCCGCCAGCTCGGTTGTCGGTGAGTTGGCTCAGCAGCAACTCCAGCGCCTGCTCGGCTTCTTCTGGCAGGTCTTGATGGGCGAACAGCAGTGTGTGATCCATGCCGTCTGCGCTTGGCTGGCGCAGCGGCTTTTCGAGCAGTGGCGGTGGTGGCGGCGGGATGATGCGCTGCCCCTTGGCGAACAGCAGGCCATGGCGCTTGCCCAGCTGTTCCAGTTCGTCGAGCGATTGCGGGCCGGCCAGGCTCAGGGTGATCTGCCCGCCCTGGTAGAAACGCTGGTGGAATGTCCGTAACCCGTGCTGGAAAGCGGGCGCTTGCAGCGCAAGGCTGTAGCGGTTGCCGGCATGGAAGCCACTCAGCGGGTGACGCGCCGATACCGACTGCAACAGACGGAACTGGTGCTGGGCCTGCGGATTGCGCGACCAAGCGATGAACTCCGCATGGATCACCTCGCGTTCACGGCGTTGCCGTTCGATATCGAGGTCGGGCTCGGCGAGCATCTCACACAAGCGCTCCAGGCCACCGGGTAGCGCGGCGGGTGGTACTTCGAAGAAGAAATCTGTGGTGCGTTCGCGGGTGCTGGCGTTGACCTGGCCACCCAGTGCCTGGACGTAGCGCATCAGGCCATCGGCCTGCGGGAAGCGTGGCGTGCCGAGGAAGAACAGGTGCTCGAGGAAATGGGCCAGGCCCGGCCAGCGGGCGGGGGCATCATGGCTGCCGGCATGTACCCGTAGCGCCGCTGCGCTTCGCTTGAGGCGCGGGGCGTGGCGTAGGCTCAGGCGCAGGCCGTTGGCGAGGGTGAGGTGGCGAATGGTGTCGGACATGACGCCATGCTAGCGCGCAATGGCGAGGTTGTCTGGTCTGGCCCTGTCGCTATTTATGGCCGCTCCAATTCAAGATTGC
>NZ_JAOCDM010000171.1 GCF_029840925.1 Pseudomonas sp. GD03858
AGAAGTGCACCTTGACCAGGAAGCTCATGGTGTTCTGATCGGTGGTGAAGGTGTCGCTGTCCTTGATGCCGTATTTGTTCTTCCAGTAGTCGTACTCGATACCCACGTACAACTGCTTCTCGCCCAGGTGCAGCGCCTTGCCCAGGTCGTACTTGACCTGCGGGTTGAAGTGCAGGTTCGCCTGGTAGGTGCCGCGACGGTTCTCGTCGTTGTCCACCACCCAGTCCATGAAACCGTCGATGAGAATGTCGGAGGAGCCCACCGGGATGGTGTATGACCACACCGGGGTGATCTGCCAGACATTGTCACCTGGGCGGCTGCCGTCGGTGGTGCGCTGGTAGAAGTTCAGCTGGAAGTAGTCGAAGCCTGGGATGTTCAGGTCGAAGCCGGGACCGATCAGGTAGGACTCGGTGTCACCCTCGCCGAACTCGTAGGTCATGGCCAGCAGCACGTCCTTCACCGGGCCGAACTCGAGCTTCTGGTCGAAGATCTTACCGAACGACAGGCGCGGGCTGATTTCGCCGTAGTAGGTGTTCGGGCCGTTGCTGGCGTCTTTCTTGCCCTGGTAGAAGATCTTGTCGAAGAAGATGAAGTTGTCGCCGTACTTCCACGCATCGGCGTGCTCGAAGGTCACGGTCTGCTGGATCTCGGGGTTGACCTTGAAGTTCTTGCCCCACAGGTAGGTGAGGCTGTTGTTCTGCCATTGCAGCAGGTCGCCGGCTTGGCTGGCGCCACAGGCCAGCAGGCCACCGGCGAGGATCAGGCTATTGATGGTACGCATTGCGAGTGTCGCTCCCTTTATTGGATCTGTTGTCAGCGCTCGGGCGCTGTTCTTGTCTTTTGGGTCAGCTTTTTTCAATTGGCCACAGCTGTTTGGCAAGAGCTGCGCCAACTTTTCCGCGTTGGGCACAACCGTCCTGCTCGACGTCTTTCTGAACAGATGAAATGGGTATTTCTGGCTGGCAACACGTTGGCCAACCGCCCGAAATCATTGACTGAGCGGTCAGTAAACGCGGGCAGGGATCCTTCCTGCCCTGATCGAGGGGGCGCGCAGATTACTGGCTTGCGCGCCTGGCCTCAAGTGCTCCGTCCTGGAGCACGGTGCTACACGCTTGAGCGTTCGGTCAGATCTTCAGAAATGCACCTTGACCAGGGCGCTGGCGACGCTCTGGTTGCTGTCGACGTTGCCACGGCTGTCGATGCCGTACTTGTCCTTCCAGTAGCTGTATTCGAACCCGACGTAGAGCTGTTTGGCGCCCAGGTTCAGGGCCTTGCCGAGGTCGTACTTGACCTGCGGGTTGAACTGCAGGTTGGCGTGGTAGGTGCCGCGGCGGGTCTGGTCGTTGTCGACCACCCAGTCCATGTAGCCGTCGATCAGAATGTCGGATCTGCCCACGGGAATGGTGTAGGACCAGGCCGGGGTGATCTGCCAGACGTTGTCGCCGGGGCGGCTGCCTTCGGTGTTGCGCACGTAGAAGTTCAGGGTGAAGTAGTTGAAGCCGGGAACATTCAGGTCGAAGCCGGGGCCGATCAGGTAGGCCTCATTGTCGCCTTCGCCGCGTTCGTAGGTCATGGCCAGCAACACGTCCTTGACGGGACCGAAGGCGAACGAGCGGTCGAAGATCTTGCCGAGCGACAGGCGCGGGCTGAATTCGCCGTAGTAGGTGGTCACGCCTTTGCCGGGGTCGGCCTTGCCGTTGTAGAAGATCTTGTCGACGAACAGGAAGGTGTCGCCGTACTTCCACTTGTTGGCGTGCTCGAAGGTAATGGTCTGCTGGATGTCGGGATTGACCTTGAAATCCTTACCGTACAGGTAGGTCAGGCTTTCGCCGTGCCACTGCAGCCATTCGCCGGCGTGGGCGGGGAGGGTGGCCAGCAGACTGCTGCCCAGCAGAGCGGACGTGGTGATGCGCTTCATGTTGTATTCCCGGACTTATTGTTTTTGTTTGGGCTTTTTCGGCGCGCGAGCGCCCCGGGCGGCCCATTCCGGCGGGCCGACGGTGCAACGGTTACTGCTTGGGTCGAGCAGGGCGGCAAGTGCTGCCGCCCCTCATCACTCAATGCTGGTGGCAGGCGTCGTTGTGCGCGGCGCGGTCGGCGCCACCGAGAATGTTGAACAGCAGGTTCAGCACCAGCGCGCTGAGCGTGGCCATGGCAATGCCACTGTGGGTGATCGGTTCCATCCACTGCGGCATTTGCGCGAAGAACTCCGGCCGCACCACCGGGATCAGGCCGAAGCCGACGCTGACCGCGACCAGCAGCTGGTTGCGCCGGTCGGCGATGTCCGCTTCCTGGAGAATCTTGATCCCGGTGGCGGTGACCATGCCGAACATGGCGATGGACGCGCCGCCCAGTACCGCGGGCGGGATCGAGGCGATCAGGAAGGCGGCCTTGGGCAGCAGGCTGAGCAGGATCAGCAGCACGCCGGCCATCACCGTGACATAGCGGCAGCGCACCCCGGTCATCTGCACCAGGCCGATGTTCTGGGCGAACGAGGAGTGGGTGAAGGTGTTGAAGAAGCCGGCGATGAACGACGCGCCGGCGTCGCACAGCAGGCCGCGCCGCAGCATGCCCGGCGTGACTTCACGGTCGGTCACCTTGCCCAGGGCGAGGAACATGCCCGTGGACTCGACGAAGATGATCACCACCACCAGGCACATCGACAGGATCGGCGCCAGGCTGAAGGTCGGCATGCCGAAGTGCAGGGGGGTGACCACCTGCAGCCACGGCGCCTCGCTCAGGCCCGACAGGTCGACCATGCCGATGGAGCCGGCGAGCACGTAGCCCAGGCCCATGCCGACCAGTACCGACACATTGACCCAGAAACCACGCATGAAGCGGTTGATCAGCAGGATCACCGCCAGCACCAGGCCGGCGACCATGAGGTAGATCGGTGCGCCGAAGGCTTGCGCCTCATGTCCCCCTCCGGCCCAGTTGACCGCCACCGGGAACAGTGACAGGCCGATGGAGGTGATGACCGTGCCGGTCACCAGCGGTGGGAAGAAGCGCACGACCTTGGACATGAACGGCGCGATCAGCATGCCGAAGAACCCGGCGGCGATGGTCGCGCCGAAGATCCCCTGCAGGCCGACGCCAGGCATGCCGGCCATGGCCACCATGCTGCCGACCGCGGCGAAGCTGGCGCCCATCATGACGGGCATGCGGATGCCCACGGGGCCGATGCCGAAGGATTGGATGATGGTGGCGACGCCGGCGACCAGCAGGTCGGCGTTGATCAGGAAGGCGACTTCTTCGCGGGACAGGCCCGCCGCCTGGCCGATGATCAGCGGCACGGCGATGGCGCCTCCGTACATCAGCAGAACGTGTTGCAGACCCACCAGGATCAGCTGGAACAAGGGCAGGGGCTGTCGTGGCGGCGCAACAGGGATGTACGCCTTGGGTGACTCGGACATGCAGCACCTCGAGTTTTGTTTTTATTCTCGGATCCAAGCCACAAGCTTCAAGCGGCAAGCTTCAAGTAGAAGCTTGTGGTATCCGCTCGAAGCCTGAGGCTCGATGCTTGCTTGTTGCCTGACGACTTACAGCTTGAGGCTTGCAGCTTGCGGCTGCTCTTTAGTTGACCTGCGCGCCTTTGGCGATCCAGTCGCCGACCAGCTTGCGCTCTTCAACGGTCATCTGGGTGATGTTGCCCAGCGGCATGATCTGGCTGGCGACGGCCTGTGCCTGGATGCGCGCGGCCTGGGCCTGGATCTGCTGCGGGGTGTCGAACATCACGCCGCCAGGGGCGGCGCTGAACAGCGGGCTGGTCGGCTTGGCCGAGTGGCACACGGTGCAGCGTTCCTGGATGACGGTGTGGATCTTGTCGAAGTTGCCGGTGGCCGCCTGGGCCGTGGCCTGGGCAGGTTCCGCGGCCGGTGCCTGGGCAGGCTTGGCGGCCTCCTCCGCGCGCAGCTCAGCGGCGGTCTTGCCACCGACGGCAGTGGCCGGCAGCGGCTGGTATTCGACCTTGGCGGCAGCCTGCTCGGGGGCGGTCGGCAGCGGCTTGGGACCGGTCACGTAGGCCAGGCAGATCATCGCCAGGGCACCGGCGGGCAGGGTCCAGGCGTACTTGTTGCTGTCGTGGCGGGTGTTGAAGTAGTGACGGATCAGTACCGCGGCCACCGCGATCCCTGCCAGGATCAACCAGTTGTACTGGCTGCCGTAGGTGCTCGGGAAGTGGTTGCTGATCATGATGAACAGCACCGGCAGGGTGAAGTAGTTGTTGTGGCGTGAACGCAGCAGGCCCTTGGCCGGCAGCACCGGGTCGGGAGTCTCGTTCTTCTCGATCGCCGCCACCAGCTGGCGCTGGGCCGGCATGATGATGCGGAACACGTTGCCGACCATGATGGTGCCGATGATCGCGCCGGTGTGCAGGTAGGCGCCACGGCCGCTGAACACCAGGCTGAAGCCCCAGCAGGCGGCGATGATCAGCACGAACAGCACGGCGCCGAGCAGGGCCGGTTTCTTGCCCAGGGGCGAATCGCACAGGAAGTCGTAGATGAACCAGCCGGCGACCAGCGAACCGATACCGATGGCGACGCCCTCGGGACCGCTCAGGGTGCTGCCGGGGGCCAGCAGGTACAGGGTCGGGTTCCAGTAGAACACCACGCACAGCAGGGCGATACCGGACATCCAGGTGAAGTAGGCTTCCCATTTGAACCAGTGCAGGTTCTCGGGCATTTTCGGCGGCGCCAGCTTGTACTTCTCGAGGTGGTAGATACCACCGCCGTGGATGGCCCATAGGTCACCCGACAGCCCGTCGCGCGGATTGCTCCGGTTCAGGTTGTTTTCCAGCCAGACGAAGTAGAACGATGCACCGATCCAGGCCACGCCGGTGATCATGTGAACCCAGCGAATGCTCAGGTTCAGCCATTCGTGAAGGTGTGCTTCCACAGTATGTACCTCTTGCCAGTCACCTTTTAGATGACCGACCCTTTCTTATTGGTGGGGATTGAGGATCAACATCTGTTCCTCGGGGAAGTAATGCTCATCGCAGTTGTTGCCGGAACCACTGCGATCAACCACCAGGAAGTCATCCCGCTTTTCGATCGTCAGCACCGGGTGGTGCCAGACGCCGCGATGGTAATTGATGCCCTGCCTGCCATTGCTGCGGAAGGCGCGGACCAAGCCTGATACAGGTGCATCGCCAACGGGCGCGACCACGATCAGAAAGGGGTTGCCGAGCAGCGGGATGAAAGCCTGGCTGCCCAGCGGATGGCGTTCCAGCATGTGCACGGTCAGCGGCATCTCCAGCGCGTCGGCGCGGAAGATGCTGATGATCGCCTTGTCTTCGGGCTCGGCGGTTTCCACCGTGGCGAGCTTGTGGAAGCGCATGGTCGAGCCGTTGTTGATCATGAAGTGGTCGCTGCCGTCGGTTTCGATCACGTCACCGAAGGGGGCGAAGGCTTCTTTGGTCAGGGGCTCGATCATCAGGGTGCGCATGCGGTTATCTCTTCTATGTTCGTTGTTCTGAAATAAGGCTCAAGCGGCAGCGGTCACAGCTGCAGCAGGCGGAACAGGGCGATCAGGTTGATCTGCGCCAGGGCTTCCTTGAACTCGGCATCCGGCTCGTTGTGGATGCGCTTTTCGAAGGAGGCGAGGATCTGGTGCCGGTTGCTGCCCTTGACCGCCATGATGAACGGGAACTGGAACTTGGCCTTGTAGGCGTCGTTCAGCTCGGTGAAGCGGGCGAACTCTTCGGCGGTGCACTGGTGGATGCCGGCGCCGGCCTGTTCGTTGGTGCTCGATTCGGTCAGCTCGCCCTGGATGGCGGCCTTGCCGGCCAGGTCCGGGTGGGCGTTGATCAGCGCCAGTTGCTCGGCGTGGCTGGCGCTGAGCAGGATGTCGCTCATGCGCTGGTGCAGCGCCTCGATCTCGTCCAGCTCGGCCAGCTGGCCCAGGTCGTAGGCTTTCTCGGCGACCCACGGCGAGTGCTCGTAGATGTCGGCGAAGGCCTTGACGAAGGCGTCACGCTCCAGGGAGGAGGGTTTGAGGGTCTGGAAGGCGGTCATCAGGCGTTCTCTTTTTTGTACGGGTGGGTGGCGTGCCAGTGGCGGGCGATGTCCGCGCGACGGGCGAACCAGACCTGGTCGTGGCTCTTGGCGTAGTCGACGAAGCGCTTGAGCGCGGCCAGGCGCGCCGGACGGCCGACCAGGCGGCAGTGCAGGCCGATCGACAGCATCTTCGGTGCCTCGGCACCCTCGGCGTAGAGCACGTCGAAGGCGTCTTTCAGGTACTGGAAGAACTGCTCGCCGCAGTTGAAGCCCTGGACCTGGGTGAAGCGCATGTCGTTGGTGTCCAGGGTGTAGGGGATCACCAGGTGCGGCTTGTCGGTCGGGTTGTTCGGCTCCCAGTAGGGCAGGTCGTCGTCATAGGTGTCGCTGTCGTAGAGGAAGCCGCCTTCCTCCATCACCAGGCGCCGGGTGTTCGGGCCAGTGCGGCCGGTGTACCAGCCCACTGGGCGCTCGCCGGTGATCTCGGTGAGGATGCGGATGGCCTCGAGCATGTGCTCGCGCTCTTGCGCTTCATCCATGTACTGGTAGTCGATCCAGCGGTAGCCGTGGCTGCAGATCTCGTGGCCGGCTTCGGCCATGGCGCGGATCACGTCGGGGTGGCGCTGGGCGGCCATGGCCACGGCGAAGATGGTCAGCGGCACGCCGCTGTCCTTGAACAGCTTGAGCAGGCGCCACACGCCGGCGCGGCTGCCGTATTCGTAGAGCGACTCCATGCTCATGTTGCGCACGCCCTGCAGTGGCTGGGCGGCGACCATTTCGGAAAGGAACGCTTCGGACTCCTTGTCGCCGTGCAGGATGTTGCGCTCGCCACCTTCTTCGTAGTTGAGCACGAAGGACAGCGCAATGCGGGCGTTGCCCGGCCACTGCGGATGAGGTGGGTTGTTGCCGTAACCGATCAGGTCGCGAGGATAGTCAGCGCTCACTGCAGTCTTCCTTCTTGTTCGTTAATGCGGTGGGTGGGCGGGCCGCGTCGGGGTGTCGCACCACCGGATGGGCTGATTGTATACAAGTTCTTAATTCTTTTGTAAGCCTGTTTTTCCGCATTTCTTCCCATTTGTCGCGTGAGAATGGCTTGCAAGAAACCTGCCCGATTGGTCAGTTAATGCTGTGGGGTGCGTGATGGCGCGAGTCTTTGCGACTGGTGGCTTGTTCTGTGGGGATTGCGCGGGAGGGGATAAAAAATTGTGTACAATTTGTCGCCGAACTGTCTTAATGGCGTCATTCCCGCACGCCGAAGGCCTCGCGCCCGGTGCTTGCCGAGTATTTTTTGCCCACGCATACGACAAGAGGCGACAAGCAAATGGGACGTTTGACCACACACGTACTGGACGCCGCGCATGGCTGCCCGGGCAGCTCGATCAAGGTCGAGCTGTACCGCGTCGAAGGCCAGCAGCTGGAACTGGTGAACACTGCCCTGACCAACAGCGATGGTCGCGTCGACGCGCCGTTGCTGCAGGGTGACGACTACCGCACTGGCGTCTATCAATTGCAGTTCAGCGCCGGCGACTACTACCGTGGCAAAGGCGTCAAGCTGCCGGACACCGCGTTCCTCGACGTGGTCGTGCTGCGCTTTGGTATCGACGAGAAGCAGGAGCACTATCACGTGCCGCTGCTGATCTCGCCGTACAGCTATTCGACCTATCGTGGAAGCTAGTTGGTCGCTAGAAGAATCTTCGTAGGTCCTTGGCCCGCTCTCACACTGGCGGGCTTTTTTTCGTCTGTTGTTTTTCAGTTTGGGC
>NZ_JAOCDM010000172.1 GCF_029840925.1 Pseudomonas sp. GD03858
CAGGCTTCGGCGATCAGGTCGTCCCAGTCATAGGCAACCGGTTTGACGCCCCAGCGACTGCGGCTGAAGATTCGAATACGGTCATATCTATATTGGTAGAAGTAGACCTTGCGCCGTAGCCGATTGAAACGAATGGGCTCGTTTCGTGGGAGTTCAAGGTCAATGCGTAGGAATGGAATTAATGTCCAGTATACAGCGACGAATATAATTAGGCCGATGAGACTTGGCCACATACTGATTGTGGCAAGAGTCAGCGATATGTGGAAGAAGAGGTATATCCATGGGGCTGTGATGAGGAGAGTCAAGCCTCCACCGATCCAGAAGATGCCTCGAATGGCGAATGTTGATCTACTTAACTCGAGATATTCTGAACATGTGTAGCTAGGAGGCGTTCGCATTGCGCTTGTACTTTTATCTAGTGAAGATGGGCTGTTCGGATCTGGCAGGTCGTACTTCCAGCCAGGTGCATGGCGGGGCAGATGGTTATCAGCGTTTTTCATTGAGCTTTTCTTTCTATGGTTACTTCAGCGAAGGCATCAGGGATGCCTCGGTCAGGCCAGTAGCTAACAGTCAGTGTTAGTGACTTAAGGCTGTACACGTTCGTGTGTTTGGTTGGTGTTATAAATCCGGCTATTTCCTCGATAAAGTATTCTTGCTTCATAGTGGAGGTGAATTCTAGTTTGCTGATTTCCTGGTGTGTTGTGTATGTTTCTGTAACTTTTGGTGTTTGGTCGCTTTCAATGTTTTTGGCGGTGGTGATTGACTTTTCGAAATGTGAAGGGGTTTGGTATTCTCCACTTGCTATTGTTTTTGATGTGTTGTCGGCTGTGTGTTTGTGGGAGCTAGAGATCTTTAGATTCCACGCGTATGCAGATATTGTCCTGTCGAAATTTGGTAGTAGTATGCGATATTTAATGCGTTCATTTGTTATTAGTATGGCTGGATTTCCAGTTTTGGCTCTAGTGGTGTGATCCATTTTTTGTGCTTCAAATTTTAGCTCGGCGACCATGCCCAATGTAGCAGCGTTGAGTTCGGCAAAAGCAATATCACTATATTCTGGAGTATTCCAGTGGATAGAGGGTGTTTCGTTGCCTAGTCCGAAATAACAACGCTTAGTCCACAGTTCCAGTGGTGTTGATTCTTGTGCCGTAGCGAACTTCGTGGCGCCGTATGCAGCCATGCCAAGAACAATAGCCAAACCAAGAGGGCCAAAAATTAATGGCGTGAATACGGCGGCAATTGAATAAAAGCCAGCGAAGCCATAGAGAACGCCCGCTGCGAGGTGAGCAAGGACTGCTGTGTCTTCACGTGCGGCAAAGTTTCGTTTTATAGCCAGCCCGGATTGCCCTATATCGTAAATCCCTGCGACGGCTCCAAGAACGGCACCAATTCTCATGACCGCCCTGCCCATACCTATCGAGTTCTGCACCCTCGCCGCACCTGTGCCCCCCATCGGCACATGAGCCGCGATCTGACTTGAACTGGCGCGAATGATCAGCCCCAGCGCCTCGATGCCCCCGCCCAACAGCGCCATCCGCGCCCCGTGCAAGGCCAGCAGGGCTTCCGTGGACTTCGCGCCAATCTCCGCTTCGGCGCGCTGCAGGTTTTTCTCCAGGCTGTCGTTCATCAGGTACAAGCCGCCCAGGGCCAGCAGCAGCTCCCAGCTGCCCGCCACGCCGCGCAGGCCGGTGAAGCTGGTCCGCACCAGCTGGGCGGCCTGGGCCGAGCTGACCCTGACGCCCTGCAGCAGCTTGCGGGCATTGGCATCCAGCGTGCCGACGGCGACCGAGATATCGACCAGTCCCGCCTGCGCGGCGTGGCCCAATCCATCGACACCCGCCTGTGTCTCGCTGAACAGCCGCTCCTGCAAGGCATCGGCCGTGCCTTCGACCCAGATGCTCACCGGAATCAGATTGGCTTCCTGTTCGTCGATCAGACATGACTGGTTTTGTCGAAAAGGTACTAGTTCGGCAGGCATGAGAGGGGGGCCGCTATTCGATCAGCCAGCCGGCATCGCCTTCGATGAGGATGCCACCATGGCTGGTCGTATCTCCCTCTCTCGCCGCCGGTTGACCTTCGATGATCGTGCAGTGCGCACCGGTCCCGATGACTGCGCCGCAACTGATCTGGTCACCCACGCGCGCGACCGCCTTGCCGTCGACGAAGGTGGCGCTGGCGCCGGTTTCCACCGTGCCTTCGCCATGGAGCGGGCAGCTGTGGCGGTGGCCGACCAGGACGATGGGTTTCATTTGCGCTTTCTCCTGACGGGCTTGGCAGGTGCCTCTTCGAAGGCTTCGGCTGGCGCAGGGGCGGCGCGGACGTTGAACAGGCGGCAGATGACGTACCAGCAGATGGCGAGGGTAAAGTTGTAGGGGAACAGCACGGCCCAGAACGGTAGTTGCCAGTTCTTTTTGCCCTGCATTTCACCGGGTTCGCCAGTGCGCCAGGGGGCGTAGTGGCGCCAAGCCTCAGCTGGGGTCAGGCAGATGGCGTGGAGCGGCCTGTGCCACCAGTTGGGTTCGTCAGGGGGAGGGAGTTTGTCTGGACCGTGGTCCATGAAGTAGCGCAGGTACTCCCAGACTTCGGCGACAGACTGGATATCCGACTCGGTTGGCTTGTTGCTGTCGATCCAGAGGCAGTCTTTTTGGTGAAAGCTGCCGTCTTTTCTGCTGGGAGCGAAGGCAAGCGCATAACCGGTGCTGAAGGAAGCACCGCCATACTCTGTGCGCTTGAAAATACCCCCTCCAGTGTTGCTCCACTCAAAAACGATAAGTTTTTTTATTCGTTTATAAAATATATTTTTTGTTGAGCGGTTGAGGAAAAAATTTGATAGGTTTCTTATGAAGTATATTCGATATATTAGAAATGGAAGAAAAACCAAGGGTGTTAATGCTATTCCGGTAATTAGTATGGGGTCGAACGTGTATGGATTCCAGGCCCTGCTGGAAAACAAGAAAGGATAGAGTCCTGCCATTAATAATATAATGGCTGCGCAGTACAGTTTTGCCATGAATACAGAGTCTGTCACCCAAGGGTTTCGTAGGCATACAGTGTTCTTGGATAAAAATACTAGCTGTCCGCCAATTGCAGGTTTGTACCCTGAATGTGAGTTTGAGTTAAATATCCAGATGGTTGACATAATCAGTGCTCGAGACGGAAGATTGAATGGAGTATGCTGCTTTCGTCCAGACCTTGATTGGGGGAGTAGGCCAGATGCAGTAGAGCATGGTTTTGATTGGTTAGTGCGTTTTTGAAGTGCAGAACTAGACCAGGGCCTACGATGTGGCCAGTGGGCGAGATTGGGAATACGCTCATTCCGCCGTTTTTGTGCAGGCTGCTTAAGCTTCCTGACCATTCGCTGGCTCCAACTATGAAACTCGGTAGAAGTACTGTGAACTCAGCAGTTGATTGGGTTGTGGAAGTCTCGTTGTGCGTGATAGATGTCCAGTTTGGTGAGGTCCAGCGATTACTTTGATGCCATTTGGAATCGACGCTGTCGATGCCGAGTGAATGAGCTTGCTCTGCTGATAATAATTTTGCTCCATAATGTTCATTGTTCCAGGCTTTGATTTCCTCTGGCAGTGAGGGGAACTTCGGAAGTTTATTTTCGAAGTCCAGAGTTATGTCAGGGTGGACCTCGCCATCGTTGATGCGATTGCCAAAGATGCTCCGTGCGGTCCATAGCTCAATTGGGCTGTGAATCCGCTCACGTGACTTGCTGTGAAGATAAACGCCACCTGCAATAATTGTTGCTCCGACGAGCACAAGCGCAGCCGCCGCCCATCCGGCAAAGGGTACTACTGACGTAACGCCCGCAACAGCGAGCCCAGCTTCCAGGACGATGGCTGAGCCTAAAGCCATACTTACTCCGCCGGCAATCGTATATCGGGCTGCAGTTGGGTCGCCGTTGTCAATTTGGCGCTGTGCTTTAAAACCGTCAGAAAAGAGGCCAAACACTATCACTGGGTACCCAGCTAAACGTGCGAAAAGGTGACTATTCAAGAATCCAATAACACCATTACCAAACGCCATCCCCGGTGCAGCCGAACTCAACCGCATCACCACCGCCTTCTGTGCCGCCCGCGCACTGACCAATGTCGCCGACGCCGCGCCGATAACGCCGAAGATCGAGGCGGCGAACCCCGTGGTGTATTCCGCTGCATCACTCTTCTGCAGGCTGTTGTAGGCCGCCTTCAGTGCAATCACGTTGAACCACAACATCCCGGCATTGAGTGAGGCGCCGCCTCCAGCAGTCAGTACCCCGGCGAAGTTCGGTTTCGCGCGCACCGTGGTGGTCAATTCCACCGCCACCGTGCGATTGCCGGTGACGCGCAGCTGTTTCATTTCCTCCACCTGTGCCATGCCGTTTTTCAGATAGCGCTCCACTTCCTGGCTGAACGGGTTCTCCCGCACGGCCTGATCGGTGATGCCATAGCGCGCCTCCAGCAAGCCCAGGGCCTTCTGCGCATTGGCCTCCCGCGCCGCCTGCATTACCTGTTGGCGCAGGGTATGGCTGGCGTCCCAGCGGGTCTGGCCGCGCATGCGCTTGAGCACCACGGTGGTGACGGATTGGGCGGTGAGGTCGGTGATGCCGGCGGTGGCGGGAAAGCGGCCCACCAGGCCTTGGATGACCGTGTCGCTGCCCCCCAGCACGTTACCGACGGCATCGGCCTTTTCCTTGAACGGATTGAACGGTGCGAGGGCCGCATACAGCGGGCTGTCGTGATGGTCCAGCCATTGCTCGAGGCGCTTGAGGCGCGGGTCGCGGTCTTCGGTGCCTGGTGCCGGCTGGCCCATGGCGTGAATCATCAAGGCCAGGGATATTTCCAGCCCTCGGGCCGAGGTCGGGTCATCGCGGTCATAGCACGACAGTGCGGCGGCGAGGCTGTACGGGTCGTCGAGATGCTGGGCCTGGGCGGTGGCGAGCCAGATGTCGTGATCGCCGCTGGCCTGCAAGGCCAGATCCTGCAAGGCGCCGATGCGCCGGTCCAAGGCATCGCGCTCAGCGAGAAAGGAGAAGTAGCGGGCGGTGTCGATGCGTTGCGCCAAGCGCGCGCCCATGGGCGAGTGACGTTCATCGGTGAGCGCGCGGTAGCGGGCCTCGGCGTTGGACTGTGATACGGGCGGCGCATCTGCCGGGTACAGGCTTTCCAGCGTCTTGTTCAGCAGCATGGCCACCAGGTTGCGGTGGTGAAAGTCCTGGCTCTGCCTGCTCAAGCGCTCGGCGTCCAGCCGGTAGCAGGTCGGCACGCCTTGTTGCTCCGTGCCTTGGGCAGGCCGGGTGTGCTCGAGTGGCTCGGCGGGGATCAGGTCGCGCAGTTGGTGTTGGTAGGCCGATACGGACAGGCTCAGGTCCAAGGCCAGGCCCTCTGCATCGCTGAGCACGATCACCGCTGGAATCCGGGGTTGGGTGTGAGGGTAGTGCCGGTCCATGGCGCTCAGGCTGCCAAAGGACAGCATGCCGGTCACAGGGTGGCTGCTCCAGTCGAGAGACATGCGCCGCTCGCTCGGCTTGAAATCTTCGACCCAGGTTTGCAGGGCGCTGACGGGCAGTACATGGGGCTGGGAGGAGGGGCCTGGCTCAGCGCTGATCAGCTCGGCCATTTGCAATGGGCGCATATGGCGCTTGCGCAAGGCCAGCGAGCGGCCTAGGCGGGCGGTCATGGCATTGCTCCACAGGTGTGGGCTGTAGCCGATCCAGACTTCTTTGGCATGTGCCTCGCCGGTATCGGCCCAGACCCAGCCCAGGGTCTGGTTGGACAGATAGGCATCACGGCGCTGGTAGTGCGACAGTCCGCGGTAGCGCAATTCCTTGTAGCCGCCTTCGCCATCGTATTCGTGAATGACCAGTTTTTCCCCACGAGTGCCTTTCATGAAGACATAGACATAGCCGGGGCGCAGGGCCCGTAGGGTGTAGCTGGAGTGTTGCAGCGTGGGGAAGCCTCGCTCGAGGTCGAAGCCGGCATCGGCGTAGCGAATGGGCTGTGCGTCACCGAGGCGTGGCACGACGGCATAGCGCAAGGGCAGGATGGGCACCCGTGGGCTGCAGGCCGGGCCGGAGGTGGCGCTGTTGAAGGGGGTGCTAGTCATGGGGGGCGTCCTGGCTGAGGAGCAACGCCTCCAGTTGGTGGAGGCGTCCTTGAGGTGATTCGTCGAGGTTGGTGTAGATGTCCACGGCCTGGGCATCGCTCATCAGCCATAGATGTCCGGCCATCAGGCGAACGAACTGGCCGGCGACCTCCTCATCGCAGAAATTGAGTCTTTCCAGTTGCGACAACAGGGTTTCGATCCAATGGCGAATGTCGGACACTTCATGCGCGGCATGCTGCGGCATGGCCAATACTTCGTGGGTCAGGCTGAGCACGAAGTGTTCGCGCATGCCGACTTGTAGCCGTGCCAGTTCAGGTTGTTGGAGGGCGAGGGGGGGAGCTTGCCGTGAACGTGCAGGCGTTGGGGGGCGTTCAAGTTGTTTCCATTCGTGCGCAGGCCCCCAATTGACTCGCCATGCCAAGCGGGATATTGGGCCAAGCCACACGTCCCGCTGATCGTCGCTCAAGGCACCCAGCCAGGCCGTAAGGTGGTCGGGCTTGAGATGATGAGTGGCTGTACTCCGGTCCGCGAGCGTGAGTTGCACCATGCTGGTGAAATGGTCTGACAAAACGGTGAGGCTGACTTGCGCATCCAGAGCGATAGCGCCTCCGGCAGGCATCCAGCAAGACACGGCATGCCGCATCAGTTCAGGTGTTTCGGATACGTCCACCAGCAAGGGGCCATATTCATGGTCGTCGTCCAAGGCACTGCGTTTCCATAACCAGGCGTGAGGTACCTGACCGGTGACTTCGCTGACGAGGTCCAGTACCGAGGGTGCGTAGGCTGGGCGCAATGGGAACTCGGATGAAGCTGGTCGATAAGCCCAGTATTCGAGATCGCTGGTTATCAGCAGCAAAAAGCGGTATCCGTCTCTCGGCAGCGTGTTGGCAGGATCGTTGTGGAGGGTGTACGGCGATGATGCGTCGCTCATTGGCCCGCCTCCCCAAGGCAGCGGCAGTCGGGCAGGTCGCAGGTACCGTCGGGGCGTCGCCCACACTGGCGCTCCAGTGGCTTGCCAGTGACTGGGGCGCTGCTGATGGCGAATGGATTGGTCGTACCACCTGCTGCTTTCTGAAGCACACCTTTGATATGGATGGTTGGGCTGTCCAGGGTGATACCCGAGTCGTCGATCCGAATGGAACCACCTGGCCCTCGTAGTACAACCGCTTCGCCAGCTTTTAGCTCGTAAAGGCGTGTGCGTCTGCGGATCTCCAGCTTCGCCTCTAGCTCGGCATGCCCTTCGACCCGTTGCTCAAGGTTGCCGCCGATCGTTATCGAATGGTTGGCCGTGATGCGATCCTGGCGGTGGTTGCCAATGGTTTCCAGGCGATCCTTGCCGATGTTGAATGTCTGGTTGCGACCTACCTCGACGAACTTGTCCTGGCCGATGGTTATCTGCTCGTCGTTGCCCACGGTCTCGTGGCGATCATGTCCGATGGTGATCGTTTCATCGCGTTCGACCCGCTCCGTGCGGTCGTTGCCGATGCGCGTGGTCTCATCGTGCTTGACCACATTGTTCTGATCCCGCTGGGCATGGATGAACACTTCCTCCTTGCCCAGCTCATCCTCGAACCTCAGCTCGTTGAAGCCATCGCCCTTGTGGGTCTGGCTCTTGATGGTCATGCGCGTCTTGTGCTCGGGCAGGTCGTACGGTGGCAGC
>NZ_JAOCDM010000173.1 GCF_029840925.1 Pseudomonas sp. GD03858
TGCCCGCCTTGGTGCATGCCTCAAGTCAGGCGAGGCGCCAGCAGTGCCCGCCTTGATACCGCGTCGTACCAACAAGGCGGACCAGGTAATGGCACAGGAGAGACTGGCCCGAAACAAATGTAGGAGCGGCCTTGCGTCGCGATGCGCCGCGCGGGCGGCGCTCGATCTCATAGGCGCTGCAAATACCCCGTCATACCCCTGGCAGCCCCCCGATCCCCCCATACCTGATGACTAGCAACGAATTCTGACGCACACTGCCGAAAAATCCGACGCCCATCACCCCGGCAAACCGGGGCACCGCTGGAGCACGCCATGGCGCGACAACATCCCACAACGCTCGCCAACGACCCGCTGCACCAATCCCGCCTGGTCCGCCTCAAGCTGGCCAACGAGGGCGAGCTGCCCTCGGGCATGCTGCGCGACGAGATCGACGCTTCCTGGCGCCGCAGCCTCGGCCACGGCCTGGACTGCCTGCAGGGCGAACAGGTGGGATTGGGCATTCGCCATGGCCTGGACCTGGGCGCCTTGCTGGAACACAACCGCCTGCTGATCGATGCGGTCACCCCCGAGCTGGACTACCTGGTCCGGCGCCAGGGCAAGAACGGCATCGTCATCCTCGGCGATGCCCAGGCCAACGTGCTGGCCATCGAAGGCCAGAAGCACGTGCTCCAGCGCGAAGGCCTGCGCGACCTGCACCCCGGCAGCTGCTGGAGCGAGGCCCTGCGTGGCACCAACGCCATCGGCACGGCGGTGGTCGAGGGCCAGCCCACGTTGATCAACTGCGGCGAGCACTACCTCGACCGGCTCAGTCCGTTCTCCTGCACCTCGGTACCGTTGCGCGATCCGCACGGGGAGGTGATCGGCGTGCTCGACGTGACGCGCGAGGGCATCATGGCCCAGCCCCAGGACAGCCTCTCCACGCTGATGCTCGCCGCCGGCAACATCGAAAGCCGCCTGTTCGGGCTTTATCATCCCGAGCACCTGGTACTCGCCTTCCACAGCCGCCCGCAGTACCTGGCGAGCGCCTGGCAGGGCCTGCTGGCGCTGAGCCTGGAGGGCGAGGTGGTGGCGGCCAACGACAATGCCTGCCAGCTGCTGCGCATGCCCCGCGCGGCGTTGCTTGGGCGGCGCGGCAGCGACCTGCTGGGCGAGCGCTCATCGGCGTTCATCGCGCGCCTGTGGCAGGGCGGCGTCAGCAGTGTGCAGACCGCCAAGGGCGAATTGTTCTTCCGCGCGCTGCAGTTGCCGCGCCAGGCGCGTGCCATGACACAGGCCCCGTCTGCCCGAGGTGCCGAACCCGCCAGGCCTCAGGCACTGGAAACGCTGGCAGGTCGCGATGCGCGCCTGGCACGTGCCCTGCGCATGGCCCGCCAGGGGCTGGCCAACGGGCTGCCGGTGCTGCTGCTGGGTGAAACCGGCACCGGCAAGGAGGTCGTCGCCCGTGCCCTGCACCAGGCCAGTACGCGCGCCGGCAAACCTTTCGTGGCGGTCAACTGCGCGGCGATTCCCGAGGGCCTGATCGAGTCCGAGCTGTTCGGCTACCGCGACGGCGCCTTCACCGGCTCGCGCCGCGGCGGCATGGTCGGGCGGCTGATGCAGGCCCATGGCGGCACGCTGTTTCTCGACGAGATCGGCGACATGCCGCTGGCCTTGCAGGCGCGCCTGCTGCGTGTGTTGCAAGAGCGCCGGGTGGCGCCGCTGGGGGCGAGCGAAGAGCAGGATATCGACGTGGCACTGATCTGCGCGACCCACCGCGACCTCAAGCGCCTGGTCGGCGACCAGGCATTTCGCGAAGACCTGTACTACCGGGTCAACGGGGTGTCCCTGCGCCTGCCGGCGCTGCGCGAGCGCGACGACCTGGCGACGATCATCGAGGGCCTGCTGGACAAGGCCGGGGCCAGAGACGTTACCCTCGACGCGCCGCTGGCGGCGCTGCTGGAAAACTTCGACTGGCCCGGCAACATCCGCCAGCTGGAAATGGTGGTGCGCACGGCCCTGGCCATGCGCGAGGAGGGCGAGCAGGTGCTGACCCTCGATCACCTCACCGACTGCCTGCTCGACGAGCTGGCCAGTGACAAGGCATCGTCCGGCAGCCTGCGAGACAACGAACTGGAACTGATCCGCGCCGCGCTGGACCGCCACCAGGGCAATGTCTCGGCGGCGGCCGAGGCCCTGGGCATCAGTCGGGCGACGTTGTACCGCAAGCTCAAGCAACTGCGCGGCTGAGCCATGGGCGGACCGTTCGCCAGGCTGATCGAGTCCAGCGACCCACAGCTGATGCGCCAGGCCCTGGCCTGGCTGTATGGTTTCGTGCGCCCGCAGCGGGGCGCCATCGGCGTGCTGCTGGGGTTGTCCCTGGGCGCTTCGCTGCTGGCCCTGGCGCAACCCTGGCTGGTCAAGACGCTGATCGACGAGGGCCTGCTGGCCAAGGATTACCAGACGCTCTGGCACATGGCCGCGATCATGATCGTCGCCGGGCTGCTCGGCACCGTGCTGGCCGGCGTCAACCGCTATCTGCACACGCGGCTGTCCGGGCGCATCCTGTTCGCCTTGCGCGACGACCTGTACCGTCACCTGCAGCGGCTGTCGCCAACGTTCTACGGGCGCCGGCGCACCGGTGACATTCTGTCCCGGCTCGATGGCGACGTGGCCGAGATCCAGCGCTTTGCCGTGGACTCGCTGTTCGCTGCGGTGTCAGCGCTGATCGGCCTGGTCGGCGCGGTGGCCTTGATGCTGATGCTGTCCTGGCAGCTGTCGCTGCTGCTGGCGTTGCTGGTCCCCATCGAGGTGCTGTGGCTGCGCTGGATGCGGCGCAAGGTCGAGCGTGAGGTGCGCGCACTGCGCGAGCGCTCGGCGGACGTGTCGTCGTTCCTGGTCGAGACCCTGCCGGCGATGAAGTTCATCCAGGCCAGCGGGCAGCAGCAGCGCGAGGCCGAGCGTCTGGATCGGCTGGGCCAGGGTTACATGGGGCAGTTGCTCAGGGTGCAGGTCAGCGAATTCTTCACCCAGGCGGTGCCCGGCACGCTGACTTCCTGGTGCCGCGCCTGCGCCTTCCTGGTCGGCGGCTGGTGGGTGATCCAGGGCACCTGGCAACTGGGCGCGCTGATCGCCTTTTCCACCTACATGGGCATGGCCGTAGGCCCGGTGCAGAGCTTGCTGGGGTTGTACGTGGCGGTACAGCGCATGGCCGTGAGCCTCCAGCGGGTGATGGAACTCAAGCGCGAGGCTGTCGCGGTGCGCGAGGCCGACAACCCGCGGCCCATGCCGCAAGGGCCTGGCGAACTGCGCCTGGAAGACGTGTGCTTTGCCCACGAAGGACGCCAGGGCGTGGTGCTGGACCGGGTCGACGCCTGCCTGGCGCCTGGCCTCAAGGTCGCCATCAGCGGCGCTTCCGGGGTGGGCAAGTCGACGCTGATCGACCTGCTGCAGCGCTTCTACGACCCGGATGCCGGGCGCATCCTGCTCGACGGCGTGGATGTGCGCGAACTCGACCTGCAGGCTTTGCGCCGACGCATCGCCGTGGTCAGCCAGGACATCGTGCTGTTTCGCGGCACCCTGGCGCAGAACCTGGCCTACGGCACCCCACAGGCAGACCGTGACGATCTTGAGCGAGTGGTGCGGCTCACGCGGCTGGACAGCCTGGTGCAAACCCTGCCGCTGGGCCTCGACGGCATGCTCGGCGAACGCGGCCAGCAATTGTCTGGCGGCCAGAAGCAACGCATCGCCATCGCCCGCGCCTTGCTGCAGCAGCCGGCGATCCTGGTGCTGGACGAAGCCACCTCGGCGGTGGACGAGGCCACCGAGCGCGAGGTGATTGGCGCCATCGACCAACTGTTTGGCGGGCGCACGCGCATTCTGATCAGCCACCGCGCCTCGACCCTGGCCGACGCCGACCTGCACCTGGAGCTGCGCGAGGGCCGGCTGCACGTCAAGGAGCCCAGCGACCATGGCCGTTGAGCCGCGTATCGGCGTGGTCGACAGCGGGTGCTCGGCGGAGCAGGCCGGCACGCTGCTGGGGGCGCGGCGTTTCTGGCTGGAGGACGGCAGGTTGCGCGAGGGCGATACCCTGGCGGATGCGTTGGGCCATGGCAGCGCCGTGCTGGCCAGTCTGCGTGCCGAGGCTGGCGGCCTGCCGGTGTTGCTGGCCCAGGTGTTCGCGGGGCAGGGCACCACCAGTGCCTTGCAGGTGGCGGCGGCCGTGTTGTGGCTGGTGGAGGCCGGCGCGACGGTGATCAACCTGAGCCTGGGCTTGCGCCAGGACCGCCCGGTGCTGCGTCAGGCCTGTAGCGAGGCCCTCAGCGCTGGCGTGCTGCTGTGCGCGTCCAGCCCGGCGCGGGGCGAGCCTGTGTACCCGGCCAGCTATCCGGGGGTCATCCGTGTCACCGGCGATGCCCGTTGTGGCCCCGGACAATGGTCTTGGCTGGACAGCGCCCAGGCCGATTTCGGCGCGCCGGTTGGCAAAGATGGCCGGGCGGGGGCCAGTCTGGCCTGCGCGGCGTTCAGCGGCCAGCTGGCGGCCTTGCTGCGTGATGAACCAGGCATGAGCCGCGCTGCATTGTTGCAGCGGTTGCGCAGCGATGCGGCGTTCACCGGCCCTGAGCGCAGGGGGGCGGTCGATGCCTGAGACGCGCATCCTGGTGCTCGGCGCCGGCCCTGCCGGTGCCGCCACGGCGTTGGGCCTGCGGCGGATGGGGTACCCGGTCAGCGTGGTGTCCGATTGGCGCCGCTTCGCCGCGGTGGAAGGTGTTTCGCAGCGCGTGCTGGAGGGCCTGCGCCATGCCGGCCTGGGGGCAGCCCTGGCACAGGCCACCACGCCGGCCACGCGCCAGGTGCAGTGGAATGGCCAGCAGCTCCAGCTCAACCAGGAGTGCCTGCTCGATCGCCAGCGTTTCGACCAGGCCCTGCGCGAGGACTTGCGCCGCGCGGGTGTCGAGTTGATCGAGGGGCGGGTGCGTGAAGCGTGGCACGGCCCCGGTCACCAGGTGCGCCTGGAGGATGGCCGCACCGTGCACGGCGATTTCCTCGTCGAGGCCCGTGGCCGCCAGGCGCCGTTGGCCGAAGGACGCCTGCGCGGGCCGGAGACGGTCAGCCTGCTCAACCTCTGGCAGTCCGCGCCCGGCGCGCCGGCTTCGGCGGTGGAGAGCCTGGACGATGGCTGGGCCTGGATGGCCCGGTTGGGCGATGGCCGTTGCTACTGGCAAGTGACGCTGGACGCGGCGGCGGTGGACCTGCCGGGCAAGGCAGGGTTGCCGGCATACTGCGCCGAACGCCGACGTGGTTCGGCATTGGTGGCGCAGTTGTTCGATGAGCAGGCGCTCGCACCCGCCCAGGTGCATGCGCGCAGCAGCACGGCGATTCTCGCCGGGGCCTGCGCGGGTGCCGACTGGTTGCGGGTCGGCGATGCCGCGATGGCGGTCGACCCGCTGTCGGGCAACGGGATCTTCCAGTCGTTGTCTTCGGCATTGCAGGCGCCGATGGTGATCAACACCTTGCTGCAACGGCCGGAGCGGGCGGCCCTGGCACAGCGCTTCCATCAGGCGCGAGTCGAGCAGCTGTTCCTGCGCTTCGCCCGCATCGGCCGGGATTTCTACGCGCAGGAAGCGCAGCGCGGCGCACAGCCGTTCTGGGCGCGGCGTCAGGGCTGGCCGGATACGCAGGCGCTGCACGCCGCAGCCGACTGGCAGGCTGTGCGAGTGGAGCATCGCCCGGTGTTGCGCGAGGGGTGGGTGGAGGAGGCCGAGGTGGTGGTCACTGCGGACCAGCCGCTGGGGGTATGGCACCTGCAAGGCGTCGAACTGGCGCCGGTGGTGCGAGGGCTGCGGGCGGGCATTGGCCTGGAGCAGCTGGTAACGCCGGAGCACCGGGCGCGGGTTGCGCGCTGGTTGCACGAGCAGGGTTATCGCTGATGGCCCTTCGCGGGTAAACCCGCTCCCACAGGGTCTTGTGGGAGCGGGTTTACCCGCGAAGGGCAAGACTCAGAGCTTCATCATCACGGCCTTGAGTTCGGTGTAGTGCTCGATCGCCGCCGCGCCCATCTCACGGCCAACGCCCGACATCTTGTAGCCGCCGAACGGCAGCGCCGGGTCCAGCGCGCTGTGGCAGTTCACCCAGACCGACCCGGACTTGATCCGCGGGATCATGCGATGCACCGCCGCCAGGTCGTTGGACCAGATGCTCGCCCCGAGCCCGTAGGGGTTGTCGTTGGCCAGGCGCACCACTTCGTCGATATCATCGAACGGCATGGCCACCAGCACCGGGCCGAAGATCTCTTCCTGCACCAGGCGATGACGCTGATCGACATCGACGATAACCGTCGGCTTGACGAAGTAGCCCGGTCCGAAGCCTTCGCCACCGCAGGCGATGGTCGCGCCCAGCTCACGCCCCAGGTCGATGTAGCCGGTGACCCGATCCTGCTGCTTGGCCGAAATCAGCGGGCCCATCTGCACCGAGGCGTCCAGGCCGTTGCCCAGCTTCATGGCGTTGGCGATGCCCGCGATATCGGCCACCACGTTGTCGAAGTGCTTGCGGTGCACGTACAGGCGCGAGCCGGCGCAGCACACCTGGCCCTGGTTGAAGAAGATCGCCGTGGCGGCGCCGGCGGCGGCCTCCTGCAGGTTGGCGTCGGGCATGACGATGGTCGGCGACTTGCCGCCCAGCTCGAGGGTGACGCGGGTCATGTTGTCCATGGCCGCCTTGCCGATCAGCTTGCCGACTTCGGTGGAGCCGGTGAAGGTCAGCTTGTCCACGCCTGGGTGGCGGCTCAGCGCTGCGCCGGCGTTCAGGCCAGTGCCGGTGACCACATTGAGCACCCCGGTCGGGTAGCCGGCCTCGTCCACCAGTTCGGCGAGCTTGAGCACGCTCAGTGGGGTTTCGTCGGCGGGCTTGAGGACCATGGTGCAGCCGGTGGCCAGGGCCGGACCGAGCTTCCAGCAGGCCAGCAGCAGCGGGAAGTTCCAGGCGACGATGGCGCCGACCACGCCCACCGCCTCGCGACGGACGAAGGCGTGGAAGTCGCCGTTGGGCATCAGCGGCATCGACGGCTCGACCGTGCTGCCTTCGATCTTGGTGGCCCAGCCGGCCATGTAGCGCAGGAAGTCGATGGCCAGCTGCACGTCCATCACCTTGGCCACCACGGCGCTCTTGCCGTTGTTCAGGCACTCCAGTTCGGCGAGCTGCTGGGCGTCGCGCTCCATCAGGTCGGCCAGGCGCCACAGAAGGTTCTGCCGTTCGCGTGGGCGCATGCGGCTCCACGCCGAGTCGTCGAAGGCCTGGCGCGCGGCCTGTACCGCACGGTCCACATCCTGGGCCTGGGCCGAGGGCACTTCACCAAGCACTTCCCCGGTGGCCGGGTTACGGAAGGTCATGGTCTGGCCACTTGCGGCATCCTGCCACTCAGCGCCGATACGCATCTTCAGCTTGCGCGCCAGGAAGGCGCGGGTAGCGGGGAGGATCGGCAGTTCGGTATTCATGAGACGGTGCCTCTTTCTTTTGGGGTGGCCTGGGCCTTGGCAAGGGCCGTGCCAAGGCTTGCGCGGTTGGCTAGAGGCCCGTGGGCAAAGGGGATTGTCTGGGGTTGCGAGGGGCGGGCATGGGGGCGAGGTGTCGCAGATTGAGACGCAGTGAGACAGCGGCACCGGTTCATGGTTTGCGGTGTGGCTGCCAGGGGTTTGGCGAAAGGGTTGCAGCGCCTATCAGATCGAGCGCCGCCCGCGCGGCGCATCGCGACGCAAGGCCGCTCCTACATT
>NZ_JAOCDM010000174.1 GCF_029840925.1 Pseudomonas sp. GD03858
CCTGGGCAACGGCGTTAGAATGCCCGACTGTTTCGTCTATCCCCGGATACCCGCGCCTTGCTGATCGAGTCCCGCCGCCGCGCCTACCTGTCCGCCATGCAAGTGGTGCACTGGCTGCCGCGCGCCGAACTGCCGTTCGCCGCCCCGTCGCGGCCGGAGCTGCTGTTGCCGGTGGCGCCGGTCGAGGAGGTCGACTTCGAGGTGCGTCCGGCCGCTCCGGCAGCGGTGCCGAGTGCCACCCCGGCAGCGCCCCTGGCGCGTGCCGAGCGCCCGAAGATCGAGATCCCGCGCCCTGGCAGCGCGCCGAAACCCGCCGCCAAGCCGGTCGAGGCCGAGCGGGAGGCCCCCGCGCCACGCCCGGCACCGGTGCCGCCACCACGCTTCGCCCTGCAGTTGCTGCGTGCCGGCAGTTGCCTGCTGCTGGTCGAGCTGGCCACCGGCCAGCCGTTCCAGAGCCGCGACCCGTCGTACCTGCTGCTCAAGGACATGTTGCGCGCCGCCGGCCTGCCGGATTCCCCGCAGATCATCGGCGAGCCGGTGCGCTGGCCGCTGCTGATGCGCGGCAACATGGACCAGGGCCCGGATGCCGCCCGGGACTTCGTCCAGGGTTTCATCGCCGCGCGCCTGGAAGAAGCGCCATGCACCTGCCTGTGGCTGATCGGCCTGCCGGCCATTCGCTTCGCCGGCCAGGCCGACGCCGATGCTTACTACCAAGAACTCAAGGTCGACCTGCTCGGCGATGCCTGGGCCTTGCCCGGCCTTGAACTGTTGATGGACGAGCCGCCGCGCAAGGCGGACGTCTGGAAAGCCATGCGCCAGCTGATGGCGCGCTGGAAGAGCGTTGAATGAGTGACTCGATCAGTTTCCGCCCGGCCACCGAGGCGGATCTGGATACCCTGCTCAAGATCGAATATGCCGCCTTCAGCCACCCCTGGACCCGCGGCATCTTCCAGGATGCGCTGAAGTCCTACGAAGTGTGGCTGATGTTCGTTGGCCAGCAGCAGGTCGGCCATGGCGTGATCAACGTGATCATCGACGAGGCGCACCTGCTCAATATCACCGTCAAGCCGGAGAATCAGGGCTGCGGGTTGGGGCTGCGTCTGCTCGAGCACCTGATGGCGCGGGCCTATCAGCTCAATGGTCGCGAGTGCTTCCTCGAGGTGCGTGCCAGCAACCAGTCGGCCTATCGCCTGTACGAGCGCTATGGGTTCAACGAGATCGGCCGGCGCCGGGACTACTACCCGGTGGCGGGCGGGCGCGAAGATGCGCTGGTGATGGCCTGCACGCTGCTCGAAGACTGAGCACTGCCCCGCTGTAGGAGCGGCCTCGTGTCGCGAAAGGGCTGCGAAGCGGCCCCAGGATCTTGGGTTTACCTCACGATTGCCGGGGCCGCTTTGCGGCCCTTTCGCGACACGAGGCCGCTCCTACAGGGATCGCGTAAGCAGTCGGCTCAGATCTGCGGGTGTTCCACTTCGATCGGCTTGCGCAGATCCCGCAGGCTGCGCGTCACCGTTCCGGTGTTGCACTTGGCCGCCGCCTGTGCCGGCGTCATGTCGCGGATGGTGCGGTAGAACAGCTCGCAGGTCTGCTTCTTCTGGGTCACCTGCCACTTGCTGGTGCAGGCTTGCAGGGTGAGCTTGGCATCGGCCTGCGGGTTGCGGCCCATGCCGGCCTGCCAGCAGGCAGCAGAGAGGTCCTGGCCCATCATCTTCAGGCCGGCGGCGTCGGCCTTGTCCTGGTCGCCGTCGTAGCTTTTCGGGTCGGCCGCGTACCAGATCGCGCTCGGGTGGTTGGCGCCGAGCACGGGCACCTTGGCGCTGTCCGGCTCCGGCGCGATGCTGGCCAGCCCCAGCACGTTGACCTTCGGCCCGTACTGCTGCTGGATCCATGCGCGCACCGGCGCGCCGAAGGCGACCATCGGCAAGGCGGTCTTGCCGTCGTGGGTGAGGGCCACTTCCTTGACCATCCGCACCTGGTAGTCGTTGAAGTAGTCGTAGACCCCCTCCAGGTCCTTGCCCGCGGTGGCCGGCGCGGCGATCGGGGCGATGTCGACGATGGTCTGGTAGGCCGGGGTCTGGGTCGCCTCGACGCCGTTGAAGGTCAGCAGCTGCGCCCAGCGGTCGGTGGTGTTGGACTTCAGGTAGTCCTGGTAGCGGGTCAGCGAATAGTCCGGCGGGAAGTGCAGCAGCTCGACGCTGCGGCGGTTCTCCAGGGCCATCCCCAGGGGCAGGAACAAGTACCAGCTGTAGTCCCAGCCGCCTTTCTGGTTGAGGCGGGTAGCGCCCTGGTAGGCCAGCTCGCCACTGTCGAGCAGCTTGCGCAAGGGTTCGGTGTAGTTGGCCGGCACGCCGGTGATGCTGGCGTGCAGCTTGTCGTGGTCGCGGCTCACCGTGACCTTGGCATTGGCGTAGCCATCGCGCTGCACGCTCTGGGTGAGGTAGTGCTCGACAGTCTGCTCGAGGCTCCAGTCGCGGTAGCAGATCACATTGCAGTTGTTGGGGTAGGCGAACAACCGGGTGACCCGTTGGGCATCGCCCAGGTCGATCTGCGCGTCGGCCATGGCCAGGCCGCTGAAGGCGAGGGCGGCCAGGCCCGATACAGCAATCTTGTGCATGCTTAACTCCTTGTCAGTGGCCGCCAGGACGGCGGGCGCCCATGGTGGATGAAGAGGTGGGGGCATGAAAAGCGGCAAGGCATGGCTATTGGCTAGCCTGTTGATCGGACAGGGGGCGGTCCAGGCGGACGAGCGGGATATGTGGATGTTTGCCCAGTGGGCAGGCGATCACGAGAACCGCAAATTCCGGGAAATGCTGGTGGATGCGCGGTTGTACGGCGTGGTGCCGATCCACCAGCTGCTGCGCTCGGCTTCGGATTGGCGGCTGTGCAAGGCATCGCCCTTCGCGGTACCGCCGGCGAGCCACTGGCCGGCGGTGCGCTCGACCCTGGCATTGATCAAGACGCTGGACGAACACGGGGCGCTGCGTCAGTTCGAAGTGGTCTCGGCCTATCGCGACCCACGGCTCAATGCCTGCGCTGGCGGTGCGTCGAGCAGCGCGCACATGCGCGCCTTCGCTGTCGACCTGCTATTGCCGCCCTGGGCCGATCCCAATCCGCTGTGCCAGTTCTGGCGACAGCATGGCCAAGCCTGGAACATGGGATTGGGTCGTTACCCCTCGGGGCGCATCCATATCGATACGGCCGGTTACCGAACCTGGGGCGGCGATGGCAGCGCCGGTTCCTCGTTCTGCGGCAAGCCCAGGTGAGCCAGGCAGGCTCGGCATTGCGCACTGACCCACTGCGCGAAGCGCTGGCGCTTGCTGCCGTCATCCAGCGCTTGTGGGCTGAGCAGGTGGTAGCTGGAGCCATCACGCAGGAAGCCGTAGGGGGCTTGTAGCTGACCGTTTTCGAGTTCGTCGCGAACCATCAGCGCTGACGCCACGGCCAGCCCCATGCCAGCGCTGGCGGCCTGGATCGACAGGTAGAAGTGCTCGAAGTCGCTGCGTTGTTCCAGGTGGATATTTTGGCCGCTCAAGCGCAGCCAGGTCGCCCAGGCATCCGGGCGGGTGGCGCTGTGCAGCAGGCGCTGGCCGGCGAAGGCCGGCGTGGCGACCGGCCCGATCCATTCATCGCAGATCTTCAGGCTGTGCAATTGGCGATCCCAGTGGAAATCATCGCGGCGCAAGGCCAGGTCGATGCCGCCGCGCACGAAGTCCACCGGTCCGCCCGCCGCCACCAGGTGCAGCTGCAGGTCGGGGTGTTCAGCGTTGAAGCGTGGCAGGCGCGGGATCAGCCAGCGCATGGCGATGGTCGGCTCGCAGGACACCACCAGCACGTTGTCCTGGAGAGGTTGCTGCAAGCGCTGCACGGCGCCTTCGAGCTGTTCGAAGATCGCCCGGGTGGTGGCGTGCAGGTCGCGCCCGGCGCGGGTGAGGAAGACCGCCCGGTTGCGTCGTTCGAACAGTTCCACGCCGAGGCTTTCCTCGAGCAGGCGCACTTGGCGGCTGACGGCGCCGTGGGTGACGTGCAGCTGCTCGGCGGCGCGCACGAAGCTTTCGCTGTGGGCGGCGATGTCGAAGTAGCGAAAGGCGGTGAGGGGAGGCAGTTTCATGTGCTGGCCTGTTCCGGCGCTATCGCGGGGCAAGCCCGCTCCCACGCGTACTGCGTGAAGCACTCGTGGGAGCGGGCTTGCCCCGCGATAGCGCCGTTAGAGTTCATGAGGATATGTCAGAAAAACTAGCAGATCAGCCTCACTATAAATCGATTTTTACTTATTCCAGGCATCAGGATAATCCCATCTTCCGTGAATTTTCATCGAGGATACCTGTTCGTGAACGAACTCATCGCCGTCGCCCTGTTCACCATCCTGGCCGTCATCAGCCCTGGTGCCGACTTCGCCATGGTCACCCGCAGCAGTTACGCACAGGGCCGCAAGGCAGGCCTCGCCGCCGCGGCGGGCATCGCCCTGGGCGTGCAGGTGCATGTGCTGTACACCGTGCTTGGCATTGCCGTGATCATCAGCCAGAGCCCGTCGCTGTTCCTGGCGATGAAGGTGGTGGGCGCGGGCTATCTGGTCTACCTCGGCTACAAGTCGCTGACCAACACCACGCGCATCAGCCTCGACGGCCTGGCGTCCAGCCAGGCAAGCATGGCCAGCGCGCTGCGCACGGGCTTTCTGACCAATGCGCTGAACCCCAAGACCATGCTCTTCGTGGTCAGCGCCTACACCCAGGTGGTGCAGCCGGGCAGCCCGCTAGCGCTGGATTTCGCCTATGGCGCGTTCATGTCCTTCGCGCACTGGGTGTGGTTCAGCCTGGTGGCGGTGTTCTTTTCCAGCGCGGGGCTGCGCGCGGCGATGATCGAGCGACAGCGCGTCGTCGATCGTGTCATCGGGGTGGCCTTGATTGGCCTGGGGTTGGCGGTCGTGGTGGCGGGGGTGAAATAGGCTTTTTCGCAGGCAAAAAAAAAGGGCTTATCTTTCGATAAGCCCTTTTTAAAAGGTGGTGGCTACACAGGGACTTGAACCCCGGACCCCAGCATTATGAATGCTATGCTCTAACCAACTGAGCTATGTAGCCAACTTGGCGCGCATTATTAGCTCGAATCGCGATCCTGTCAACAACGTTTTCAAAAAAAATTTCCAACCTTTCAAAAACTTAGCCGAGAAGGGTGGTTCAGCGCACGATCAGCCAGTGGCCGAGCAGATTGTGCAGGCGCAGTTGCTGATCGGCGGCCAGGCGCTCGAGGCTCTGCGCCGGGCGGTCGAGGTCGAAATCGCCGCTGACGCGCTGGTAGGCCGCATGCTCATTCATCATCCAGACTCGCTGGCCACCGTAGTTGGCCAGGCGTTCCAGTACTTCGCCCAACGGCAGGTTCCTGGCCTTCAATTGTCCGTTGCGCCAGGCATCGACCAATTTGGCGTCGATCTTCTCCACCGGATTGATCCGGCCTGCGCTGAACGTCACTCGTTCGCCGGCATTGACCAGGCGCTGGTCGCCGCCCTGCAGAACCGCGGCCTTGCCACTGAGCACCAACAGTTCGTCGTGGTCGGCATGGCGGGCGATTTGCAGGCGGGTGCCGAACACCTGGATCCGCGTGTCATCGACCTGCACCTCCATGGCGCGGCCATCGAGCGTCACCTCCAGGTAGACCTGCCCCTGCACAAGGTGCAACTGGCGGGTGCGGCCACGCAGGTCGACATTCATCGCGCTGGCGCTGTCCAGGTGCAGGGTTGAGCCATCGGCCAGGCGCACGCTGCGACGCTCGCCGCTGTCGGTGTGCAGTTCGCTGCCCAGGCGCTGCATCACTGGCCAGTAGAGCCAGACCAGCGCGCCCACCAGCATTAGGAACAGCAGCGCCAGGCACAGTCCGGCACGGCTGCGGCGGACCTTGGCGATGCGTGGTCGCGGGCGCGTCGCCGGGACCTGCAATTGCTGCCAGTAAGCCTCGAGCTGGGCATAGGCCCTCGCGTTGAGCGGATCCTGGCACCAGCTGGCGAATGCCTGGCGCAGGGCCTCGTCGCAGCCGGGTTGGCGCAGGCGCGAGAACCAGTCCAGGGCTTCCTGTTCGGGGTCGGGCGTGGGCTGCAAGGCGGGCATCGGGCTCATGGGATCGGTCTGCTCGCAGGGGCGGGGCGGTTTCGCCCAGCGTTTACGGGGGAAAAGAGGCAAGGATGCTAAATATATTGAGAATTATTTACAAGTACGTGTCGGATGGAAGGCGCGCCAGAATAAAAAGGTAGCTTCGTATCTATTTGTTTCACGATAATCGGAGCCCAACCCGCGGACGGACATCCAGCCCATGGCCATCAGCAGTACCACGACTTCCAGCGCCAGCAGCCCGGCAAGCCAGGCCTCCCCGCTGGTGATGCGCATCATCGGCTTCTGCGCCCTGGCGCACCTGATCAACGACCTGATCCAGTCGGTGCTACCGGCGATCTATCCGATGCTCAAGGCCAACTACGACCTGAGCTTCGCCCAGATCGGCCTGATCACCCTGACCTTCCAGATCACCGCCTCGCTGTTGCAGCCGTGGGTCGGCTTTTTCACCGACAAGCGGCCTACGCCAAACCTGCTGCCGATGGGGACCCTGTGCACCCTGGTGGGCATCGTGATGCTGGCCTTCGTCGGCAGCTTCCCGATGATCCTGCTGGCCTCGGCGCTGGTGGGCATCGGCTCGTCGACCTTCCACCCAGAGACCTCGCGCATTGCCCGGCTCGCTTCGGGCGGGCGCTTCGGCCTGGCCCAGTCGAGCTTCCAGGTCGGCGGCAACGCCGGTTCCGCCCTCGGTCCGCTGCTGGCGGCGGCGATCGTCATTCCCTTCGGCCAGAGCCATGTGGCCTGGTTCGGCGTAGCCGGGCTGTTCTTCTTCGCCGTGACCCTGATGCTGCGCCGCTGGTACAAGGAGCACCTCAACCAGGCCAAGGCGCGCAAGGCGGTGCAGGCTACCCACGGCATCTCGCGCCAGCGGGTGATCCTGGCGCTGGTGGTGCTGGGGCTGCTGGTGTTCTCCAAGTACTTCTATATGTCCAGCTTCACCAGCTACTTCACCTTCTACCTGATCGAGAAATTCCAGCTGTCGGTGGCCAGTTCGCAACTGCACCTGTTCCTGTTCCTCGGCGCGGTGGCTGCGGGCACCTTCTTCGGCGGGCCGATCGGTGACCGCATCGGGCGCAAGGCAGTGATCTGGTTCTCCATCCTTGGCGTGGCGCCGTTCACCTTGGCGCTGCCGTATGCCGATCTGTTCTGGACCACCGTGCTCAGCGTGGTGATCGGCTTCATCCTGGCGTCGGCGTTCTCGGCCATCGTGGTGTATGCCCAGGAGCTGGTGCCAGGCAATGTCGGGATGATTGCCGGGATTTTCTTTGGACTGATGTTTGGTTTCGGCGGCATCGGCGCAGCGCTGCTGGGGTATGTGGCTGACCTGCGAGGGATCGAGTACGTGTATGGGGTCTGCTCGTTCCTGCCGTTGTTCGGATTACTGGCGGTGTTCCTGCCGTCCACCGGCAAGCGCTGAAAGTCTGCCGGATGCATTCTTTG
>NZ_JAOCDM010000175.1 GCF_029840925.1 Pseudomonas sp. GD03858
CACAAGGCCGCTCCTACAGGGGGGCGTGGTACGCTGGTTCATTGCAGGTAATGAGGCAAGTGGTCGCATGTATCATTGCCATCAGGCGGGCCGGTCGCTACAGTGACGGCCCGTTTTTTGTTGCCTCGCTAACGAAATCATGACGCCCCTAGAACGATATCAAGCAGATCTGAAACGCCCCGACTTCTTCCATGACGCGGCGCAGGAAACTGCGGTACGTCACCTGCAGCGCCTGTACGACGACCTGGTACGCGCGCAGAACAACAAGCCGGGCATGTTCGGCAAGCTGTTCGGCAAGAAGGAGCAGACGCCGGTCAAGGGCTTGTACTTCTGGGGCGGGGTAGGGCGAGGCAAGACCTATCTGGTCGACACCTTCTATGAAGCGCTGCCGTTCAAGCAGAAGATGCGCACGCACTTCCACCGCTTCATGAAGCGTGTGCATGAGGAAATGAAGACCCTCAAGGGCGAGAAGAACCCGCTGACCATCATCGCCAAGCGCTTCAGCGACGAAGCGAAGGTGATCTGCTTCGACGAGTTCTTCGTCTCCGACATCACCGATGCCATGATCCTCGGCACCCTGATGGAAGAGCTGTTCAAGAACGGCGTGTCGCTGGTGGCCACCTCCAACATCGTCCCGGACGGCCTGTACAAGGACGGCCTGCAACGCGCGCGCTTCCTGCCGGCCATCGCCATGATCAAGCAGTACACCGACGTGGTGAACGTCGACAGCGGCGTGGACTACCGCCTGCGCCACCTGGAGCAGGCCGAGCTGTTCCACTTCCCGCTCAACGAGGCGGCGCATGAAAGCATGCGTGCCAGCTTCAAGGCGCTGACGCCGGAGTGCACCCAGGCCGTCGAGAACGACGTGCTGATGATCGAGAACCGCCCGATCCACGCCCTGCGCACCTGCGACGATGTCGCCTGGTTCGATTTCCGTGCCCTGTGCGACGGGCCGCGCAGCCAGAACGACTACATCGAGCTGGGCAAGATCTTCCACGCCGTGCTGCTGAGCAATGTCGAGCAGATGGGCGTGACCACCGACGATATCGCCCGCCGTTTCATCAACATGGTCGACGAGTTCTACGACCGTAACGTGAAGCTGATCATCTCGGCGCAAGTGGAGTTGAAGGATCTGTACACTGGCGGGCGTCTGAGCTTCGAGTTCCAGCGCACCCTGAGCCGGTTGCTGGAAATGCAGTCCCACGAGTTCCTGTCGCGGGCGCACAAGCCCTGAGGGCAGTGGCAAGCGTCAAGCTGCAAGCCACAAGAAAAAGCCAGAGCAGATCGCGTACTGCTCTGGCTTTTTCTTGTGGCTTGCAGCTTGACGCTTGCAGCTACCTTCAGGCCTCCTGCATGAACTGCTGCCGATACTGGTTCGGCGACAGCTCCGTATGCTGGCGGAACAACCGAGCGAAGAAGCTCGCGTCGTCGTACCCCACCTCGTAGCTGATGGTCTTGATGCTCTTGCGCGTGCTCGACAGCAGCCCCTTGGCGGTCTCGATGCGCAGGCGCTGCAAGTAGTGCAGCGGCTTGTCGCCGGTGGCGCTCTGGAACCTGCGCATGAAGTTGCGGATGCTCATGCCATGGTTGCGCGCCACGTCCTCGAAGCGGAACTTGTCGGCGAAGTGCTCCTCGAGCCAGTGCTGGATCTGCAGGATGATCAGGTCCTGATGCAGCTTCTGGCCGCCGAAGCCCATGCGCCCCGGCGTGTAGCTGCGCTGCACCTCGTAGAGGATGTCGCGGGCCACGGCGCGGGCCACGTTGGCGCCGCAGAAACGCTCGATCAGGTAGATGTACAGGTCGCAGGCCGAGGTGGTGCCGCCGGCGCAGTACAGATTGTCGGCGTCGGTCAGGTGCTTGTCCTGGTTCAGGCGGATCTTCGGAAAGCGCTCGGCGAAGCTGGCGAAGAAGCGCCAGTAGGTGGTCGCCTCCTTGCCGTCGAGCAGGCCGGATTCGGCCAACCAGAACACACCACTGGCCTCGGCGCACAGCACCGCGCCGCGGGCATGCTGCTCGCGCAGCCAGGGCAGGACCTGGGGGTAGCGTTGCAGCAGGTTGTCGAAGTCGTCCCAGAAGGCCGGAAGGATGATCACATCGGCGTCGTTCAGGCCGCTGTCGACCGGCAGCTGCACGTTGCTGAAACTGTCCACGGGCAAGCCGTCCGGGCTCACCAGGCCGATCTCGAACATCGGCTGCAGGCCCAGGCCCAGCTGCTTGCTGTAGCGCAGGCTGGCCAAGTGGAAGAAGTCCTTGGCCTGCATCAGTGTCGAAGCGAACACCTTGTCAATGGCCAGGATGCTGACGCGCCGCAGGGACGCGGAGGGTTGGGTAAACATCATTGTCATTGTTCTTATATGGGATAGTGGTCAATCACCGGCTGGATCGTCTTATTTTTCTCATCAAGCTGCAAGCCTTAAGCTGCAAGCAGCAAGAAAAAGCAAGCTGTTCTTCTTGAGGCTTGCAGCTGCGCTCAAGGCGCCGGGTTCGGCTGCTCCTGATGCACCGCCTCGATCGCCGCCAGCAGTTCGTCGCCCAGGTTCAGCGCCTGGCTGTCGATATCGCTGCGCAGCTGCTCAAGGTTCGTCGCGCCGATGATATTGCTGGTCACGAACGGCTGGCGGGTGACGAACGCCAGCGCCATCTGCGCCGGATCCATGCCGTGGTCGCGGGCCAGTTGCACATAGCGGCTGCAGGCCGCCACGGTCTGCGGGTTGGAATAGCGGGCAAAGCGGCTGAACAGGGTCAGGCGGGCGTTGTCCGGGCGGGCACCGTTCTCGTACTTGCCCGAAAGCATGCCGAACGCCAGCGGCGAATAGGCCAGCAGGCCGCATTGCTCGCGAATGGCCACTTCCGCCAGGCCTACCTCGAAGCTGCGGTTGAGCAGGTTGTAGGGGTTCTGGATCGACACCGCCCGTGGCCAGCCGCGGCTTTCGGCCAGGTGCAGGAACTTCATGGTGCCCCATGGCGTTTCGTTGGACAGGCCTATGTGGCGGATCTTGCCGGCGCGGACCTGTTCGTCGAGTACTTCCAGGGTTTCCTCCAGCGGGGTGAACAGGTCCTGGGGCAGGTGCTGGTAGCCGAGCTTGCCGAAGAAGTTGGTGCTGCGCTCGGGCCAGTGCAGCTGGTACAGGTCGATGCGGTCGGTCTGCAGGCGCTTGAGGCTCTCGTCCAGCGCGGCGACGATGTGCTGGCGGTTGTGCTTGAGCTGGCCGTCGCGGATATGGCTGATGCCGTTGCCGGGGCCGGCGACCTTGCTGGCCAGGACCCAGTCGTCACGGTCGCCGTTGGCGGCGAACCAGTTGCCGATGATGCGTTCGGTGGCGGCGTAGGTCTCCGGGCGCGGCGGCACCGGGTACATCTCGGCGGTGTCGATGAAGTTGATGCCGCTGGCCTTGGCCAGGGCGATCTGGTCAAAAGCCTCGTCCTGGGTGTTCTGCTCGCCCCAGGTCATGGTGCCCAGGCACAGGGCGCTGACGTTGAGGTCGGTACGGCCAAGCTTGCGGTATTCCATCAAAAAATCGCTCCAGGCAAAGAAGCCCATAAAAGCAGGTTGAAATTTCTTGCGCAATCTGGATAATTCTGCAGCTCTTCGCGTGGCGGAAGTGATGCACCACCATGACTGAAGAACCTTTGTCGAACATTGGCGTGCCCGACCCGAGCCCCCAAAAGCGTCAGCGTTCGGCTGCGCGCTTGCCCTTGGCAAGCTGTGCACTATCCAGTAAGATTCGCCGTCTATTTTTTCGCTGGGCGGCCTCTGAGGCTTTAGAGAATGAAAACTTTTACTGCTAAACCGGAAACAGTAAAGCGCGAGTGGTTCGTAGTCGACGCCGCTGGTCAGACCCTGGGTCGTCTGGCTACCGAAATCGCTAGCCGCCTGCGTGGCAAGCACAAGCCAGAATACACCCCTCACGTTGACACCGGCGACTACATCGTCGTCATCAACGCTGAGCAAGTCCGTGTGACTGGTGCCAAGTCTTCCGACAAGATGTACTACTCCCACTCCGGCTTCCCGGGCGGCATCAAGGAAATCAACTTCGAGAAGTTGATCGCCAAGGCCCCTGAGCGTGTTATCGAAACCGCGGTCAAAGGCATGCTGCCGAAGAACCCGCTGGGTCGCGACATGTACCGCAAGCTGAAAGTGTACGCGGGTGCTGCTCACCCACACACTGCTCAGCAGCCTCAAGAACTGAAGATCTAACGGGATAGTTCATTATGTCGGCGACTCAAAACTACGGCACTGGCCGTCGCAAGACCGCAACCGCACGCGTTTTCCTGCGTCCGGGCACTGGCAACATCTCCATCAACAACCGTTCCCTGGACGTGTTCTTCGGCCGCGAAACCGCTCGCATGGTTGTTCGCCAGCCGCTGGAACTGACCGAGACCGTTGAGAAGTTCGACATCTACGTCACCGTTTCCGGTGGTGGTGTCAGCGGTCAGGCCGGTGCGATCCGCCACGGTATCACCCGCGCTCTGATGGAATACGACGAAACCCTGCGTGGCGCTCTGCGTCGTGCTGGCTACGTCACCCGCGACGCTCGTGAAGTTGAGCGTAAGAAAGTGGGTCTGCGTAAAGCGCGTAAGCGTCCTCAGTACTCCAAGCGTTAATACCGCTTCGGCAGTCGAGAGAAGCCCGGTTCCTTTTTGGAACCGGGCTTTTTTTATGTCTTGAACTAACCTCTCTGTCAGTCCGTGGCCGTTTGTCGCATAGACACAGATCAAGCAAAGCGAGGGTTGTGGCCCGACGAGCGGGTAATCACCTTGTCAGTGTGTGGATTTGTTTCTTACCATGACGACCAAATTTTGGTGCCACAGACATACCTAAGTAGATGCCTGTTCAAACAGGCCAAGCAAGCTGATGGGAGAGGACTGAATGAGCAATGACGGCGTCAACGCAGGCCGGCGCCGCTTCCTCGTAGCCGCGACATCCGTGGTCGGGGCAGCGGGAGCAGTGGGGGCTGCGGTACCGTTCGTGGGGTCATGGTTTCCCAGCGCCAAGGCGAAAGCCGCGGGGGCGCCGGTGAAGGTCAACATTGCCAAGGTCGAGCCCGGGCAACAGATGGTGGCCGAGTGGCGGGGGCAACCGGTATTCATCGTACGGCGAACGGACGAGATCCTCGCCAATCTGAAAAAGATCGAAGGCGACCTGTCCGACCCGCAGTCCAAGGCGTCGGTGCAGCCGACCTATGTCAACCCCGAGGTTCGCTCGATCAAGCCCGAGATTCTCATTCTGGTCGGCCTGTGTACCCACCTGGGTTGCTCGCCTACCTTCCGTCCTGAAGTGGCGCCGGCCGACCTCGGTCCGAAATGGGTGGGCGGTTATTTCTGCCCGTGCCACGGCTCCCACTACGACCTGGCCGGTCGCGTCTACAAGTCCCAGCCAGCGCCTCTCAACCTGCCAGTGCCACCGCACTCGTACGAGTCGGACGACATCATCGTCATCGGCGTCGATCAGGAGAACGCATGATGAGCAAGTTCATGGAGTGGATCGATGCGCGCTTCCCCGCGACGAAGATGTGGGAAGACCATCTGAGCAAGTATTACGCGCCCAAGAACTTCAACTTCCTGTACTTCTTCGGCTCCCTGGCACTGCTGGTGCTGGTCAACCAGATCGTCACCGGCGTGTGGCTGACCATGAGTTTCACCCCCTCGGCGGAAGAGGCCTTCGCCTCGGTCGAGTACATCATGCGCGACGTCGAGTATGGTTGGATCTTGCGCTACCTGCACTCCACCGGCGCCTCGGCATTCTTCATCGTCGTCTACCTGCACATGTTCCGCGGGCTGCTCTACGGCTCCTACCAGAAGCCACGCGAGCTGGTCTGGCTGTTCGGCATGCTGATCTACCTGGCGCTGATGGCCGAAGCCTTCATGGGCTACCTGCTGCCGTGGGGGCAGATGTCCTACTGGGGCGCCCAGGTGATCATCTCGCTGTTCGGTGCGATCCCGGTCATCGGTGATGACCTGACCCAGTGGATCCGTGGTGACTACCTGATTTCCGGCATCACCCTGAACCGCTTCTTCGCCTTGCATGTGGTGGCCCTGCCGATCGTGATCCTCGGCCTGGTGGTGCTGCACATCCTGGCCCTGCACGAAGTCGGCTCGAACAACCCCGATGGCGTGGACATCAAGAAGAAAAAGGATGAGAACGGCATCCCGCTGGATGGCATTCCATTCCACCCGTACTACACCGTCAAGGACATCGTCGGCGTGGTGGTCTTCCTCTTCGTGTTCTGCGCCGTGGTGTTCTTCTTCCCGGAAATGGGCGGCTACTTCCTGGAAAAACCGAACTTCGAGCAGGCCAACGCTTTCAAGACGCCTGAGCACATCGCCCCTGTATGGTACTTCACGCCGTTCTACGCGATCCTGCGCGCGGTGCCTGACAAGCTGTTAGGGGTCATCGCCATGGGCGCGGCGATCGCCGTGCTGTTCGTGTTGCCCTGGCTCGACCGCAGCCCCGTGCGCTCCATGCGCTACAAGGGTTGGCTGAGCAAGATCTTCCTGCTGGTGTTCTGCGTGGCCTTCGTCATCCTCGGCGTGCTCGGCGTGCTGGCGCCAACCCCGGGGCGTACCTTGCTGTCGCAGGTGTGCACGGTGTTGTACTTCGCCTACTTCCTGCTGATGCCGTTCTACACAAGGCTCGAGAAGACCAAACCGGTTCCGGAAAGGGTGACTGGCTGATGAAAAAGTTTATTGCAGTATGCTTGCTGGCACTGATGCCTGGCCTTTCCTTCGCCGCCGAGCATGGCCTGGAGCTGGACAAGGTCGATATCGACCTGACCGACAAGGCCGCGATGCAGGATGGCGCGCGGACGTTCGCCAACTATTGCATGGGTTGCCACAGCGCCAAGTTCCAGCGTTACGAGCGCGTCGCCGACGACCTGGGCATCCCTCACGAGCTGATGCTCGAAAACCTGGTGTTCACCGGCGCCAAGATCGGCGACCACATGAAGATCGGCATGCAGCCCAACGACGCCAAGACCTGGTTCGGCGCGGCGCCGCCCGATCTAACCCTGGTCGCCCGGGTGCGTGGCAACGACTGGCTGTACACCTACCTGCGCAGCTTCTACGAGGACAAGGCGCGGCCATACGGGGTGAACAACAAGGTCTTCCCCAACGTCGGCATGCCTAACGTGCTGGTTGGCCTGCAGGGCAACCAGGTCATCGGTTGCAAGCAGGTGCAGACCGAGGTCGACGGCAAGAAGCAGTTCGACCCGCTGACCGGCAGCCCACTGACCCATGAAGCGTGCGATCAGCTGACCGTGGAGGAGAAATCCGGTACCCTGACGGCCGAGCAGTTCGACGAGAAGGTCAAGAACCTGGTGACCTTCCTGGCCTATTCGGCCAACCCGGTCAAACTGGAAAGCCAGCGCATCGGTACCTATGTGTTGCTGTACCTGGCTTTCTTCTTCGTGTTCGCCTACTTGCTCAAACGCGAATACTGGAAGGACG
>NZ_JAOCDM010000176.1 GCF_029840925.1 Pseudomonas sp. GD03858
CGTTGGAGCAGCCGTTCCCCATCACGCGGTATTCGAGAATGTGCTTCTGGCCCTGGGAGTCCTCATAGGTCATGCGCGCCGGCACTACTTCGCAGACGTTCGGCACTTCGCTCATGGAAATGACGCGGGCGATGTCCAGGTGCTGCGAGTAACTGTACTGTTCAACCGGAATCTGCTCGACATCTTTTGCTTCGCTGGCCAATGCCGCGCCGCAAAAACCGCCAAGTACCAATACCAGTAAAGCTTTCATTTTCAATTTACCTGTCTAAGGTCGTGAGGGGGCACGCGGCGCTTTTGGCGCCGCGAGTACAGCAAGTTTC
Organism: Pseudomonas sp. GD03858; assembly: GCF_029840925.1. Classification (GTDB taxonomy): domain Bacteria; phylum Pseudomonadota; class Gammaproteobacteria; order Pseudomonadales; family Pseudomonadaceae; genus Aquipseudomonas. Next base: position 321 of record NZ_JAOCDM010000176.1, read on the forward strand.
AACTATCAGGATGGGGTGCGAATTAACGTTGCCTTCGTGGGGGCTGTTACCAAGTTAATCGCGTTGCCGTTGCTGGCGAGGTGAATTTTATGGGGGTGGCCGGGGCTGAAACAGAGGGGGTTTTGATAAAGTCTTTTGACAGAATCTGTAACAATCCCTTCGCCGGCGTGCGTTTTTTCTTGTCTGCGTGGTCGAAAGCCACGAGCTAGAGCGATCGTGGTGGCGTGGTGAAGTGCCGCTTCGTCGCGTTACTACCAACGTCGAATGGCCTTTGCCGCTCTGGTACAGTTACAAACGGTTCCATATACAAAAACAACTATTACACCGAGGTAACACAGATGAGTGCGGCTCCACTGTATCCCGTTCGTCCCGAGGTTGCGGCCAGTACCCTGACCGACGAGGCCACCTACAAGGCCATGTACCAGCAATCGGTGATCAACCCGGACGGCTTCTGGCGCGAGCAGGCCCAGCGTCTGGACTGGATCAAGCCCTTCACCAAGGTCAAGCAGACCTCGTTCGACGACCACCATGTCGATATCAAGTGGTTCGCCGACGGCACTCTGAACGTTTCCTATAACTGCCTGGACCGCCATCTTGCAGAGCGCGGCGACCAGCTGGCGATCATTTGGGAAGGCGACGACCCTTCCGAACATCGCAACATCACCTACCGCGAGCTTCACGAGCAGGTCTGCAAGTTCGCCAACGCCCTGCGTGGCCAGGACGTGCACCGTGGCGACGTGGTGACCATCTACATGCCGATGATCCCCGAGGCCGTGGTCGCCATGCTGGCCTGTGCCCGCATCGGTGCGATCCACTCGGTGGTGTTCGGCGGCTTCTCGCCGGAGGCGCTGGCCGGTCGCATCATCGACTGCAAGTCGAAAGTGGTGATCACCGCCGACGAGGGGCTGCGCGGTGGCCGTCGCACCCCGCTCAAGGCCAACGTCGACCTGGCCCTGACCAACCCTGAAACCAACAGCGTGCAGAAGATCATCGTGTGCAAGCGCACCGGTGGCGACATCGCCTGGCACCAGCATCGTGATATCTGGTACGAAGACCTGATGAAGGTTGCCTCCAGCCACTGCGCGCCGAAAGAGATGGGCGCCGAGGAGGCGCTGTTCATCCTCTATACCTCCGGTTCCACCGGCAAGCCCAAGGGCGTGCTGCACACCACCGGCGGTTATCTGGTGTATGCCGCGCTGACCCATGAGCGCGTGTTCGACTACCGCCCGGGCGAGGTCTACTGGTGCACCGCCGACGTGGGCTGGGTCACCGGCCACAGCTACATCGTCTATGGCCCGCTGGCCAACGGCGCCACCACGCTGCTGTTCGAAGGCGTGCCGAACTATCCGGACATCACCCGGGTGTCGAAGATCGTCGACAAGCACAAGGTCAACATCCTCTACACCGCGCCGACCGCCATTCGCGCCATGATGGCCGAAGGCGAGGCGGCGGTGGCCGGTGCCGATGGCTCCAGCCTGCGCCTGCTGGGCTCGGTGGGCGAGCCGATCAACCCCGAGGCCTGGAACTGGTACTACAAGACCGTCGGCAAGGAGCGTTGCCCGATCGTCGATACCTGGTGGCAGACGGAGACGGGTGGTGTGCTGATCAGCCCGCTGCCGGGCGCCACCGCGCTGAAGCCAGGGTCCGCGACCCGTCCATTCTTCGGCGTGGTGCCGGCGTTGGTGGATAACCTGGGTAACCTTATTGAAGGCGCCGCCGAAGGCAACCTGGTGATCCTCGACTCCTGGCCAGGCCAGTCGCGCTCGCTGTACGGCGACCATGACCGCTTCGTCGACACCTACTTCAAGACCTTCCGTGGCATGTACTTCACCGGTGACGGTGCTCGTCGCGACGAGGATGGCTACTACTGGATCACTGGGCGCGTCGATGATGTGCTCAACGTCTCCGGGCACCGCATGGGTACCGCCGAGATCGAGAGCGCGATGGTGGCGCACCCGAAAGTCGCCGAGGCGGCGGTGGTGGGGGTGCCGCATGACATCAAGGGGCAGGGCATCTATGTCTATGTCACCCTCAATGCCGGTGAGGAGTCGAACGAGCAGCTGCGCCTGGAGCTGAAGAACTGGGTACGCAAGGAAATCGGCCCGATCGCTTCGCCGGACGTGATCCAGTGGGCGCCGGGGCTGCCGAAGACCCGTTCGGGCAAGATCATGCGCCGTATCCTGCGCAAGATCGCCACCGGCGAGTACGATGCGCTGGGTGATATCTCCACCCTGGCCGACCCGGGCGTGGTGCAGCACCTGATCGACACCCACAAGGCGATGAGCCTCGCTACCGCCTGATCATCCGGAGGCACCCGAGGTCATCAGCAGAAACCCCGTCGAGCAATCGGCGGGGTTTTTGCTTGTGGGTACGGGCTGTTACTCCGACATTCATCGGTAACCTCCGCTGTCACCGAATTCGCACAAAAGCGGGGCTTCCAGAAACATTCATGTGCCAATCTGGGGCGATTCTGTGAGCATTTCATGCAGGGTTGCACGCTGCGCTTGCCGGAATACAAGGCTTTGCCAATAATAGGCCCGCTTATTGCTTGAGGTATGGGTTATTTCTCTTTTGCTCTTGCATATCTCGCAGGAGCTGTCAATATCGCCCGCCGCGGTTCCTGGCGCTTCTGTAATTAGTTGTCGCTTTGAAGAAATATCGACTACCGGGCTGTCGTTAAAATGCCACTCACTCGCTCGTGGTCTGCGACCTTGGTCGAAACCTGCGCGGCTCGCGTTGTACCCATTCGCATATCGGGCAGCCGTTACAACTGCCTTGTATTGCCCCGTACCGATGGAGTTACCTGATGAAGAAGCTCGCACTGCTTGGCGCCCTGGCGCTTTCCGTGTTTTCCCTGGTATCGCAGGCCGATGAGAAGCCGTTGAAGATCGGTATCGAGGCCGCCTACCCACCCTTCGCCTTCAAGCAACCCGATGGCAGCCTCGCCGGCTTCGACTACGACATCGGCAACGCCCTGTGCGAAGAGATGAAAGCCAAGTGCACCTGGGTCGAGCAGGAATTCGATGGCCTGATCCCGGCGCTGAAGGTGCGCAAGATCGACGCCATCCTGTCGTCCATGTCGATCACTGAAGACCGCAAGAAATCGGTCGACTTCACCAAGCGCTACTACCTGACCCCGGCGCGCCTGGTGATGAAGGACGGCACCGTCGTCAGCGAGAGCCTGGACGAACTCAAGGGCAAGAAGATCGGCGTGCAGCGCGGCTCGATCCACGATCGCTTCGCCAAGGAAGTCTTTGCCCCGAAAGGCGCCACCGTCGTGCCGTACGGCACCCAGAACGAGATCTACCTGGACGTCGCTGCTGGCCGCTTGGACGGTACCGTGGCCGATGCCACCCTGCTCGAAGATGGTTTCCTGAAGACCGACGCTGGCAAGGGCTTCGCGTTCGTCGGTCCATCGTTCACTGACGTGAAGTACTTCGGTGATGGCGTCGGTATCGCCGTGCGTAAGGGCGACAAGGCCAATGCCGAGCGCATCAACGCGGCCATCGACGCGATTCGCGCCAACGGCAAATACAAAGAGATCGAGAAGAAGTACTTCAACTTCGACATCTACGGTCCAGACTCGAAGTAAGCCATCGAGTTTCACCTGTGCAATGGTGCAAACAGCAGAATCTCTGAGGTTTGCACCATTTTTCATTCCCAAGCCCTGAGGAATCCGAATCATGTTGAAAGGCTATGGGGCAGTCATCCTCGACGGAGCGTGGCTGACGCTGCAGCTCGCCCTGTCGTCGATGGCCCTGGCCATCGTCCTCGGCCTGATCGGCGTGGCGCTGCGCTTGTCGCCGGTGCGCTGGCTGGCCTGGCTGGGGGACCTGTATTCCACGGTGATCCGCGGTATCCCCGATCTGGTCCTGATCCTGCTGATCTTCTACGGCGGCCAGGACATCATCAACCGGGTAGCGCCGCTGCTCGGCTATGACGACTACATCGACCTGAACCCATTGATCGCCGGCATCGGCACCCTGGGGTTCATCTTCGGCGCCTATCTGTCGGAAACCTTCCGTGGTGCGTTCCTGGGCATTCCCAAGGGGCAGGCCGAGGCGGGCGCCGCCTATGGCATGAGCGGCTTCCAGGTGTTCTTCCGGATCATGGTGCCGCAGATGATCCGCCTGGCGATCCCGGGCTTCACCAACAACTGGCTGGTGCTGACCAAGGCCACCGCGTTGATTTCGGTGGTCGGCCTGCAGGACATGATGTTCAAGGCAAAGCAGGCGGCGGACGCCACCCGCGAACCCTTTACCTTCTTCCTCGCGGTGGCGGCGTTGTACCTGGTGCTGACCAGTGTCTCGCTGCTGGCGCTGAAGTATCTCGAGAAGCGCTACTCGGTGGGCGTCAAGGCGGCTGAACTATGATCTTCGACTACAACGTCATCTGGGAGGCCATGCCGCTGTACCTCGGCGGCTTGCTGACCACCCTCAAGCTGCTGGCGCTGTCGCTGTTCTTCGGCCTGCTGGCGGCCGTGCCGCTGGGCCTGATGCGGGTCTCGAAGCAGCCGCTGGTGAACATGTCCGCCTGGCTGTACACCTACGTGATCCGCGGCACGCCGATGCTGGTGCAGCTGTTCCTGATCTACTACGGGCTGGCCCAGTTCGAGGCGGTGCGCGAAAGCATCTTCTGGCCATGGCTGTCCAGCGCGACCTTCTGTGCTTGCCTGGCCTTCGCCATCAACACCAGCGCCTATACTGCCGAGATCATCGCCGGCAGCCTCAAGGCCACGCCCCATGGCGAGATCGAGGCGGCCAAGGCCATCGGCATGTCACGCATGAAGATGTATCGCCGCATCCTGCTGCCATCCGCGCTGCGCCGGGCGCTGCCGCAGTACAGCAACGAAGTGATCATGATGCTGCAGACCACCAGCCTGGCGTCGATCGTCACCCTGATCGACATCACCGGTGCCGCGCGCACGGTCAACGCCCAGTACTACCTGCCTTTCGAGGCCTACATCACGGCGGGCGTGTTCTACCTGTGCCTGACCTTCATCCTCGTGCGCCTGTTCAAGATGGCCGAACGCCGCTGGCTCGGCTACCTGGCGCCGCGCAAGCACTGACCGCTCTGTGAGATCCGACAGCATGTACAAACTCCAAATCCAAGACCTGCACAAGCGCTACGGCAGCCACGAGGTGCTCAAGGGCGTCTCCCTCGAAGCCAAGGCAGGCGACGTGATCAGCATCATCGGCTCCAGCGGCTCGGGCAAATCGACCTTCCTGCGCTGCATCAACCTGCTGGAGCAGCCGCACGCGGGCAAGATCCTGCTCAACAACGAAGAGCTCAAGCTGGTCGCCGGCAAGGACGGCGCGCTCAAGGCGGCCGATCCGAAGCAGCTGCAGCGCATGCGCTCGCGCCTGTCGATGGTGTTCCAGCACTTCAACCTGTGGTCGCACATGACCGCGCTGGAGAACATCATCGAGGCACCGGTGCATGTGCTGGGCGTGAACAAGAAAGAGGCGCTGGAGAAGGCCGAGCATTACCTGGCCAAGGTGGGCGTGGCGCATCGCAAGGACGCTTTCCCCGGGCACATGTCCGGCGGCGAGCAGCAGCGCGTGGCCATCGCCCGCGCCCTGGCGATGGAGCCTGAGGTGATGCTGTTCGACGAGCCGACTTCGGCGCTCGACCCGGAGCTGGTGGGCGATGTGCTCAAAGTGATGCAGTCGCTGGCCCAGGAGGGGCGCACCATGGTCGTGGTCACCCACGAGATGGGCTTCGCCCGTGAAGTCTCCAACCAGTTGGTGTTCCTGCACAAGGGCCTGGTCGAGGAGCGGGGCTGCCCGCGCGAGGTGCTGGCCAATCCGCAATCGGAGCGCCTGCAGCAGTTCCTCTCCGGCAGCCTCAAGTAATCGCTGCACTTTTGCACCAGGATGGGGCATGCTGCGCAACGCATGCAGCCTGCCCCCGGCGCCACAAGCGCTAACCTCCCTTCCCAGGTTTCGGACCACGCCCTATGACCACCCAGCGAATCGGATTTCTCATCTGGCCCGGCACCAAGCCGCTGACTCTGGCGCTGGCGGACGAGGTGTTGCAGGTGGCTCAGCGGGTCCATCCGGATGTGGTCTACGAGCTGACCTACCTGCAGGCCGAGGCCGGGCAGGAGAGTGCCTGGCGCCTGCCGGGCGAGCCGTGGAGCGGTCGCCTGGAAGGGTGTCACAAGCTGTTCCTGCTGGCCGACGAGCCGCCTGCGGCGGTCGGTTCCGCGCTGTCGGCCGCGCTCAAGCAGCTGGCGCGCGGCGGTTGCATGATCGGCGGGTTGTCCGCTGGGGTGTACCCGCTGGCGGCGCTGGGCCTGCTCGATGGCTACCGTGCCGCGGTGCACTGGCGTTGGCAGGACGACTTTGCCGAGCGCTTCCCCAAGGTGATCGCCACCAGCCATCTGTTCGACTGGGATCGTGATCGGCTGACCGCGTGCGGCGGCATGGCGGTGACCGACCTGCTGCTGGCCGTGCTGGCCCGGGATCATGGCGCGGAACTTGCCGGGGCGGTGTCGGAGGAGCTGGTGGTCGAGCGCATTCGCGAGGGTGGCGAGCGCCAGCGCATCCCGCTGCAGAATCGCCTGGGCTCCAGCCATCCCAAGCTCACCCAGGCGGTGCTGCTGATGGAGGCCAATATCGAAGAGCCGCTGACCACCGACGAGATCGCCCAGCATGTGTGTGTTTCGCGTCGTCAGTTGGAGCGGATCTTCAAGCAGTACCTCAATCGCGTGCCCAGCCAGTATTACCTGGAGCTGCGTCTGAACAAGGCGCGGCAGATGCTGATGCAGACCAGCAAGTCGATCATCCAGATCGGCCTGTCCTGCGGGTTCTCCTCCGGGCCGCATTTCTCCAGCGCGTACCGCAACTTCTTCGGTGCCACGCCGCGTGAAGACCGCAATCAGCGGCGCAGTAGCAGCCCGTTCGAGCTGAGTTCGGCGCCGGCCGAGCG
>NZ_JAOCDM010000177.1 GCF_029840925.1 Pseudomonas sp. GD03858
CCCCTTTCGCGACACAAGGCCGCTCCTACAGGGCAAGCGCAGATACCGAGCAACTGCCCACAAAAAAGCCCTGTTCCGCAACGGTTCAGGGCTTCGTCATAAATACCTCAGACAGCCGAAAATCGAGAAAGTTTCACACATAATTCAATAAGTTAGAGAATTGTGTACAACTCGTGCTACTCGTCGGATTCCGATTGCCAGCCGCCTCGGCGAGCCTCAAATTCCGCCTCGTCATCCCTCTGAGGCTCTCTTGATGAAGAAGTACTCCTCGATTCTGTTGTTGTCTTTCGGTCTGCTCAGCGGCGTTGCCATGGCAGGCGGCACCACCGAAGCCGGCATTGGCGGCGCATTGGGTGGGGTACTGGGCTCCGTGGTGGGCAACTCCATCGGTGGTAGCACCGGCGGCGCCATCGGTGCCGGCTTGGGCGGCGCGGCCGGCGGTGCCCTGGGTGCCGACAAGCGCCAGCGTGGCGAAGCCGCCATCGGTGGCGCGCTGGGCGCGGCGGGCGGCAACGTCGTCGGTCGCTCCGTGGGCGGCACCACCGGCAGCTACATCGGTGCGGCGGCAGGCGGCGGCGCCGGTGGCGCGCTCGGCAACTACATGGGCAACAAGGCCGATGAGGACGAACGCCGTGATTCGCGCCGCTACCGTCGCGACTACGATGACCGTCGTCACTACGACCGCGGCCACCACTACGGGCACCGCAAGCACAAGCGCCACTGGCGCGACTGATCGCCAGGCTTGCGCCTGACGCCTAAGGCCCTGCCCTCACCGGCAGGGCCTTTTCGTTTGCGTACGCACCGAAGGATTAGGGGCGGCCCCGATATGGAGGCTACTGGCCACTAGTTATCATCGCCGTCTCGACCATGCACAGGACGCAGGGAATGCGCGCGATCATCACCCACCCCTTCTGTTCACTCCGAGGCAGGGAGGGCTGAAGGATGCCCAGCCGTCGCCCGCCCCTGCTCAGCGAAGCCTGCTTCGCGAGCATTCGCCAGCGGGTCATGTTGGCCACGGGCATCCAACTGGCCGATGACCGCCGTAGCGTCGTCGCCATGCGCCTGCACAAGCGGCTCAAGGCCTTGCAGCTGACGGACTTCGAGCACTACCTCGCGCTGCTCGACACGCCCCGGGGCGCAGACGAGCACGAACAGTTGCTGCGTCTGCTGGTGGCACGCGACAGCTACTTCTTCCGCGAACATCGTCATTTCGAATGCCTGTCTCGCTGGCTGGCCGAACTCGACCGTCCCGCCCGTCTGTGGAGCGCGGCTTGCGCCACCGGGGAAGAAGCCTGGAGTCTGGCCATGGTCGCCGCCGAGCATGCCCGCCATCCGGGCTGGCAAGTGCTGGCCAGCGACTTCGACCGGCAAGTGCTGGAAAGCGCCGACGCTGGCATCTACGACATCGCCCAGGCCCGCTATTTTCCCGAAAGCTGGCTGAGCCGTCACTGCCTGTGCGGTGTCGGTGAGATGGCCGGCCGACTACAGGTCGCGCCAGCCTTGCGCAAGCAGGTACGCTTCGAGGCGATCAACCTGATCCGCCCGCTGCCTGAACATCTTGGCAGCTTCGACGTCATCCTGTTGCGCAACCTGCTGTCGAGCCTGGCGCCGCGCTACAGGCTCGAAGTGCTCCAGCGTCTGCTGGCGCACCTGCGCCCCGGCGGCCTGCTGATCATCGGCCACAGCGAAAGCATCCACGCACTCGGCCTGCCCCTGCGGCCGCTACTGCCATCGGTGTTCGAACGCCTATGATGAGAGGCACTGCCGCGCCAACCGGCAGACAGGGACTGATCGCGCACCCGCGCGGCAGTACGCTTTCGGAACGAGCAGGCCTGCCGCCCACCTTCCCTTGCGAAACAGGCCCTTATTCATGCCTTGCCGAATCCTGCTTGCCGACCACTCGCCGCTCTTCCGTGCCGGCCTGCGTGCCTTGCTCGAACAGAAGAAAGACTTCGTCGTGGTAGGCGACACCGGCGACGCCATGACGGCCGTGAGCCTGGCGGAAAAACTCAAGCCAGACATCGTGGTGCTCGACATGAGCGGCGAGCTGGACAGCCAGCAGGCCCTGCAGGAGCTGTTCATCCGCGCGCCCGCCAGCCGCGTGCTGATGTTCTCGCCGCGCTCGGAGCTGGATCATGTGATGAGCTGCCTGCAACTCGGCGCCCACGGGTTCCTGCTCAAGAACGCCACGGTGAGCGAACTGGAACAGGCCCTGCAGGCCCTGCGCGGTGGCGGTCAGTACCTGTCGTCGGCGGTGCTGCCGATGGTCATCGGCCAAGCGCTCAAGCACAGTCGCAAGCGTGTTGCCAGTCAGGCCCAGACGCCACCACTGACCACCCGCCAGCTGGAGATCCTGCGCCTGATCGCCCGCGGCGAGACCACCCGCTCCATCGCCGAAGGCCTGGGCCTGAGCATCAAGACCATCGAGGCGCACCGCTCGCAGATCATGCACCGCCTGCAGATCCACGACGTGCCCGGCCTGGTGCTGTTCGCCGTGCGCGAAGGCATCATCCGCCTCAACGATTGAGCGACAGCCCGGCGAGGATCAGTTGCAGGGCCTCGGGCAGCGCCGCCGGTCGCCCTGAGACCCGCTCGATAAACACCTGGACCACAGTGCCCGCCGCGCAAGCCTCGGCTTCCCCCGGGCGGAACAGTGCCAGACGGTACTCCACCGTGCTTCCGGCCAGGCGGGTGACGCCCAGGCCCACCTCAAGCACGTCGGGAAATCCCGGCAGGGCGAAGAAATCCGCCGCCGAGCTGACCACGAAGCCGGCCAGCTCGCCGTCGCGCAGGTCCAGTTCGGCCTGCTCTACCAGAAATGCCTGGATGGCGGTCTCAAAGAAGCCATGCACGGTGAAACCGGCGAGGTGACCGTTGTGGTCGTTGTCCTGCGGGCGGGTGAGGATGGGGTGAAAGTGAGAGAAGGCGGCACGTTGCGGGGATTCGGTCATGAGGGGCATCCTTGGCTGTCTTTCGCAGTTGCCGAAGCATCCCACACCCTGCGGGGATCGACTATCGCCTTGGCGGGGCATGCACAGCGGCGCCAGTTCGCCAGCAAAGCTGGCTCCTACAGGGCTGCGGTGATCCTTGAGAACGAAAAAGCCGCCCCGAGGGGCGGCTTTTTCAGACCGATCGCAAACTTACAGCTGCGGACCAGCAGCCTTGATGGCGTCGGAAACGTCGAACTTCTTGAAGTTCTCGGTGAACAGGCCGGCCAGGCCCTTGGCGGCTTCGTCGTAGGCAGCCTTGTCAGCCCAGGTGTTGCGTGGGTTGAGCAGTTCGGTCTCGACGCCTGGAACAGCCTTCGGCACGTCCAGGTTGATGATGTCCAGGTGCTCGGTCTCGGCACCGACCAGCGCGCCGCTCTGGATGGCCGCGATCACGCCACGGGTGGTCGGGATGCTGAAGCGCTTGCCAACGCCGTAGCCACCGCCGGTCCAGCCGGTGTTGACCAGGTAGACCTTGGAGCCGAACGCCTTGATGCGCTTGATCAGCAGCTCGGCGTAGACGCCGGCCGGACGCGGGAAGAACGGTGCGCCGAAGCAGGTGGAGAAGGTCGACTTGATGCCGCCGCCCGAACCCATTTCGGTGGAACCGACCAGCGCGGTGTAGCCGGACAGGAAGTGGTAGGCCGCCTGCTCGTTGTTCAGGATCGACACCGGAGGCAGGACGCCAGTCAGGTCGCAGGTCAGGAAGATGACCGCGTTCGGCTCACCGCCCAGGTTCTCTGCCGAGACCTTCTCGACGTGCTCCAGTGGGTAGGCCGCGCGGCTGTTCTGGGTCAGGCTCACGTCGGCGTAGTCGGCGTGCTTGTTGGCGTCGATGACGACGTTTTCCAGCACCGCGCCGTGCTTGATGGCTTTCCAGATGACCGGCTCGTTCTTCTCGGACAGGTCGATGCACTTGGCGTAGCAACCGCCTTCGATGTTGAAGACCACGCCTTCGCCCCAGCCGTGCTCGTCGTCACCGATCAGGTAACGGCTTTCGTCGGCCGACAGGGTGGTCTTGCCGGTGCCGGACAGGCCGAAGAACAGGGTCACGTCGCCCTCTTCGCCGATGTTGGCGGCGCAGTGCATCGGCAGCACGTCGGCGGCCGGCAGCAGGAAGTTCTGCACCGAGAACATGGCTTTCTTCATTTCACCGGCGTAACGCATGCCGGCGATCAGCACCTTCTTCTGGGCGAAGTTGATGATCACGCAGCCATCGGAGTTGGTGCCGTCACGCTCAGGCACGCACTCGAAGTTGGCGACGTTGAGGATCTGCCACTCACCACGGCCAGCCGGGTTGTACTGCTCGGGGTTGATGAACAGGCAACGGCCGAACAGGTTCTGCCAGGCGGTCTGGGTGGTCATCTTGACCGGCAGGTAGTGCTCGGCCGCAGCGCCTACGTGAACGTAGGAAACGAAGTGATCCTGGGCGTTGTTGAACGCCTCGACGCGGTCCCACAGGGCATCGAACTTGTCGGCCGGGAACTTGCGGTTGATCGGGCCCCAGCCAATCTGGTCCTGGGTGGACGGTTCTTCGACGATGAAACGGTCAGCCGGCGAACGACCGGTGCGATGACCGGTTTCCACCACCAGTGCGCCAGTATCGGCCAGCACGCCTTCACCGCGTTGCAGCGCTTCTTTTACCAGGTCATCGACGCTCAGGTCGGTGTACACGGTGTTGTTGGCTTGCGTCATGAGATACCCCATCCGGCCCGAGGCCGAGTGCTCCAAACGTTTTGTAGTTGTCTTGAAAAAACTACTACAGCGAAAAAAGTGGCCGGATTATGCCAGAAACGCCCAAAAAAAGTAGGCCCCTCCTGTCAGAACCGCGCTTTTGCGCAATTCGACAGGAGTTTCTCCTGTAGTTAATCGTTTCAGTGCTGAGTTTCCGAGGGCGCCTCGGTGCCGCCGCCAGCAAACAATTGCGCCACATCGCTTGCATCGAAGAGATAGCGTTCGTTGCAGAACTGGCAATCGATCTCGACCTGGCCGCCACACTCTTCCACCAACTGCTTGGCATCATGCTCGCCGAGACTCACCAGGGCGTTGCCGGAACGCTCGCGCGAGCAGCTGCACTTGAAGCGTAGCGGCTGGATGTCGAACAAGCGCACGGCGTCTTCGTGGTACAGGCGGTGCAGCATGGTTTCGTTATCCAGACCGAGCAGCTCCTCGGCCTTCACGGTGTTGGCCAGGGCCTTGATGTGAGCCCAGCTTTCCTCGCGCTCCTCGCTGTCCTTGTGGATCTCGGCCGGCAACTGCTGCACCAGCAGGCCACGGGCGCGCACGCCATCGGCGGCCAAGGTGATGCAGGTGTTCACCTGCTGCGACATGACGAAGTAGTTGGTGAAGCACTCCGACAGATCCTTGCCGTCCAGCTCGACAGTGCCCTGATAGCGCTGGCCGTTGACCGGAATGATGGTCAGCACCAGGTGGCCGCCCGGCATCAGATCGGCAAGGCTCGCGTCATCCTTGATCTGCTCGGCTTCGTAGCGCGCCAGACCGCGGATGTCGTGTTCGCTGGTGTACTCGATGGCCAGCAGTGGTACCGGGCCCTGGGACTGCGCCTGGAGGACCAGCAGCCCATCGAACTTCAGGGTGCCAACCAGCAAGGCCGCGGCGGCCATCAGCTCACCCAGCAGATGCTTCACCGGCTGCGGGTATTCGTGCTTGGCCAACACCTCGGCGTAGCTGTGTTCGAGCACGACCATTTCGCCACGTACGTCGCGGTCGTCGAACAGGAAGCGTTGGGTGAAATCGGTATCTGGCAAGTCGCTCATGGTTGTCTGGCTTTCTAAAAATGATTACAAAATAATTACAGGAGACTGAAAGGTCCGTCGCAGAGCGCTCACGAGGCGCTCATTTCCTGCTGGAGATCGAGGTATTTTATGGATAATCGACCACTGTTCCAAGCAAGGTGGTCCTGGGGACCCTTGGCAGCCTGCACCCTGCTGCCCATCGCACTACTGTGTTTCTGGTTGTGGCCCGTTGGCCAGATCCTGTGCCTGACTTTCGACGAGTGGCTGTTCCACAGCCTCAATGCGCCACTGGCCGACAACCTGGTCTGGCGGTCGATCTGGGCGGTCGGCAGCCTGCGCCCCTTCGACATCCTGGTCGGCCTGATCATGCTGTCGCTGCTGATCCGCGGCGATTGGGTGTTCAAGGCCACCCAGGTGCGCCAGGCGTTTTTCGGCTTCCTGGTCACCCTACTCCTCTTAGTGGTGGTTCGCGCGTTGTTTTCCAAGTGGGTCAGCGCAATGGGCTGGCAGCACAACAGCCCATCGATGGTGTTCGACAATGCCGTGCACCTGAGCGACTTCTATCCGAACCTGGAGTCGAAGTGGGAGCTCAAGGACCGCTCCAGCCAGAGTTTCCCCGGGGACCATGCCTCGGTGCTGCTGGTCTGGGCGCTGTTCATGAGCCTCTTCAGCCGCCGCCTGGCGCAACACCTGGTGATCTGGGCATTGGCGTTGCTGTTCATGATGCCGCGCCTGGTGGCCGGCGCCCACTGGGGCCAGGACGACTATATCGGCGGCCTGCTGATGGCGGTGCTGGCCCTGGGCTGGAGCTGCCACACACCCTTGGCGGCCAAGGCCAGCGCGGCACTGGTGCGTTGGACCGCGCCGTTGTTCAACCTGCTTGG
>NZ_JAOCDM010000178.1 GCF_029840925.1 Pseudomonas sp. GD03858
CGATGGTCCGGCTGATGGCATCGACGGTGGCGTCGATCTGCGCCTGGGTACGCTCGAGGGTGCGGTCGTGCTCACGCTGCAGTTCGATCTGCTTGGAGCACAGGTTCAGGGCGGCCAGCACCAGTAGCTTGTCGCCGATCAGGGTCGGGAACTGGCGCTTGGTCTCGGCCAGGGCGACATTGAGCATGCGCACGGCCTGGTTCAGGGTGTCTTCCTGGCCCGCGGGGGCCTTCAGCGAATAGTCGTTGCCGAGGATGGACACGACGTTGACCGGCTGCGCTTGCAGTCTCATGCGTTCACGACACCGGCGCTGGCGCGCTCGACCAGGGCCTGGATGCGTGCGGCGGTGGCGCCGTGCTTCTCTTCCTGCTCCATCAGCGACAACTGCAGGCTGTCGTTCTCTTCCTTGGCCTGGGCCAATTCCTGGCTGAGGCTGGCGTTGTGCTCGGCCAGTTGCGCGTTCTTGTGCATCAGGTCGCTGACCAGTTGCTCGAGTTGATTCAGGGAAGTTTCCAACATGCGTCTATCTCGGGTTGTTGCAAAGGGCGCACACGATAAGGAAAAACCTGCGCCCCCGCCATTAAATATCGGATTCAAAAGGTTTTTGCCTGGTTCAGGTTGACCGGATATCACCGCCCTTGTTCCGACCTGGATCAACCGCTGGTCAGGAAACTAGTTAGCTGCCTCACAATTTTTGCATTACGGACTCAAGACTTGCCGGTCACGACCGATAGGCAGGCAGGTCTTCTTCCGTCGCATGGATCGCGGCACCTCCTCTGCCTTGGGAACCGCCTCCATGTCCTTACGCAATATGAATATCGCGCCGCGCGCGTTGCTCGGGTTCGCCGTGATCGGTCTGCTGATGCTGGGTCTGGGCGTGTTCTCGCTGATCCAGATGGGCAACATCCGCCAGGCCGGCGTGACCATCGAGGAGGTCAGCGTGCCCAGCATCAAGACCCTCGATGAACTGACCGCGCTCAACCTGCGCCTGCGCACCCTGTCCTACCGCCTGCTGCTCAACCGCGAGCCGGCCACCCAGCAGGACACCCTGCGCCTGCTGGACGAGCGCAATGCGCAGATCGACAAGGCTCGCCGCGCCTACGAGCCACTGGTGACCGCCGCCGACGAGAAGGCCGCCTTCGACCAGTATGGCGTGCTGCTCAACCAGTACCGTCAGCTCGAAGCACGCATGCGCAGCCTGAGCCAAAGTGGCGACCTGGACGCGCTGCGCGACCTGCTCAACCGCGACCTGCTGGCCAACTCCGAGCAGATCAACAAGGTCATGGACACTTTGGTGCGCATCAACACCGACCAGACCAGCGCCACCAACGCCCAGGCCGCCAAGCAGTACAGCGGCGCCTTCACCCTGGTGATCGGCCTGCTGCTGGCCGCCACGGTGCTGACGCTGCTGTTCGCCTTCCTGCTCACCCGCAGCATCGTCAAGCCCATCGACGAGGCGCTGCAGGCCGCCGAACAGATCGCCGAAGGCGACCTGACTCACAACATCCACGCCGAAGGCACCGACGAGGCAGCGCGTCTGCTCAAGGCCATGGCCAAGATGCAGGACAAGCTACGCGACACCCTGCAACTGATCGCCGGCTCCGCCACCCAGCTGGCCTCCGCCGCCGAAGAGCTGAACAGCGTCACCGACGAAAGCGCCAGGGGCCTGCAGCAGCAGAACAACGAGATCGAGCAGGCCGCCACCGCCGTCACCGAGATGACTAGCGCGGTCGAGGAAGTGGCGCGCAACGCGGTGAGCACCTCCGAGGCCTCCAGCGAAGCCAGCCGTTCGGCCGGCGATGGCCGTGACCTGGTGATGGAGACCGTGGGCGCCATCGAGCGCATGAGCGGCGATGTGCAGGCCACCGCCAAGCTGATCACCCACCTGGCCGAGCAGTCCCGCGACATCGGCAAGGTACTGGATGTGATCCGTGGGCTGGCCGACCAGACCAACCTGCTGGCGCTCAACGCCGCCATCGAGGCCGCCCGCGCCGGCGAGGCCGGTCGTGGCTTCGCCGTGGTCGCCGACGAGGTGCGCGCCCTGGCCCACCGCACCCAGCAGTCCACCAGCGAGATCGAGCGAATGATCGGCAGCATCCAGGGCGGCACCGAGCAGGCCGTCGACTCGATGCGCACCAGCACCGAGCGCGCCGAGTCGACCCTGAACATCGCCCGCGGCGCCGGCCTGGCGCTGGACACCATCGCCGGCGCGGTGGCGCAGATCAACGAGCGCAACCTGGTGATCGCCAGCGCCGCCGAAGAGCAGGCCCAGGTGGCCCGCGAGGTGGACCGCAACCTGGTGAACATCAACGACCTGTCGGTGCAGAGCGCCACCGGGGCGCATCAGACCAGCGCGGCGAGTGCCGAGCTGTCGCGTCTGGCGGTGGACCTCAGCGGGCTAGTGGCCCGGTTCCGCAACTGAGAAGCAGCTGCAAGCTGCAAGCTGCAAGCTGCAAGAAGAAAGCAGGTCTATACAGGGCTGCTCTTTCTTGTAGCTTGTAGCTTGTAGCTTGTAGCTTGTAGCTCAATACTCGATCCGCACATCCCCCTTCGGCACACTGCAGCACGACAGGATGTAGCCCTCGGCCTCATCTTCCTCGGTGATCCCGCCGTTGTGCTCCATCTCCACCTCGCCGCCGAGCTTGAGCACCTTGCAGGTGCCGCAGATGCCCATGCCGCAGGCCTTGGGAATCATCAGCCCGACCTTGGCCGCCGCCGCATGCACGGTCTCGCCCGGGGCCACGCGGATGCTCTTGTCGCTGCCGACGAACTCCACCAGGTTGAGGTCGGCCACATCCACTTGCGGGGCGTCGGCCGCCGCTTCGGCATGCTCCACCGCATCGGCCTTGGCTTCCGGCGGCGTCGCGCCGAATGACTCCTCGTGGTAGTTCTTCATGTCGAAGCCGACCGCCTCGAGCATGCGCTTGACCGCGTTCATGTAGGGCGTCGGGCCGCAGCAGAAGATGATGCGCTCCAGGTAGTCCGGGGCGATCAGCTCCATCAGGCGCTGGTTCAGGTAGCCGCGATATCCCGCCCACGGTTCGCCCAGGCCATGCTTCTCGCAGACGATGTGCAGGCTGAAGTTGGGAATGCGCGAGGCCATCTGCTCCAGTTCGCGGTGGAAGATGATGTCCTTGGGCGAGCGGGCACTGTGCACGAACACCATGTCGACGTTGGCGTTGGTGTCGTAGAACCAGCGGGCCATGGACATCACCGGGGTGATACCGACGCCGCCCGACAGGTAGAGGGTCTTGGGCGCCGGAAAGTCGATGGCGTTGAACAGCCCCACCGGCCCATGCACCGGCAGCTCGGCGCCTTCGTGCATGGTGTCATGGAGGAAGTTGGACACCAGCCCGCCCGGCACGCGCTTGACGGTGATCGAGAAGCTGTAGGGCACCGACGGCGAGCTGGAGATGGTGTACGAGCGCATCACGGGCCGGCCTTCGATCTCAAGCTCCAGGGTGACGAACTGCCCGGGCTTGAAGAAGAACATGATCGGCTGGTCGGCCATGAAGCAGAAGGTGCGCACGTCCCAGGTCTCCTGGATGACCTTGACGCAGCGCACGATGTGGCGGCCATTGGCCCAGGTCTGGGTGGTGACCGGATTGAGGAAGGTATCGGACATGTTCATCTCCAGCAGCCGACGGTCGGCCTTTCTTATGGCTCCGATAATGCGCAAGCCGCAGGCCTTGTACATTCCCATCCGCGACATCGGCGTGCTTATCGCGACCAGCCCCGCGCTACGGGGGTTGGCGCGTCGGAATTCGAATCGGCCATGTCGCCCGTGGACATGGCCATTTCAGTGCCCGAACGCACACTCTCGGCAAAACAACACGCTGTTTGACCACCAGCAGCCTTGCGGCACAAAAACAACGATTAGCCACCTTTTGCCGGCCGCACGCGGCCCCGAGGAACCACACGATGGACGTCACCGCAACCCTGAGCCTGGGCGATCCACTGGAACCTGCACGCAAGGCCACCGCCGAGATGCTGCAGACCCGCGAGCGCACCTTCTCGCTGCCGCAACCGTTCTACAGCGACGAACGCCTGTTCCAGATCGACATGCAGGAGATCTTCCACAAGGAATGGCTGATCGCCGGCCTGGTCAGCGAGATCCCGGCCAAGGGCAACTACCTCACCCTGCAGATCGGCAAGAACCCGATCATCGTGGTGCGTGGCGCCGAAGGCAAGGTGCATGCCTTCCACAACGTCTGCCGCCATCGCGGCTCGCGCCTGTGCGTCAGCGAAAAGGGCAAGGTGGCCAAGCTGGTCTGCCCATACCACCAGTGGACCTACGAACTCGACGGCCGCCTGCTGTTCGCCGGCACCGAGATGGGCGCCGACTTCGACATGAACCAGTACGGCCTCAAGCCTGTGCACGTGAAGGTCGCCGGTGGCTACATCTTCATCAGCCTGGCGCAGAACCCGCCGGCCATCGACGAATTCCTGGCGACCCTCGACCACTACATGGAACCGTACGACATGGAGAACACCAAGGTGGCGGTGCAGACCACCTTGATGGAAAAGGCCAACTGGAAGCTGGTACTGGAGAACAACCGCGAGTGCTACCACTGCAACGGTTCGCACCCCGAGTTGCTCAAGACCCTGCTGGAATGGGACGACACCGAAGACCCCCGCGCCAGCCAGGAATTCAAGGACCACGTCGCCGCCTCGGCCGCCGCCTGGGAAGCCGAGAAGATCCCGTACCTGCACAAGAGCCATGGCCTGCGTAACCGCATCGTGCGCATGCCGCTGCTCAAGGGCACCGTGTCGATGACCATGGACGGCAAGGTGGCGTGCAAGAAGCTGATGGGCCGTATCAAGAACCCGGACCTGGGCTCGATGCGCATCCTGCACCTGCCGCACTCGTGGAACCACTGCATGGGCGACCACATGATCGTGTTCACCGTGTGGCCGATCAGCGCGCAGGAGACCATGGTCACCACCAAGTGGCTGGTGCACAAGGATGCGGTGGAAGGGGTCGACTACAACCCCGAGGACATGCGCAAGGTGTGGGATGCCACCAATGACCAGGATCGGCGGTTGGCGGAGGAGAACCAACGGGGGATCAATTCGACGGCGTATCAGCCGGGGCCATACTCGAGAACCTATGAATTCGGCGTGGTGAATTTTATCGACTGGTACAGCCAACGGATGCTCCATAACCTCGGAGCTGAATCGGCTGCTTATCTAAAAGAGGTTACAGCACAATAGTAAAAGCCCCCCAGGTCATTAAGACCTGGGGGATACAACGCTAAAACCTCGAACTCTACTCAATCACAACGACCAAATGAGTCTTGGCTATATATCGTCCAGAAATCTCTCTCTTTCCAAGGGGGTCCGGGGAGTTGGAGTGGTAGGTGCCGTGTGATACGCACTACTCATCGAGCTTCGCACAGAGCTCAATGACTCGCTTAAATCCCGCACAGCTTGCCCAGCAGCTTGCACACTCCGACTAATTGAAGAAACGCCCCGGGACACTTGAGAGACAGTTCTCCTCGGCAAGCCGATCAAGTCCTTGGCTGTTTGCTTAAGCCCATTTTTATAAGCGTATTGCCCAAACTCTACGGCGATGTTACCACCTACGACCAAGCCTGAAGCGATAGTTAACCCCAAAACCGTATCTCCTGAATGACTTATACCTTTTCCTTGGAAATATCCAGCAAGTGCCGTACCAATGCCAAGGGCAAGCTCAGAGCCGCCAGTCAGCTGTCTTTGTAATTGAGAGTCCCGATCGCCTAATTGGCCCATTGCAAGATTGCCGAGACCAGCCATGATCGATACAGCCCCGGCCGCATACGCTCCAGCATGGCCGGGAGTATATTCGACTGGTTCTACCATAGGGGTGGTCGAAAATGAGCGCCTTCTCAAGAGTTTACTTTGCCTACCAGAATGATCAGTGCGATTTATTGGATCAGCCTTGCAATATACATAGCCATTTATGTCCTCTCCACCAAAAGGGCTCCTCTCTTGATCATACGAACGAAAGCCATGAAGTTCAGCAGAGAAAAATCTATGCCCATGACCGAATGCATAAGTGTCCGACTCATGTTCACATAACCAACCAGTAAAACCGGTTGCTATCCGGCCTGCACCCGTCAACTGGCTCCTAAAACCATACGGCGTAAAGGCAAACACCGCCACACCCGCTCGGGTCAGGGCAAAAATTGGGGTTTGATTTGATTGAACTGCTAGCAATGTAGCTGTGGCCACGGTCACTCACCTCGCGCATCTGCATATAGTCGAGTGCAAATACGTTACCCTGCCAATAGGATCGGGTTAACTGACAAAAATGCTAGGTGTACCGTCCCGTAATGAGCAGATGTAGATTTATAGTGAATCGCTCTAGGTTCTGTATGAAAACCTTTGAAACCTCACCGGAGCCTCTGAAAGCCTGATTTTCCATAGAGTTCTCGCTTTTTAGGCGAAGGATTCTGCCATGTCCAAGCGATACGAACTTTC
>NZ_JAOCDM010000179.1 GCF_029840925.1 Pseudomonas sp. GD03858
GGCGGTGTGGCCTATGGCATCAGCCGCGATGACGGCCGCGGAAGTAGTTGATCAGGCCCTGGGTCGAACCGTCCTCGGCGCTGTCCTCCAGGCCGCCCACCAGGCGCTGGTACACGCCCTTGCCCAGTTCCTTGCCCAGTTCCACGCCCCATTGGTCGAAGGCGTTGATACCCCAGATCACGCTCTGCACGAAGACCTTGTGCTCGTACATCGCCACCAGCGCGCCCAGGCGGCGCGGGCTGATGCGCTCCACCACCAGGGTGTTGCTCGGGCGGTTGCCCGGGATCACCTTGTGCGGCGCCAGCTTGGCGATATCGGCCTCATTCAGGCCCTTGGCGCGCAGTTCGGCCTCGGCTTCCTCACGGGTCTTGCCGAGCATCAGCGCCTGGCTCTGCGACAGACAGTTGGCGTACAGCCACTGATGGTGGTCCGCCACCGGGTTGAAGCTCACCACCGGGACGATGAAGTCGGCCGGGATCAGCTGGGTGCCCTGGTGCAGCAACTGGTGGTAGGCATGCTGGCCGTTGCAGCCGACGCCACCCCAGATCACCGGGCCGGTATCGGTCTTCACCGGGCTACCGTCCTGCAGCACGCTCTTGCCGTTGGATTCCATGTCCAGCTGTTGCAGGTGCTTGGTGATATTGCGCAGGTAGTGGTCGTACGGCAGGATCGCGTGGCTGCGCGCGCCCCAGAAATTGCCGTACCACACGCCCAGCAGGGCCAGCAGCACCGGCATGTTCTTGTCGAACGGCGCGGTCTGGAAATGCTGGTCCATGGTGTAGGCGCCGGACAGCAGTTCCTTGAAATTGGCGGTGCCGATGGCCAGGGCGATCGGCAGGCCGATGGCCGACCACAGCGAGTAGCGCCCGCCGACCCAGTCCCACATCGGGAAGATGTTCTCTTCACGGATACCGAAGGCCACGGCCGCGGCCTTGTTGCTCGATACGGCGATGAAGTGCCGGTACAGCTCGGCTTCCGAGCCGCCCTGGGCCAGGTACCAGGTGCGGGCGGCCTGGGCGTTCTTCAGGGTTTCCAGGGTGTTGAACGATTTCGACGAGACGATGAACAGGGTGGTCTCGGCGCGCAGCTTGGCCGACAGCTCATGGAATTCACTGCCGTCGATGTTCGCCAGATAGTGGCAGCGCACGCCACGCTGGGCGTAGGGCAGCAAGGCTTCGGAGACCAGTTCCGGGCCGAGGAACGAACCGCCGATGCCGATGTTGACCACGTCGGTGATCGGCTTTTCGCTGTAGCCGCGCCACAGGCCGTCGTGGATGCGACCGACCAGCTCGGTGATCTGGTTGAGCACCTTGTGCACTTCGGGCATCACGTTGACGCCGTTCACGCTGAGCTTGTCGCCCACCGGGCGGCGCAGGGCGGTGTGCAGTACCGGGCGGCCTTCGGAGGCGTTGATGATCTCGCCGCTGAACATCGACTTGATCGCTGCCTCGAGGTCGACTTCCTTCGCCAGGTTCACCAGCAGGTCACGGGTCTGCTCGGTGATCAGGTTCTTCGAGTAATCGAGGAACAGGCCACAGCTGCTCAAGGAGAACTGGTCGAAGCGCTTGCCGTCGGCGGCGAAGGCTTCGCGCATGCTGAAGCCCTGCATGGCGTCGCGGTGTTGCTGAAGCGCCTGCCAGGCGGGCAGCGCCGTCACATCGTGGGGGGTACGGTAATACGCCATCGCGGGTGGTTTCCTTGGTGCATGGTCAGGCTTTGACAGTGGCAATCGTTGCCGGTTGCAAGCTGAACATTATAGGCATTGGCACCAAGGCGGGAATGGGGAAGGCGAGCGGCGCGGATTAAAAATTGTCACCGATCCGATACCTGGGGTTCGCGTTGGGGGCGACGCCTCGCCGCCCCCATGCGTCGGCCTCAGGCGCTCTGCTCTTCCAGGTGCAGGTAGACGTTGTCGATCAATCGGGTGTTACCCAGGTAGGCTGCCGCGATCACCACCAGGTCACGATCGTCGATCATCGCCGGGCGCAGCGTCAGGGCATGGCGTACTTCCAGGTAATCCTTTCGCAGCCCGGCCGCTTCCAACCGAACCTGGCCATCGGCGATCAGTGCGGGGAAGTCCCGCTGGCCACGGCGGATGGCCTCGGCCATGCCGCTCAGCACACGGTACAGCTCGGGGGCGGCGGCCCGCTGCTCCGGCGTCAGGTAGCCGTTGCGCGACGACAGCGCCAGGCCGTCTTCGGCGCGCACGGTCGGCTCGCCGAGGATCTGGATCGGCATGTTCAGGTCGCGGACCATGGCGCGGATCACCGCCAGTTGCTGGAAGTCCTTTTCGCCGAACACGGCCAGATCAGGCTGGACCATGTTGAACAGCTTGCTGACTACCGTCGCCACGCCTTCGAAGTGTCCGGGGCGGCTGGCGCCGCACAGGCCTTCGGACAGCTGCGGCACGCTCACGCGGGTCTGTACGCTCATGCCATCGGGGTACATTTCCTCGACGGTGGGGGCGAACAGCAGGTGGCAGCCGGCCTGGAGCAGTTTCTCCTGGTCGGCGGCAAGGGTGCGCGGGTACTTGTCGAGGTCTTCGCCGGCGCCGAACTGCAGCGGGTTGACGAAGATGCTGGCGACCACGAAGTCGGCGCGCTGGGCGGCCTTGGTCACCAGGGCGGCATGGCCGCTGTGCAGGTTGCCCATGGTCGGTACGAAGGCGATGCGCTTGCCTTCGCCACGGGCGCGGGCCACGGCGGCACGCAGTTCACGGACGGTCTTGACGGTATTCATGCGCTGAACCCATGTTCGCTGCCAGGGAAGCTGACTTCCTTGACCGCACGGACATAGGCGGCCAGGGCACTCTGGATATCCGGCTGGCCGGCCATGAAGTTCTTCACGAACTTCGGCACGCGGCCGCTGAGCGACAGCCCGAGCATATCGTGCAGGACCAGTACCTGGCCGTCGGTGGCGCTGCCGGCGCCGATACCGATGACCGGGATGCTCACGGCCTGGGTGATTTCCGCGGCCAGTTCGCTGGGCACGCATTCGAGCAGCAGCATGGCCGCGCCGGCCTGCTCCAGGGCAATGGCATCGGCGCGCATCTGCCGCGCCTGGGCTTCCTGGCGGCCCTGGACCTTGTAGCCGCCCAGCACGTTGACGGTCTGTGGCGTCAGGCCCATGTGCGCGCACACCGGCACGCCACGCTCGGCCAGCAGGCGGATGGTTTCGGCCAGCCAGGCGGCGCCTTCGATCTTGAGCATGTGGGCGCCGGCACGCATCAGCTGGGCGGCGTTGGTGAAGGCCTGCTCGGGGGTGGCGTGGGCCATGAAGGGCAGGTCGGCGAGGATCAGCGCCCCTTCGTTGCCACGTTTGACGCAGGCCGTGTGGTAGGCCATGTCGTTGTTGGTGACGGGCAGCGTGCTGTCATGGCCCTGCAGGACCATTCCCAGGGAGTCGCCCACCAGCAGCACTTCCACGCCGGCCTGGCTGGCGACCTTGGCGAAGGTCGCGTCGTAGCAGGTCAGCATGGTGATTTTCTCGCCCTTGGCCTTCAGGCCGTGCAGGGTGGTCAGGGTTACTTCAGGCATGTAGGGGAATCCTCGTTCAGGCGCTGTGAAAAACAACTGCGTACAACGCGTGTATTCATCTTTCGGAGCGGCACATCATCGGGCGTGATGTTCGGGCACAGGTCCGTCCGAGCCTAAATGGGTGATTGCGGCATAGTGGCGCCGCGGGACGCCTATAGTCGTGAGCGAGGTGGGGGAAGTCAACCAGCTGTGTTACCGCAATGTTACGGCGTGGGTGTTACTGGCGTTACCGCCGTCTGCAACGCCCGGACTACAGGCGTTCCAGGCCGACGAACGGGCAGTCCTGGAGCAACTGTGCCAGGGGGCGGCCATCGGCGAGATGGAAGTCGGCGGGCACCAGTTCGGCGAGCGGGTAGAGCACGAACGGGCGGGCGTGCATGTGATAGTGCGGCACCGTCAGGCGTGGCTCGTCGATGACCCTGTCACCGAACAGCAGCACGTCGAGGTCGAGGGTGCGTGGCCCCCAGCGCTCCTTGCGCACACGGCCCTGGTCGTTCTCGATGGCTTGCAGGGCGTCGAGCAGCTCCAGTGGTGCCAGCGCCGTGTCGATGGCCGCCACGGCGTTGGTGTAGCGCGGCTGGCCGGGCAGCAGCGAGTCGCTGGTGTAGAGCGCCGATGCCGCCGCCAGGCGGGTGTCGGCGATCAGGTCCAGGGCCT
The DNA here is from genome assembly GCF_029840925.1 of Pseudomonas sp. GD03858. Lineage (GTDB taxonomy): Bacteria > Pseudomonadota > Gammaproteobacteria > Pseudomonadales > Pseudomonadaceae > Aquipseudomonas. The sequence goes on from NZ_JAOCDM010000179.1 coordinate 4,194, forward strand.
GCAGGGCGCTGCGCAGCTGTTCGGCGGGCTCATCCAGGTTGCTGCCCAGGCCGATGAACGCACGGATGCTCACGTTCAGTCCCAGGCCTGCTCGTCGTCACGCTTGCGCTTGCTGCCACTGCGCTTGCGCTTGCGCGGGCCGGCAGCGGTGCTGGCACCGTCATCGCGGTTGCCCAGCTCGCGGATCATGTCGCGGCGCTGGCTGTCGTTGGCGTCCTGGTAGTCGGTCCACCATTCGCCCAGGCCGTCGGTCTGCTCGCCGGCGCTCTCACGCAGCAGCAGGAAATCGTAGCCGGCGCGGAAGCGCGGGTTGTCCAGCAGCATGTCGGCACGCTTGCCGCTGCGCCGTGGCAGGCGCTCCTGCATGTCCCAGATCTCGCGGATCGGCAGGGTGAAACGCTTGGGGATCGCAATGCGCGCGCACTGTTCGGCGATCAGGTCGTGGGCCGCGCCGTTCATGGCCGGGATCGGCGGCACACCCTGGCTCTGCAGGTACAGCGCACGGCCTGGCAAGGCCGGCCAGAGCAGGGCGGCGAACAGGAAGGCCGGGGTCACCGGCTTGCCCTGCCTGACACGCAGGTCGGTGTTGGCCAGCGCCTGGCTGATCAGGGTATGGGTATAGGTCGGGCGTTCTTCGAGGGCATGGCTGCTGGCCGGGAACAGAGGCTCGAACAGTTCCAGGTCGACCAGCATTTCAAAGGCGATCGCACCCTGGCCGTTGAGGAACAGCTTGAGGCTTTCCTCGAACAGGCGCGCGGGCGGGATGTCGCGCAGCATGGGCGCCAGCTCGCGGATCGGCTGCACGGTGTGCTTTTCGATACCGAAGTCGAGCTTGGCGGCGAAGCGCACGGCGCGCAGCATGCGCACCGGGTCTTCCTGGTAGCGATGGGTCGGATCGCCGATCAGGCGCAGCAAGCGGTTGCGGATGTCGTGGACGCCGTTGGCGTAGTCGAGGACGCGCTCGCTGACCGGGTCATAGTACAGGGCGTTGATGGTGAAATCGCGACGTTGCGCGTCTTCTTCCAGGGTGCCGTACACGTTGTCACGCAGGATGCGGCCGCTGGCATTGTGCGACGAGCGGTGGCTGTCGGCCTGGTCCTCGTCCGAATGCGGTGCGCGGAAGGTGGCGACTTCGATGATGTCACGGCCGAAATGCACGTGTACCAGCTTGAAGCGCCGGCCAATGATGCGGGCATTGCGGAACTCGGCGCGCACCTGTTCGGGCGTGGCGCTGGTGGCGACGTCGAAGTCCTTGGGGGTGATGCCCAGCAGCAGGTCGCGCACGCAGCCACCGACCAGGTAGGCCTGGTAACCGGCCGCCTGCAGGCGCTCGACGATGCTCACCGCATGGCGGCTGAACTGGCTGCGTTGCAGCGAGTGCTGGCTCTTGTTGATCACTTCAGGCGTGGTGCGCCTGTGGTGCTGGCCACGAACGGGCGGGCGGAACGACTGGAACAGCTTCTTCAGCATGGGATGCACTGTTTGAAGGAATGATCGGCCAAGGATAGGAGAATGGCCGCATGATGGGCGGGGATTCTAGCATTTACTGGGGGAATGGTGTAGGCGGTGTGTCAAGCGGTGTCGAAGCGGGAGAAACGACATGGGGAGCCGAAGCTCCCCATCAAGTCGTTGCGTGCTCTTATTGTTTTTCTGCTGGGCTTCTTGTTTTTGTTGAGCGCCCTGTCCACAAATCTAAAAGCTTGTGGACGACCCTCACACCGAGGGTAAAGAGCAAACGGATTGCTTTGGTCGCCGAGATGATGCTGATCTTTCGATCCAATCAGTTCAGGTGCTGCTTTTGAGTGCAGTTTTTGTTGTTCTCTGTCTGATCGTGGGGCAAGCCCCAAACACAACTCCTCTCCAAAAGAATCAGTTAGCTGCGTCTCCGCCGTCTTGTTCTTGTTATGCGTGAGCCGTTTCGTCTTGTTCTTATTTTGAGTTGCAGTGCTTGTTATTGTTCTTGTACCGAAGATATAGCAGATGCCGTGCCAACTTTTGAAAACCTAGTGAAACCGGGGCTTTCGGCGATTCTGGCAGGAGCGGAAGGCGGGCAAATGTAGAAATTTCGTTACCGTACGCCTCGGTGGCTGTTACGGCTGACAGCTTGGGTAACAGATTTTTACGGGAGCTGAGCGGTTACCGC
>NZ_JAOCDM010000018.1 GCF_029840925.1 Pseudomonas sp. GD03858
CAGGGTGAAGGTCAGGCCATTGTGGCCGGTGACCGCCAGGCCCTGGGCATTGGTCAGGGTCACGGTGTAGGTGATCTGGCCACCTTCGGTGACGGTGGTCTTGTCCGCAGATAAGGTGGCGACAACTTCGCTGATGGTGTCGGTGATCTGAACCGAAGCATCACCGCCCAGCTCGAGGTTTTCGAAGGTTTTGCCGTCAACGGCGGCATCGGTGATGCCGACGGTCAGGGTGTCGCCGTCCTTGAAGACGTCGTCGCCCTGGGCTTTTGCCTTGTACTCGGTTTCGGTCTGGCCGGCCGGAATAACGACCTTGTCGCCGTTCGAGAGGGTGACGGTGAGGTCATGGTCCAGCTTCTGGCTGACTTTGACGGTGAACGCTGGCTGCTGGTCTTCGGTGACACCGCCTTTGCCAACGATGGTGACGGTGACTTTGTCGCCTTCGTTGTCGGTGCCCGGAGTGCCGGTACCCGGCTCGTCAGTCACAGTCGTGGTGATGGTGTTATCACCGAGGGTCAGCTTCTCGAAGTTGTCGTCGCCGACCACCGACTCGATCTTGTTGACGATGCTCGGCTGACCGCCAACGAACACATCGTCCGGCGCCGTGATGGTGAAGGTGCCACTGGCGCTACCAGCTGGGATGGTGACCTTGGTGCCATCGGTGAGGGTGAAGGTCAGGCCGTTGTGGCCGTTGACCGCCAGGCCCTGGGCGTTGGTCAGGGTCACGGTGTAGGTGATCTGGCCGCCTTCCGAAACCGTGGTCTTGTCGGCGCTCAGAGTCGCAACGACTTCACTGACGGTATCGCTGATCTGCACGGTGGCATCGCCACCGAGTTCCAGCTTCTCGAAGGTCTTGCCGGCAACGCTGGCGTCGGTCACGCCGAGGGTGACGGAGCCCGCGTCCTTGAATACGTCATCGCCCTGTGCAGGCAGGCTGTAGGTGGCCTCGGTCTGGCCCGCGGCGATGACCACGGTGGCGCCGTTGGACAAGGTCACGGTCAGGTCATGATCGAGCTTCTGGCTGACCGAAACGGTAAAGGTCGGCTGTTCGGCCTCGGTCACGTTGCCATTGCTGGCGATGCTCACGGTCACTGTGTCGATGCTGTCGCTGATCACGGTCTGCGTCGGCGTCGTGTCGGGCTCCAGCTTTTCGAAGTTGCCGCCGGTGGCGCCGGTGATGCTGGTAGAGACCGTGCTGCCATTGACGAATACATCGTTGGCCGGGGTCTGGAAGTCGACGCTGCCGGTCGACTCGCCCGCCTTCACGGTGATGGTCTGGCCATTGGACAGGGTGACGGTGACCTCGGTCTGGGCCGGGTTGGTCAGGGTCACGGTATAGGTGATCACGCCGCCCTCGGTCACGCTTGGGGTAGCGGTGAGGGTCGCTGTGGTCGTATCGACCGAGTCGGTGATGGTGGTCTGTGCCGGTGTCGGGTTTGCTACCAGGTTCTCGAAGTTGCCGCCCGTTGCCCCCGTGATCGTGGTGCTTACGTTGCTGCCGTTGTTATAGACATCGTTTGGCGGAGTCTGGAAATCGACACTGCCAGAAGACCTGCCCGCCTCGATGGTGACGGTCTGTCCGTTGGACAGGGTAACGGTCACTGGAGTCTGGGCTGGGTTGGTCAGGGTCACGGTGTAGGTGATCACGCCGCCTTCGGTCACGCTTGGCGTGGCGGTCAGGGTGGCGGTGGTGGTGTCGACGGTATCGGTGATCTGGGTCACCGCCGGCGTGGTGTCCGGGGTGATGATCAGTCCGTTGCCACCGCTGGTACCGGTGATGGTCGCGGAGATCTGGCCGCCATCGATATAAGGCGTGTCGTTGGCCGGAATGTTGACGTTGACGGTGCCGGTGGTCTGGCCGGCCGGGATCACGATGACCGCGCCGTTGGACAGGGTCACGGTCAGGTTGGTCAGCGGAGGCTGGCCGACGGTGGCGGTATAGACGACCACGCCACCCGCCTCGGTGATCGAGGGGGTGGCGCTCAGGGTCAGGCCTGTGGTGAGCGGTACATTGGTGGTGATGGTGTTGTTCGCATCCAGCCCGCCCACTTCCTCGCTACCTTGCCCCGTGGCGAAGCCTATGGGGCCGGTGGGGAAGCCGATGCTCGGGTCGACCACTCCGGCGGTCTCCTGCAGCATCACGAAGCTGTGTCCGCCGCCGACGGAGCCGCCGCCTGCCGCCGAAGGGCCGGCCGCGGTGGCTTCCAGCTCAGTGGTCGGGTCGGCGCCGGCGGCGATGGCCTGTTGCAGCTCTTCGACCGAGGGCGCTGCCTGTGCGGTGGCCTGGCTCAGGTCGGTGCTGCTGTCGGGGGTGTCGGCGCTCCACTGGGTCTCGCGACCCAGGTCGAGCAGGCGGCCATCGGCCAGTTCCAGGGTGACCGCGCCGCCCATGCCGGTGTCGACCTGCTCGCCGGCAAACAGACGGTCGCCTTCGATCAGTACGCGCCGGATGCCTTCTGGGGAAACTGCGATGACTTGGCCAACAATGCTTTTGACGATGGCAACAACAGTGCTCATTGGACTCTCCGGACTACCCGTTCAGTTGGCTTCCATGCCTGGCCGGCATTCGAAGGCGGCGACTGATGGAATGTTTCAATAATGTTTTGACGCGCTTTTGCGTCAATTTTACGTCTATAACTATTGGCGATTAACTTTATGCCAAACTATTGACCTTCTGGCTGCCATCCTAAACAATCGCCAACCTAATGTCACATTGATATTTGGCGACCTACAGCCCTTTCTTTCGTATTAATCGCACTGCCTATTCGGAAGCTTCCTACTCAAGGATCAGGGTTTGCCATTTTCCAGGGCAGGCACAGCTTCGGCTGTGATTTGGGACAACAGCTCTCTCGGGAACCAGTAAAAATGCGTGCGTCACTGCTCACCGCTCTTCCTTTCGCTCTCGCCGCCTCGTTCGTTCAAGCACAAACCTTGCCCGAAGCCATGCAGAAGGCGCTTGAGGTGCATCCAGAAATCCAGGCCGGCGTGAACGCCCGCGTGGCTGCCGACCATCAGCTGCGCGCCGCCCAGGGCGGCTATTTGCCGCGGGTGGATGTGACCGCCGGTTATGGTCGCGAGGGCACCGACAGCCCAAGCACGCGCAACCGCTGGGAGACGCTGAACCGTGGCGAGTCGGCCATTCGCTTGCGGCAGATGGTTTTTGACGGTTTCGCCACCTCCAGCGAAGTAGGGCGTCAACAAGCTACCGTCAATGCCCGCGCCTATTCCCTGCTGGGGACCTCCGAGCGCACCGCGCTGACCGTCGCCCAGGTCTACCTGGACGTGCTGGCCCGCCGCGAGATGGTGCGCCTGGCCGAAGACAACCTGCGCAACCACGACCGGATCCTCGACCAGATCAAGCTGCGTACCAGTCGTGGCGTGGGTCGCATGGCTGACCTCGACCAGGCCGAGGCGCGCCAGGCCCAGGCCCGCAACAACCTGCTCACCGAGCAGACCAACCTGGCTGACGCCAACACCAACTACCTGAGCGTCGTCGGACAAATGCCCGACCAGTTAAGCACGCCAGCGCCGTTTGTCGACCTGCTGCCGGCCTCGCTCGACGAGGCGCGTCATCAGCTGGTCGAGGACAGCCCGATCCTGCGCTCGGCCGAATCGGACATCGCTGCCGCTGAAAAGCAATACGAGGCTGCGAAGTCTACGTTCTATCCGCGTTTCGATGCCGAACTCGGACGAACGGCAGACAACAACCTCGATGGCGCCGTCGGCCACAACAACGAATGGCAAGCCATGCTGCGCATGAACTTCAACCTGTACGCCGGCGGCAGCAACAAGGCGGACCTGGAGTCGAAGTCGTACCTCGCCAACCAGGCGCTGGATATTCGCAACAACGCCTTGCGCCAGCTCAATGAGGAGTTAGGCTTGGCATGGAACGCTATGGAGAACGCCAACGCCCAGGTGCCGATCGCCCAGCAGTACGTCGACCACAGCAACCGCGTGCGCAGTGCCTACCAGCAGCAGTTCGGCCTGGGCGAGCGAACCCTGCTCGACCTGCTCGACAGCGAGAATGAAACCTTCACCGCCCAGCGTCGTCTGGTAGAGGTGAAGAACACACAAATGTTTACTCAGTACCGAATCAAGGCGACCATTGGCCAGCTGCTCAAGAGCCAGGGTGTCGTAGCCCCGATGGCATCCGTTGTGCAGAATGACCTGAAACCCAAGGTGAACCTGCCAGGCATGAACTGAACAGGCGCGCCTTGACCTAACCCGCAAGGATGAAGAGAGCGCCGCGTGGAATCCGAAGTCAGTCGAGTCCAACTCAGCCACGATCCACGCAGTCAGCATGACGACCCGCTGCTGGACAGTCTGCTGACCCTGTGTGTCCTGCATCAGAAACCCGCCAGTCGGGCCATGCTGACCACCGGGTTGCCCTTGCCCTCGCAACGCCTGACCGCCGAGCTGCTGCCCCGTGCCGCCGCCCGGTCGGGGCTGCAGGGCCGGCTCCTGCAACGCAAGCTCGAGCAGATCCCCAGCATCGCCATGCCGGCGATGCTGCTGCTAAAGGAAGGTCGCTGCGCCGTCCTGCTCGGTTGGGAGAACGAAGACACCGCCCGCCTGCTGCTCAGCGAGAGCGATGGCGGCGAGGTACACGTCACCCGTGAGGCGCTGCTTGGGGACTACAGCGGCAAGGTGTTCTTCGCCCAGCCGCAGCACAAGTTCGACGTCAACCACGGCAACCTGATCCCGCGCGCGCGCTCATGGTTCCGCGACACGCTGCTGCGCAGCAAATGGCTGTACATCGATGCCATCGCCGCCAGCCTGGTGATCAACCTGATCGCCCTGGCCGCGCCGCTGTTCGTGATGAACGTGTACGACCGCGTGGTGCCCAACCAGGCCACCTCGACCCTGTGGGTGCTGGCGATCGGCATCGCCGGCGCCTATGTCTTCGACCTGATCCTCAAGGGGCTGCGCAGCCTCTGCCTTGACCTGGCCGGCAAGAAGACCGACCTGATCATCTCGGCGACGCTGTTCGAGCGCATCGTCGGCATGGCCATGAAGTACCGGCCAGCGCGGGTCGGCAGCTTTGCCCAGAACATCCATGAGTTCCAGGGCCTGCGCGATTTCCTCGCCTCGCTGACCCTGACCAGTCTGATCGACCTGCCGTTCACCCTGCTGATTCTGATGGTGATCGCCATCATCGGCGGGCACCTGGTGTGGATTCCGATCCTGGCCTTCCCCTTGGCCCTGGGTATCGGCTATGCCCTGCAGAAGCCGCTGATGGCGACCATGGAACGCACCATGGCGCTGGCGTCCGAGCGCCAGTCGAGCCTGATCGAGACCCTCGCCGGGCTGGACGCGGTCAAGGTCAACAACGCCGAAAGCGAGCGCCAGTACATGTGGGAGCAGACTCTCGGCACGCTCAGCCGCCTGGAGCTGCGGGTCAAGGTGCTGTCGGGCCTGGCGATGAACATCACCGCGCTGATCCAGCAACTGGCCGGCGTGGCGATGATCTGCGTGGGCGTCTACCTGATCATCGACGGCAACCTCAGCATGGGCGGCCTGGTGGCCTGCTACATGCTCAGCGGCCGTGCCCTCGGCCCGCTGGGCCAGCTCAACGGCTTGCTGGCCCGCTACCAGCAGGCCAAGGTGACCATGGTCGCCACCAACCAGATGATGGAGCTGCCACAGGAGCGCAACTTCGAGGAGCGTCCGCTGAGCCGCCAGGTGCTGCAGGGCGCCATCGAGTTCCGCGGCGTCGAGTTCACCTACCCGAACCAGCAGAACAAGGCCCTCAAGGGCATCAATCTGAATATCCGCCCGGGCGAAAAGGTCGGCATCATCGGCCGCAGCGGTTCGGGCAAGAGCTCGCTGGCCAAGCTGATCGTCGGCCTGTACGAGCCCGACAACGGTTCGCTGCTGGTCGACGGCGTGGACATCCGCCAGATCGACGTCAGCGAGCTGCGCCACAACATCGGCTACGTGCCCCAGGACATCCAGCTGCTGGCCGGCACCCTGCGCGACAACCTGGTCAGTGGTGCCCGCTACATCGAGGACGAACTCATCCTGCAGGCCGCCGAGCTGGCCGGCGTGCATGAGTTCGCCCGCCTGCACCCCGACGGCTACGAGCTGCAGGTCGGCGAGCGCGGGCAGAACCTTTCCGGTGGCCAGCGGCAGAACGTCGCCCTGGGCCGCGCGCTGCTGCTCAACCCGCAGATCCTGCTGCTTGACGAACCCACCAGTGCCATGGACAACACCGGCGAAGAGCGCCTGAAGCAGCGCCTGGCGGCGGTGATCGAAAGCAAGACCGTCTTGCTGGTCACCCACCGTGCCTCGCTGTTGTCGCTGGTGGACCGGTTGATCGTCATCGATCGTGGACAGATCGTCGCGGATGGCCCGAAAGCCGCCGTCATGGATGCGCTGAAGAAGGGGCAGATCAGTGTTGCATAAGCTGGATATCGGGCGTTTCAAAGACAACCTGCGCCGCTATTTCAAGGGCTCTGAATCGCTTTCCGGACAGCCTCTTCCCGAGGTCAACAAGGCGCTGATCGAAGACGCGCCGCGCGTGGTGCGCCTGACCATCTGGGGCGTGATCGCGTTCTTCCTGTTCCTGATCGTCTGGGCCAGCGTCGCGCCCATCGACGAGGTGACGCGCGGGGAGGGCAAGGCCATTCCGTCGTCCAAGGTGCAGAAGATCCAGAACCTCGAAGGCGGCATCGTCGCGGAGATCTTCGCCAAGGAAGGGGAGATCGTCGAGGTCGGGCAACCGCTGCTGCGCCTGGATGAAACCCGCTTTGCCTCCAACGTCGGCGAGACCGAGGCTTCGCGCCTGGCCATGGCCTTGCGCGTGCAGCGCCTGACGGCCGAGGTCGAGGACAAGCCGCTGCAGATCGACGAAGAACTGCGCAAGGCCGCGCCGAGCCAGGCCGCCAACGAACAATCGCTGTACCAGAGCCGGCGCCAGCAGTTGCAGGACGAGATCGGCGGCCTGCAGCAGCAACTGGTGCAGAAGCAGCAGGAGCTGCGTGAGTTCAATTCCAAGCGCGCCCAGTACGCCAACAGCCTGCAGTTGTTGCGTCAGGAGATCGCCATGTCCGAGCCGCTGGTGGCCCAAGGCGCGATCTCCCAGGTCGAAGTGCTGCGCCTGCGTCGCGCCGAGGTCGAAAACCGCGGCCAGATGGACTCCACCGCGCTGGCCATCCCGCGTGCCGAGGCGGCGATCAAGGAGGTCGAAAGCAAGATCGAAGAGACCCGTGGCAAGTTCCGCAGCGATGCCCTTACCCAGCTCAACGAGGCCCGTACCGAGTTGAACAAGGCCACCGCCACCAGCAAGGCGCTGGATGACCGCGTGCACCGCACCATGGTCACCTCGCCGGTGCGCGGCATCGTCAAGCAGCTGCTGGTCAACACCATCGGCGGGGTGATCCAGCCGGGCAGCGACATCATCGAGATCGTGCCGCTGGACGACACCCTGGTGGTCGAGGCGAAGATCCTGCCCAAGGACATCGCCTTCCTGCACCCGGGCCAGGAGGCCACGGTCAAGTTCACCGCCTACGACTACACCATCTACGGCGGGATGAAGGCCAAGCTCGAGCAGATCGGCGCCGACACCATCACCGATGAAGACAAGAAGACCACCTACTACCTGATCAAGCTGCGTACCGAGAAGAGCCATCTGGGCACGGACGAGAAACCGCTGCTGATCATCCCGGGGATGGTGGCCACGGTGGATATCATGACGGGCAAGAAGACCATCATGAGCTACCTGCTCAAGCCGATCATCAAGGCGCGCAGCGAGGCGCTGCGCGAGCGCTGACAGTCATTACGCGATCCCTGTAGGAGCGGCCTTGTGTCGCGAAAGGGCTGCAACGCAGCCCCAGGATCTGCGTCGAGACAGAGATCGCCGGGGCCGCTTCGCGGCCCTTTCGCGACACAAGGCCGCTCCTACAGGTCGGCGCATGGCATCAAGGCGCAACCCCTTCATATGTATATGACGTAACGGTATTTAAAATCCTGTTCTTATGACTTTATAGTCACCCCCACTGCGTACCCGCCGACCAATCGGCGCGCCGCACGACTCGAACCCACACGGGCAATCCCCGTGCGTTTCCGATCGTTGCGCGCCCTGAAGTCGCGCACTGCGTGGGAGTGAACAATGCCAGCCGCCTCGAACGCCTTGTCGACCATCGACAGCGCCCTGCCGCAAACCTTCGACATCCGCCCGTTCCCCGGCGCCGTCGGTGCCGAGATCATCGGTCTCGACCTGGCCCGTGCGGTCAATGCCGAGGATTTCACCCGTATCCACCGCGCCCACCTGGACCATCACGTCCTGGTGTTTCGCGACCAGCGCATCACCCCCGAACAGCAGATCGCCTTCAGCCGCCGTTTCGGCGAGCTGCAGATCCATGTGCTCAAGCAGTTCCTGCTCGCCGGCCATCCCGAGATCCTGATCGTGTCCAACATCGTCGAGGACGGCCGCAACGTCGGCCTGGGCGATGCCGGCAAGTTCTGGCACTCGGACCTGTCGTACAAGGAGCTGCCGAGCCTGGGCTCGATGCTGCATGCCCAGGAGCTGCCCAGCGAGGGCGGCGACACCTTGTTCGCCGACATGCACAAGGCCTGGGACGCGGTGCCCGAGGCCCTGCGCCGGGTCGTCGAGGGCCGCAGCGCCGCCCACTCCTACACCGCCCGCTACGCCGAGACCAAATTCGCAGGCAACTGGCGCCCGACGCTGACCGCCGAGCAACTGGCCCAGGTCCAGGAGGTCATCCATCCGGTGGTGCGTACCCATCCGGAGAACGGCCGCAAGGCGCTGTTCGTCAGCGAAGGCTTCACCACCCGCATCGTCGGTCTGCCGGATGACGAGAGCCGCGACGTGCTGCAACAGCTGTACGCCCTGAGCGTGCTGGAGCAGAACATCTACCGCCATCAATGGCAGCCGCACGACCTGGTGTTCTGGGACAACCGCTCGCTGATCCACCTGGCTAGCGGCTGCCCCGCGCACCTGCGCCGCAAGCTGTACCGCACCACCATCCAGGGCGATGCCCCGTTCTGACGACTGAGGAAATACACCATGCGCAACTCCATCAGCCGCCTGGCGGCAAGTATCGGCCTGGGTGCCAGTCTGGTCTTCGGCAGCCTGGCGGCGCCCACCATGGCCCACGCCGAAGGGCAGATCCGCATCGCCGAACAGTTCGGCATCGTCTACCTGCTGCTCAATGTGGTGCGTGACCAGCAACTGATCGAGAAACACGGCAAGGAGCAGGGCATCGACATCAAGGTCGACTGGGCCCAGTTGTCCGGCGGCGCAGCGATCAACGACGCGCTGCTGTCAGGCTCGGTGGACATCGCCGGCGCTGGCGTAGGGCCGCTGCTCACCGTGTGGGATCGAACCCGCGGCCGGCAGAACGTCAAGGCCGTGGCCTCGCTGGGCAACTTCCCGTACTACCTGGTCAGCAGCAACCCCAATGTGAAGACCATTGCCGATATCTCCGACAAGGACCGTATCGCGGTCCCGGCGGTGGGCGTATCGGTGCAGTCGCGCTTCCTGCAGTACGCCGCCGCCCGGCAGTGGGGCGACAAGGAATACAACCGCCTCGACAAGTACACCCTGGCGGTGCCGCACCCGGACGCCACCGCGGCCTTGCTGGCCGGCGGCACCGAGCTCAACGGGCACTTCTCCAACCCGCCGTTCCAGGACCAGGTGCTGGCCAACAAGAACGTGCACGTGGTGCTCGACAGCTACGACCTGCTCGGCCCCAACTCACCGACCCTGCTGTTCGCCACCGAGAAATTCCGCAAGGACAACCCCAAGACCTACAAGGCCTTCGTCGATGCCCTCGCCGAAGCCGCCGACTTCGCCCAGAAGGACAAGGCCGCTGCCGCCGACACCTACATCCGCGTGACCAAGGCCAAGATCGACCGGGAGGCGCTGATCAAGCTGATCGACAACCCACGGTACGAATTCACGGTCACGCCGAAGAACACCTACAAGCTGGCCGAGTTCCTCTACCGGGTCGGCGCGATCAAGAACAAGCCCGAGTCGTGGAAGGATTACTTCTTCCAGGATGAACGCCCGCTGCAAGGGAGCTGACAGCCGATGACCGCCCCATTGCCAGGCCACACGGCCAGCAACCTGAGCCGTGTCGCCAGCCCACCGCTGCTGGCGGTGGACAACCTGAGCCTTGAATACCGCACCGCCCAGCGCGTGGTGCGGGCCACTCACCAGGTCAGCTTCGCGGTCGACCGCGCCGACCGTTTCGTCTTGCTCGGCCCGTCCGGCTGCGGCAAGTCCACCTTGCTCAAGGCCGTGGCCGGCTTCATCGAGCCACGGGAGGGGCAGATTCTGCTCCAGGGCCAGCCGGTGCGCGGCCCGGGGCCGGACCGTATCGTGGTGTTCCAGGAGTTCGACCAGCTGCCGCCGTGGAAGACGGTGAAGCAGAACGTGATGTTCCCGTTGCTGGTGTCCGGCCAGCTCAAGCGCGGCGAGGCCGAGGAGCGGGCGCTGCATTATCTGGAGAAGGTCGGCCTGGCCGCCTTCGCCGACGCCTATCCGCATACCTTGTCGGGTGGCATGAAGGCTCGTGTGGCCATCGCCCGGGCACTGGCCACGCAACCGAAGATCCTGCTGATGGACGAGCCGTTCGCCGCGCTCGACGCGCTGACCCGGCGCAAGATGCAGGAAGAACTGCTGCTGCTGTGGGACGAGGTGCGCTTCACCCTGCTGTTCGTCACCCACTCCATCGAAGAGGCGCTGGTGGTGGGCAATCGCATCCTGCTGCTGTCACCGCATCCCGGGCGAGTGCGGGCGGAGGTGCACAGCCACCAGTACGACCTCGGCAGCCTCGGTGGCAGCGACTTCCAGGCCAGCGCTCGGCGTATCCACCGGCTGCTGTTCGACGAGGCCGACGCCTCGGAGCAAGCGGGTGACCTGGGCTTCAACGACATCCGCATCGCTTACTGACAGGAGCCAGGGCATGACGACGACCCCTGTACGCCAGGAATACGAAGTGCAGCTGCAGCCTTTGCCCGGCGTGCCGCTGGAGCGCGAACTGCCGGTGGCGCAACGGCTGTGGCAACAAGGCTGGCTGCGCAAGGCGCTGATCCTGGTGCTGCTGGCGGTGCTGTGGGAGGCGGTGGCCCGCTATACCGGCAACGACCTGTTGTTGCCGAGTTTCCTGCAGACCGCCAGCGCATTGTGGGAAGGGCTGCTGAGCGGCGAGCTGCCGGCCAAGGTCGGCGTATCGCTGGTGGTGCTGCTCAAGGGCTATGTACTGGGCATTGTCCTGGCCTTCGGCCTGACCAGCCTGGCCGTTTCGACCCAACTGGGGCGTGATCTGCTCGGCACCCTCACCTCGATGTTCAACCCGCTGCCCGCCATCGCGTTGCTGCCACTGGCGCTGCTCTGGTTCGGCCTGGGTGACAACAGCCTGATCTTCGTGCTGGTGCACTCGGTGCTCTGGGCATTGGCGCTGAACACCTACGCGGGCTTTCTCGGCGTGTCCGAGACCCTGCGCATGGCCGGGCGCAACTACGGGCTGCGTGGCTTGCGCCTGGTGCTGCACATCCTGGTGCCGGCGGCGCTGCCGTCGATCCTGTCGGGGCTGAAGATTGGCTGGGCCTTCGCCTGGCGCACGCTGATCGCCGCCGAGCTGGTGTTCGGCGCCAGCAGTGGCAAGGGCGGCCTGGGCTGGTACATCTTCCAGAACCGCAACGAGCTGTACACCGACAAGGTGTTCGCCGGATTGGCGGTAGTGATCCTGATCGGCCTGCTGGTGGAGGGGCTGGTGTTCAACACCCTGGAGCGGCTGACGGTGCGGCGCTGGGGGATGCAGCGCTAGATATTCGGGCCGATCGCGGGGCAAGCCCGCTCCCACACACAGAGTCAGGGTCATCGTGGGAGCGGGCTTGCCCCGCGATTGGGCCTCCAGTCACTCCAGGTATTGCGCCGCCGCACTGGCCAATGTCCGCGCGATCTCATCGCGAAGCTCTTGCGGCGCCTCCACCACCAGCCCATCCCCCTGGCTCAGCAGCCACCAGCGCAGCGGCCAGCCATCCGCCACCGTCGCCCGCAACCGGTGCCCCTGCTGCAGGGCGGTCAGCTGCATGTCGGCGGTCAGCGGCGCCTCGCGCAGACGGCGAGCCAGCAGGTCGCTGACCCACGCCTGCAACTCGATGCCACCCTCATGCCCGGGTTGCAACGACTCGCCGCGCAGATACCCCTGCAGATCGAAGTTCCCGCGCAATTCGGCGCCCGCGTTGGCTGACCAGTGCCAGCCAAAGGGAATGCTCTTGTCGTTGCGTTCCAGCGGGAAAATCAGCGACAGCTCGTTGAGGTCGCGTTCCACCGTGCGCTTGCTGATATTGAAACCCACGTCACGCAGGCGCCACACCAGTTCGGCGCTGGTGATCCCGGGAGAGCGGCTGGGCAGTTGGCGCAACAACGCCCATTGGCGGCTGAGGGTGGCACGGGTGGTGGCGAACGGCAAAAGGAAACGTCCTTGTCTAGGCTTGCCGGCATAGGATGGCGGCACGGGCAGGGCATGGCAATTGGCCACAGCCTGCTCAGATCAAGGAAGATGCAATTGGTTGCCTGAGATCAAATCGTTCGCGACAGGTTTTGTCGTGCCATCGCGCAGAATCACGCCTCATCACAGTGGAGGTTGGAGCTGTGGGTCGTTCAATGAGGATGAACATGTCTGCCGCCAGCAATATCCATTCGCTGCTCGCCCGGCTGCTACCCGAGCGGATCGCCCCGGCGCCGGCCCGTCCGGGGCAGCGCCATCGGCTGTTTGCCGGGATCGGCATTCCCAGCCAGCAGGCGCTGTGCGGTGAGCGTTTCGGCCTGATCGATCGCCTGGACGAAGCGGTCGACCTGCAGGCGGTCTACTACGATCTTTGCCGCCAGGCTCTGCTGGGCAACGTCGCGGCGCTCAACGACCTGGGGTGGATCTGGCTCAACGGCAAGTACTGGCGTGGCGATACCGTGCTGGCCGGCCACTTGCTGCGCATGGCCGCCCTGCAGGGCAATGCCGCGGCATGGTTCAACCTCGGCCAGCAGCATTACTTCGGCAAGGGGGTGGAGATCTGCTACGCCAATGCCGCCGAGTACTACCGCCATGCCTTCGAGCGTGGCATGCCGCTGGCCGCCGCCGCGCTGGGCGACCTGTACGAGGAAGAGGTGTGCGATGGCGCTCAGGACTGGCAGGTCGATCCAGGCGAAGCCTACCAGTGGTTCCTGCGCGGAGCCCGGCAGGGCGAGACGCGTTGCCGTTTCGAGGTGGGGTATCGGTTGCTGCATGGCCTGTATGTCGAGGCGGATATCCGGGCCGCGCTGTACTGGTTGGAGCTGGCGGCGGCGACCGGGGTGATGCAGGCCGCCGAGGAGCTGGCTGTGCATTTCAGCAGCCGCGACGTGGCGCGTTACCTGGGGTGGCGCGACCAGGCGATCAAGCTGGGCAGCACGCTGGCGCTGACCATGAAGCTGGAAGATCAGATCCAGCCTTGACGGCGTGTCCCCTGTAGGAGCGGCCTTGCCGAGGCGTCGGACCGGTCGGAAAGGGCTGCGTAGCAGCCCCAGGATTTCAGCGTTGATGCGAAGATCGCTGGGGCCGCTTTGCGGCCCTTTCGCGACACAAGACCGCTCCTACAGGGATCGCGTTATCCGACCGGATGGCGGGCAGATGAACAACCTTTCATCCACTCCCTCCGTCACCCCTGGTTGACGACAGGGGGTGGGCAGGGCGTATATTGATAGTTAGCAAACTATGAATATCCTCGGTTCCCACATGTCCCTCGACGCACTGCACCTGAAAATCAGCAGCGGTATGGTCGTGGCCGCCCGGCATTGGCGTCGCCTGTGCCAGGGGGCCCTGACCGGCTACGGCATTTCCGAAGCCTGCGCCGTGCCGCTGCTGATGATCGTGCGCCTGGGCGACGGCGTGCATCAGGTGGCGGTGGCCCAGGCGGCCGGGCTGGAAAGCCCGTCGCTGGTCCGCCTGCTCGACCAGCTGTGCAAGGCCGGCCTGGTGTGTCGCAGCGAAGACCCCTTGGACCGTCGCGCCAAGGCCCTGAGCCTGACCGTCGAGGGCCGCGCCCTGGCCGAGTCCATCGAAGGCGAGTTGGTGCGCTTGCGCCGTGAGGTGCTCCAGGGCATCGACCAGGCCGACCTGGAGGCCACGTTGCGGGTCATCCACGCCTTCGAGCAGGCGGACATGCTGCCATGAACGGTTTCTTCAGCTCCGTGCCCCCGGCTCGCGACTGGTTCTACGGCGTGCGCACCTTCGCCGCGTCGATGATTGCCTTGTACATCGCCTTGCTGATGCAGCTGCCGCGCCCTTATTGGGCCATGGCCACGGTCTACATCGTCTCCAGCCCGTTCCTCGGCCCAACCACCTCCAAGGCGCTGTACCGTGCCCTGGGCACGTTGCTGGGTGCAGGCGGGGCGATCCTGCTGGTGCCGCCGCTGGTGCAATCGCCGCTGCTGCTGAGCATCGCCATTGCCTTGTGGACAGGTACCCTGCTGTTCCTCTCGCTGAACCTGCGCACCGCCAACAACTATGTGCTGATGCTGGCCGGCTACACCTTGCCGATGATCGCCCTGGCCGTGGTCGACAACCCGCTGGCGGTGTTCGACGTGGCCTCGTCCCGTGCCCAGGAGATCTGCCTGGGCATCGTCTGCGCGGCGGTGGTCGGCGCGGTGTTCTGGCCGCGTCGCCTGGCGCCGGTGGTCCTCGGCGCGGCCGACAGCTGGTTCAGCGAGGCCATCCGCTACAGCGACACCTACCTCGCCCGTGAGGCCGGCACCGACAGGGTCGGCGGCATGCGCGGGACGATGGTCGCCACGTTCAACTCGCTGGAACCGATGATCGGCCAGCTCGGCCACGAAGGCGCCGGCCCCCACACCTTGAAGAACGCCCGTGAACTGCGCGGGCGGATGATCCACCTGTTGCCGGTGATCGATGCCCTCGACGATGCCTTGATCGCCCTCCAGGCGCGCGCGCCCGAGCAGTTCAGCCAACTGCAATCGGTGCTCGACGCTGCCCGTGAATGGCTCAAGGGCACCGCCGACAGCGCCTCGGTGGCCCGTTGGACCGCCCTGCACGAACAGATCGACCGCTTGCAGCCCGGCGCCGCGGCTCTCGATCAGCGCGCCGAGCTGCTGCTGTCCAATGCCCTCTACCGTCTGACCGAATGGGTCGACCTCTGGCAGGACTGCTGCAGCCTGCAGCATGCCCTGCGCAAGGACGACGCCACGCCGTGGCGCGCGGTCTACCGCCACTGGCGCCTGGCCCGCCTGACGCCGTTCTTCGACCGTGGCCTGATGCTCTATTCGGTGTTCTCCACCGTCACCGCCATCGTCGTCGCCTGCGGCCTGTGGATCGGCCTGGGCTGGAACGACGGCGCCAGCGCGGTGATCCTCGCCGCCGTGTCGTGCAGCTTCTTCGCCGCCATGGACGACCCGGCGCCGCAGATCTACCGGTTCTTCTTCTGGACCCTGATGTCGGTGATCTTCTCCAGCCTGTACCTGTTCCTGGTGCTGCCCAACCTGCACGACTTCCCGATGCTGGTGCTGGCTTTCGCCGTGCCGTTCATCTGCGTCGGCACCCTGACCGTGCAGCCGCGCTTTTACCTCGGCACCTTGCTGACCATCGTCAACACCTCGACCTTCATCAGCATCCAGGGCGCCTATGACGCCGACTTCTTCACCTTCATCAACGCCAATCTGGCGGGCCCCGTGGGCCTGCTGTTCGCCTTCATCTGGACCCTGGTGGTGCGCCCGTTCGGCGTGGAGCTGGCGGCCAAGCGCATGACCCGCTTCGCCTGGCGCGACATCGTCGAGATGACCGAACCGGCCACCCTGGCCGAGCACCGCCAGGTCGGCGTGCAGATGCTCGATCGCCTGATGCAGCACCTGCCGCGGCTGTCGCAGACCGGCCAGGACAGCGGCGTGGCCCTGCGCGACCTGCGCGTGGGCCTGAACCTGCTCGACCTGCTGGCCTACATGCCCCGCGCAGGCCAGCAGGCCCGCGAGCGTTTGCGGACGGTGATCGAGGAGGTCGGCGCGCACTATGCCGCCTGCCTGCGCGCCAACCGTCGCTTGCATGCCCCGGCCACGCTGCTGCGCAACATGGAGGGTGCGCGCCAGGCGCTGAACCTGGACGAACTGTACGAACGCGGCGACGCCCGCACTCACCTGCTGCATGCCCTGAGCGGACTGCGCCTGGCGCTGCTGCCGGGTGTCGAGGTGATGCTCGAGCCTGCCGAACAAACGCAACTGCCCCCCGGCCTCGACGGAGCGCCCCTGTGATCGGTGAACTGGATATCAGCGGGGTGTTCCTGCCCACGCTGCTGGTGATGATGTTTGGCACCTACCTGCTGTTCCTCGGGGTGCATGCGGTGCTGGTGCGCCTGCATTTCTACCGCCTGGTCTGGCACCGGGCGTTGTTCAACGTTGCTCTGTATGCCGTGCTGCTTGGCGCGGTGGACCACTTTTGCCGAAGCCTGATGCTGCCATGAAAAAACCTTTGCTGACCCTGGGCCGCGTGGTCCTGACCTTGCTGGTAGTGACCTTCGCCGCCGTGCTCGTGTGGCAGATGGTGGTGTACTACATGTTCGCCCCCTGGACCCGCGACGGCCATATCCGCGCCGACGTGATCCAGATCGCCCCGGATGTTTCCGGGCTGATCCAGAAGGTCGAGGTGCGCGACAACCAGACCATCAAGCGTGGCGATGTGCTGTTCACCATCGATCAGGACCGCTTCACCCTGGCCCTGCGCCAGGCCAAGGCGACCCTGGCCGAGCGCCAGGAAACCCTGGCCCAGGCCTCCCGCGAGGCGCAGCGCAACCGCAAGCTGGGCAACCTGGTGGCGGCCGAGCAGCTGGAGGAGAGCCAGTCCCGCGAAGCCCGCGCCCGTTCGGCGGTCAACGAGGCCCAGGTGCAGGTGGATGTGGCCCAGCTCAACCTCGACCGCTCGGTGGTGCGCAGCCCGGTGGATGGCTACCTCAACGACCGTGCCCCGCGCGCCCACGAGTTCGTCAGTGCCGGGCGACCGGTGCTGTCGGTGGTCGACAGCGCCTCTTACCACGTCGATGGCTACTTCGAAGAGACCAAGCTCGGTGGCATTCATATCGGCGACGCGGTGGACATCCGTGTGATGGGTGACAACACCCACCTGCGCGGTCGCGTGCAGAGCCTGGCGGCCGGCATCGAGGATCGCGACCGCAGCAGCGGCGCCAACCTGCTGCCCAACGTCAACCCGGCGTTCAGCTGGGTGCGCCTGGCCCAGCGCATTCCCGTGCGCATCGCCTTCGACGACGTGCCGGAAGACTTCCGCATGATCGCCGGGCGTACCGCCACGGTGTCGATCGTCGAGGGCCAGCGCCCATGAAGCGACTGATCCTGGCGGGGCTGTGCCTGTCCCTCGGTGCCTGCATGATGGTCGGGCCTGATTACCAGCTGCCCAAGGATGCCGCCGTGCAGCGCGGCGACCTCAATGGCCCGTTGCGCCAGGACGCCGACAGCGTGGTCTCGGCGCCGGTGCCCGAGGACTGGTGGCAGCTGTACCAGAATCAACGGCTCAACGAGCTGGTGCGTCAGGCCCTGAGTGCCAACACCGAGCTACGCGTGGCCGCCGCCAACATCGCCAAGGCCCGCGCCCAGGTAGAGGTGGCCGAGTCCCAGGGTGGCTTCAATGGCGGCGTGAAACTGGGCGCGCAGCGCCTGCAGGAGTCCGGCGAAGCGTTCCTGCTGCCGGAGAAGGTGCCGGTGGCCAACATCGGCGAAGCGATCATCAGCGCCAGCTACCAGTTCGACCTGTGGGGCACCCTCAAGCGCGGCACCGAGGCCGCCAAGGCCAACGCCGACGCGGTGCAGGCCGCCGCCGATACCGCGCGCATCACCCTGGTGGCCGACGTGGTCAAGGCTTATACCCAGGTGTGCTCGGCCAACGAGGAGTATCACATCGCCCATGAGTCGCTGGACTTGCAGCAGCAGAGCGTGCAGCTGACCCAGCGCCTGCGCGACGCCGGGCGTGGCGACGAGACCCAGGTGACCCGTTCGCAAACCCAGTTCAAGTCGTTGCGCGCCGAGTTGCCACGCTTCAAGGCCGAGCGCGAGGCCGGGCTGTACACCTTGGCCGCGCTGCTGGCCAAGCCGGTCGAACAGCTGCCTGCCGGTACCGCCGATTGCGCCGAGCTGCCGCACCTGGCGCAATTGATCCCGGTCGGTGATGGCGCGGCCCTGCTCAAGCGTCGCCCGGACGTGCGCCAGGCCGAGCGCCAGCTGGCGGCGGCCACCGCCACCATCGGCGTGGCCACCGGCGCGTTGTACCCGGATATCAGCATCGGCGCTCAGGTGGGCACCATCGGCATCCTCGACAACCTCGGCGAGCCTGCGACCAACCGCTGGGGCTTCGGCCCGCAGATCAGCTGGAACATTCCCACCAATGGCACCCGTGCGCGCATCCGCATGGCCGAAGCCTCGACCCAGGCGGCGCTGGCGCATTTCGACGGAGTGGTGCTCAACGCCATTCGTGAAACCCAGACCCGCCTGGCGCAGTACAGCGCGCTGCTGGACCGGCGCGACGCACTGGCCGAGGCGGAGCGCTCCGCCAAGGAATCGGCGGACCAGACCCACCTGCGTTACCAGGTGGGACGTGAGTCGTTCCTGGCGGACCTGCAGGCGACGCGGACCTATACCGACGTACGCGCGCAGCTGGCGGCGGCCAACAGTCAGGTGGCGATGGGACAGATCGGGGTGTTCCTGGCGCTGGGCGGGGGCTGGAAAGGCAGCGCTCAGCGCTGAGGTTCGCAGCCCTGCCACGGTCAGTAGACCTGGTATTTCTGTCAGTCGATGTCATCTGAGCAGGGGCGTAATCTAGCGTGACTGACAGCTTGCCCAGGAGATAGTGATGACTCGGACGGTCAGGCAAAACCAGTTGCTGACAACAGACTGGCAGGGATCGATTCTAAGCGCATGTCTGGCCCGCCAGCCGTGCCCCTTTGCCTATCCACCCTACGGGTTCCGCCATGTCGAACGGATTGACGACAGCCTCCTTGGTTTCAACGGGGAACGGCAGGAGCCCGTGATTGGTCATTACCTGCTGGGCCAAGGTTTCCGGCTATACAACCCGGTCCTGATGCGATTCAACAGCCCGGACAATTGGAGTCCATTCGGTGAGGGTGGTGTGAATGCCTATGCATATGTTCTGGGGGATCCTGTGAACCAGACAGACCCTTCAGGGCATATGGGAAAAGGTAAGAAACCCAAGCCTCAGAGGTCTACATCCTTCGAAATGAGACTTGCTGCACTCGGCCACGGCGGGCGGACACCAGTACCAGCCACTGACATGAATGTCAGATCTTCTGCAAAAACCAAGAAAGGTTCGGCAGTATCACGGCAGGCAGAAAGTGCGGAACCAACGAACAAAATCGTATGGGAAGTGAACACGAACCGGCAGCGTGACGTACGGCCATTGAACCGTGCGTCACAAGCCAAGTTCGATAATTTCCTGGCTTATGTGCCTGAGTATGGCATGTACGATGCTGCCACCATGGTGGGAGACACTAATCTTAAACTTCTGCAATCGGATCAGTGGCAGATTCGGCTCAGTCAATCGGAGCGTGTGACGTTCCGCCTACTCGAATCAACCGACCCCAAGACAGAGGTAATAACGAAGATGGTTGAAATCCGAGATGTAGGTGGCCACACCTAATGACTCGCAGCTTCTGGCGACAAATGTGGCATTAGCACGGGGAAAGCCGTAATTGAAAACGCCCGACCTTTCGGTCGGGCGTTGACTACCCTCACTGCAGAATTCGCGCCGGCTCATCCGGCGGCAGGTTGTCCCGGCCACGCGGCTGCTTCGGCTGCCCGGGCACCGAGCCGCCCAACTGCTCGGCCAACTGCTGCGCCACATCCTCGCCCAGCGCCTTCGATACATCACGCACCACCCGCGGACGGTTCAGCGTCACGCGGCGGTCCTGGCCCTTGACCAGCTTGGTGTCCTGCCCTTCACCCATGGCGGTGAACGCCGAGGTGATCTCGTAGGTGCGGGTGTCGATCAGGCTGAAGTCGGCGACCACCGTCAGGCCCAGCACCGCCGAGTAGCTGTCGGTGTGGTCCAGCGAGTTGATGTCCTGCTGGAAGTCGATGTCCGACAGGGTGCCGAACAGCACGTAGTCGGCGCCCTTGAACGCGCCGTTCTTGATGCGCCGGATCACGTCGTACACGTCTTCCTTCGAGTCGGCGGTGTAGGGACGGCCCTGGACCAGCTGGAACATGCCGGTCTTGAGGATCTCACCCTTGATGTCGCCCCCGAACTTGCGCAGCTCGGTCTGCTCGATGTAGCTGTTGAGGCTCTCGTACTCGCTGTAGCTCGACTGGCCGCTGGCGTGGTACATGCCAGCCTGGCCGCTGCTCTGGGCGTTGATGGTGTGGATGTATTCCTCCACCTGCGCTTGATAGGCCAGGTCGGTCACCGCCACCTTGGGGGCCGCCTGCGCGCCGAAGGCGCAGGCCAGGCCGATGATTGCCATCCATGCACGCATCGATCAGCGCTCCGTGGTCTTGCGGATTTCTTTTTCGTCCATCCACTCGGCCAGGCCGCTTTCCACGTCGACCAACTGCAGGCTGAACTTGTAGAACACGTCCTTGTAGTCGCTGCTGCGCTTGACGATCGAACTGATCGAGCCTTCCAGACGGTACTTGGCGGCGATCATGTTGCCGGTCTTGGCCACGGTCTGCTTCTTGTACAGGCCGCTCTGGTTCTGCAGCTTGAGCTGGTCGATCTGGCTCTGCATGTCGGTGTTGTCGCTGGCGAAGCGGGCAGCGCCGGACTTCATCAGCTGGGTCTTGATCGAGGTGGTGATCTCGCGGGTATCGATGTACTCGCTGGTCTTGTTCTTCACGTCGTACACCTGCACCACCGGGCGCCCGTGCAGCACACCGGACTGGGCCAGGGAGCGGGTCATGCTCTCGGCGATCATCTGCAGGTCGGTGGAGCCGAACTCGTTGGTCACCAGCTCGACGGCCTTGCTGTCGCCGTAGCTGATGTTCTTGCCGCCGAGGACCGGCGATGGGGTGCTGCAGCCGCTGACCAGGGCGATGGCGACGGCGGCGAGGGAAAGGCGTGCGAACATGGAACGTGCTCCTGAAAGGGGTTACCGGGTGTGGACTTCGAAACGGAAGTCACGGGCAGCAGGGGTCGGGGCGATGGCGGGCAGGATCTTGGCCTGCTTGCCGTACAGCGGCAGGGCTTTCCAGCTCTCCTCGTCGGCCACCGGGAAGCCATCGCTGCCCAGCCAGGCGAAGCGATAGAAGAGGGTCTGGTTGCTGCGGCTGGTGTTGGTCAGCGCCACGCTGACGGTGAGAAAGCCGTTTTCGCGGGCGACGCGCATCTGGCCGACCTCGATGTCATCCAGTTGGCCCATGGTCACCACCTTGCTGGCGGCGCTGCCGGGAGCCGGGGGTGGGGTGGCGCAGCCAGCCAGGAGGGCGATGGCGGCCAGGGCGAGGCATGTTTTGCGCATGTTCGATCCTTGCGGTTACTTGAGGCTGGCGACAGCCTGGGCTGTGGCCTGCGGAGTGACTTCGACGGCCGGGCCGCCAGCGAATACGCGGCTGCCGATCACCCGCAGGCTCACCACCTGGTAGGGGCGATCGACGTTCACCGTGACCTGGGTGCCGCCAAGGTTCGACGGCAGGTTCAGGCGGTGTGCGCCGGACTTGAGGCGAACCCGTGCCACCTGGGTCTGGTCGGGCAGGGTGCGCCAGGTGCGGGTGTCGGCGCCTTCGAGCACGGTGGAGGCCAGGCCTACCACCAGCCCGGCCATCGGGTTGGTCTGGTTCAGGTTCTTTTGCGCCACGCCACGGCTGATGGCGCGCACGCTGGTGCGCAGGATGATGCCCGGCATGTCGTCGCGCAGGGCGCGGCGCGACATGGCGCTGGTGCTGTTGAGCGCGGTCAGGGCCAGGGCCTTGTCGTCGAGGCGGATCTCGCTCAGGGGCGCGGTGGACGTGTCTTCGCGCATGATCGGGAACGACAGCGGGGTGATCACCAGGTTGTCCTGGATCGGTAGCGGGATCGGGATGCGGATCGAATCGCGGGCTGGCGCCAGGCCGCTCTGCACCACGATCAGCACGTCGCTTTCAGCGGCCTTGGCGCTGTCGTGGTCCAGTTCGAGCAATGCCTGCTCCAGCAGCGGCGTGTTCGGCCGCAGCTCGGCGGCCTTGCGGTAGCCTGGGGCGGCCAGGCCTTTCTCGCCGAGGGCCTCGTAGACGAAACCGGACAGGTAGTGACTGAACGCGCTCTGGTAGCTGTTCTTCAGGCCGACCACCTCCGGCGCGTCGAGACTGGCGATTGGATAGCCCTGCAGCTCCTTGTACTCGGTCTTGATGCCTTGCTTCTCGGCCTCCTGCTCGCGCTTGAGGTATTCCTTGTCGCGCAGTTCGGCAATGACCGCCTCGCGCTCGTGGGTCTTCTTGATCTCGGTGCGGGCGCCGTCGAAGTCGTTCTGTGCCAGCAGGTTCAGGGCCATCTGCGTGGTCAGCATGACTTTTTCGTAGTCGTAGCCCTCGTAGCGGCGCACCTTGTCGTTGACCAGGTAGCTGCCGAACTGGCTGAGGTACTTGTCGGTGTCGAGCTTGACCGACTCCTCCCACTGGAACACGACGCTGTCGGCGTGGCGCCAGGCCTCCTGGCTACCCTTGAGGTCGCCCTTGGAGCGCAGCAGCTCACCCTTCTCGAAGTAGTAGAGCAGGTCTTTCTGCTCGCCTTTGTTGTTGCTTTCCAGCAGGGCGAGGGCGGCCTCGACGTTGCCGGTGGCCAGCTGCCGGTTGGTCTCCTGCAGTTCGCTGTCGTAGTTGCGGAAAACCGAGCAACCGGTCAGTTGCACGGCGGCGACCAGGGTCGCGAGGGTCAAGACACGGGATAACATCGGACTACTTCTTTCCCTGAAACAGTTGAGCCGCTTTGGCGGGGCGGGATTATATCCAAAGTAGTAGCGCGGTGATGGCTAATTGATTCGCATTTTTACGTGGGTGCCATCATTCGCGGAAAAAGACGGGTCAATACGTTTTATCAGTCAATTTCGTTGCAGGATTTTTCATGAAATCTGCCCGCCAGCCTTGAGCGATGGAGAGTGGAAGTGAACAATGTTCTCTTTCGTATTCCCGTCGAGACTGGCCATGATTTCCCGTTCCCGTCTGCTTGCCCTGGTACTTGGTCCGGTGTTGGCGCTGTGCAGCTCCCTGACGTTGGCCGAGGCGCCCGCCGATGCGACCAAGGCGTTGCACCTGCTGGACTACATCGGTGCCGACTACCCGCCCACCGTGCGCGACGGCAAGGTGGTGGACGACGGGGAGTACCGCGAACAGCAGGAGTTCAGCGGTGTGCTGGCCGAGCTGATCAAGGGCTTGCCGGAGAACGCCGAGCGTGGAGCGCTGGAGCAGGGCGTGCAGCATCTTCGCCAGGCCATCGACCAGCGCCAGGATGGTGCCGGTGTCGCGCGTCAGGCTCGCCAGTTGGGTGCCCGCCTGGCCGTGGCCTACGAGGTCAGTCAGGCGCCGGTGATCACCCCCGATCCGGCCCGGGGCGCGTCGCTCTATGCGCAGAACTGCTCGATCTGCCACGGCGATACCGGCCTGGGCGATGGCCCCGCCGGCGTGGGCCTGGAGCCGGCACCGGCCAACCTGCGCAGTGCCGAGCGCCTCGACCAGTTGAGCCTGTTCGACCTGTACAACACCCTGGGCCTGGGCATCGAGGGTACCGAGATGCCCTCGTTCGCCGACCAGCTGGACGAGCGCCAGCGCTGGGACGTGGCGGCGTACATCGCCAGTTTCACCGCCGATCCGCAGGCGGCCAAGGGCGACAAGACCTGGAACCTCGCCGACCTGGCCCGCCAGACCCCGGCCGAAGTCGCCGCCAGCGAAGGCCCTGGCGCCGTGGCCGCGTTCCGCGCCCAGCGTGCCCAGCCGCCGCAGGTCAAGCGCGGGCCGGCGCAACTGCTCGAATACACCGCCAGCACCCTGGACAAGAGCCTGGCGGCCTATCGCGCCGGCGACCACGACCAGGCCTACGACCTGTCGGTGGCGGCGTACCTGGAAGGCTTCGAGCTGGTGGAGAGCTCCCTCGACAACATCGACACCCAGGCGCGCAAGGATACCGAGAAATCGCTGATGGCCTACCGTCAGTCGCTGCAGGACGGCCTGCCGGTGGCCCAGGCCGAACAACGCCTGGGCGAAGCCAAGGCGCATCTGGATGAGGCCGCCAAGCTGCTGGGCAGCGATGGCCTGAGCTGGTCGCTGAGCTACATCTCCGGCCTGTTGATCCTGCTTCGCGAAGGGCTCGAAGCAATCCTGGTGCTGGCGGCGATCCTCGCCTTCCTGCGCAATACCGGCCAGCAGTCGGCTGTGCGCAGCGTCAATATCGGCTGGGGCCTGGCGCTGGTCGCCGGTTTCGCCACCTGGGCCCTGGCGGCCTATGTGATCGACGTGGGCGGCGCCCAGCGCGAGTTGCTGGAGGGCTGCACGGCGCTGTTCGCCGCGGTGATGGTGCTGTGGCTGGGCGTGTGGATGCATGATCGGCGCCACGCCGCCGCCTGGCAGGACTACATCAAGCGCAGCCTGGTCAGTGGCGGCGGGCGCTTCGGCTTTGCCTTGCTGGCGTTCTTCTCGGTGTACCGCGAGCTGTTCGAGGTGATCCTGTTCTACGAAACCCTGTGGCTGCAGGCAGGGCCGGCCGGGCACCAGGCGGTGCTGGCCGGTGGCGCCACGGCGCTGGTGCTGCTGGTGGGCCTGGCCTGGGTGATCCTGCGCGGCTCGGCCAAGCTGCCGCTGTCGCTGTTCTTCAGCATCAACGCGGCGCTGCTGTGCGCGCTGTCGGTGGTGTTCGCCGGGCATGGCGTCAAGGCGCTGCAGGAGGCCGGTGTGCTGGGCACGCGGCCGGTGGCGTTCTTCGAGTTCGACTGGCTGGGGATCCATGCCGATGCCTATTCGCTGGGGGCGCAGGCGGTGGCGTTGCTGGCGATCGTGCTCCTGTATGGGCGCAGCTGGCTGGCCGGGAAGCGCAGGGCTGCCGCCAGCTAAGCTCGTGGGCGCGGGAATCGTGGGAGCGGGCTTGTCCCGCGATGACGGCAGGGCTGGCATAATGCACGTCAATCCAGGCCGCATCGCGGGGCAAGCCCGCTCCCACGAGGTTACTGGCCCGTAGTACAGGAACAATCCCAATGCGTATATGGATCGATGCCGACGCCTGCCCCAAGGCGGCCAAGGACCTGATCGTCAAGTTCGCCCTCAAGCGCAAGCTGGAGGTGGTGATGGTCGCCGGCCAGCCACAGATCAAGCCGGCCTTCGCCTGCGTGCGGCTGATCGTGGTGCCCAGTGGCATGGATGCAGCCGACGACTATCTGGTGGAAAACGCCGTGCCGGGCGAGCTGGTGATCTGCAGCGACGTGCCGCTGGCCGACCGCCTGATCAAGAAGGGCGTGGCGGCGCTGGATCCGCGCGGGCGTGAGTTCGACGAGCGCAACATGGGCGAGCGCCTGGCGGTGCGCAACCTGTTCACCGAACTGCGCGAGCAGGGCCAGGTCGGCGGTGGCCAGGCGCCCTATGGCGAGCGCGAGAAGCAGGCGTTCGCCAATGCCCTGGACCGGATCCTGACCCGCTTGTCGAAGGCGTAGCTGCCCGGGCCTGCTGCGCAGGCCATCGCGACACAAGGCCGCTCCTACAGGTTCAGCGCATTTCTGTAGGAGCGGCCTTGTGTCGCGAAAGGGGCGCAAAGCGCCCCCGGGGATCTACTGGTCGTTCTCGTGGGTCAGTTCCAGCACCCGGTCCACCAGCTTGTAGATACCGCCCGCCGCTTCGCTGATGGACTTGGCCTCCATGTACGCTGGGGTCGTCACCAGCTTGCGCTGCACGTCCTCGACGATGTCATGCACATCGCACTCTTCATGGGTACCGCCCATCTTGACCACCGCCGCCGCCGTGCCAGCGTCATTGCCGATGGTGCAGACCACGCCCGGCCCATAGATCTTTGCCGCCAGGGCCGGCGAGATGCAGATCAGGCCGACCGGCTTGCAGGCATCGGCGAATGCCTCGGCCAGGTCCAGCACGTCCGGTTGCACGGTGCAGTTGGCGCCTTCGACGGCGAAGTTGGACAGGTTCTTCGCCGCGCCGAAACCGCCTGGAACGATCAATGCGTCGAAGTCCTCGACCCTGGCTTCACGAATGTCCTTGACCTCGCCCCGGGCAATGCGCGCCGACTCCACCAGGACATTGCGCGATTCGGGCATTTCTTCCCCGGTCAGATGATCAATCACGTGCATCTGCGCGATGTTCGGCGCGAAGCACTGCACCTGGGCGCCACGCTGGTCGAGGCGCAGCAGGGTGATCACGCTCTCGTGGATTTCGGCGCCGTCGTACACGCCGCAACCGGACAGAATCACCGCAACTTTTTTCGTCATGCTCATTACTCCAGTGTCGAGGCGCTAAATGTCCTCTAGTTTGGCAGATGTATCCATGGGATTTGCCTCCCGGGCGGCCTAATCTTCATGGATGACCTTGGAGGTGGCCGTTCATGGACCTGATTCTGCTGGCCGTGCCGTTCTTCTTCGTGCTGATCGCGGTGGAGCTGATCGCCGACCGCGTGCGCGGGCGGCGCAACTATCAGCTCGCCGATTCGATCAACAGCCTCAGCACCGGCGCGCTGTCCACCAGCACCGGTCTGCTGACCAAGGGCGTGGGGCTGGTGACCTACGCGCTGGCCTGGGAACACCTGGCCGTGCTGCGGCTGCCGGCGGACGCCTGGTGGGTGTGGCTGGTCGCCTTCGTGCTCTACGACCTCTGCTATTACTGGCTGCACCGCCTGGGCCACGAGCGCAACGTGCTGTGGGCGGCGCATTCGGTGCATCACCAGAGCGAGGAGTACAACCTCACCACCGCGCTGCGCCAGACCAGCAGCGGCTTCATCTTCTCGTGGATTTTCTACCTGCCGCTGGCGCTGCTGGGCGTGCCACCGCTGGTGTTCATCACCGTGGCATCGCTGAACCTGCTGTACCAGTTCTGGGTGCACACCCGCCATGTGCCCAAGCTGGGCTGGCTCGAGTGGCTCTTCATCACGCCGTCCAACCATCGTGTCCACCATGCGCAGAATCCTCTGTACTTGGATCGCAACTACGGTGGCGTGTTCATAATCTGGGACCGGCTGTTCGGCACCTTCCAGGAAGAGGACGAACGCGAGCCGGTGATCTTCGGCGTGACCACGCCCCTGGCCAGCTGGAACCCGTTGTGGGCCAACGTGCAGTTCTACGCCCAGCTCTGGCATGACGCCCGGCGCGCCGGCAGCTGGTGGGACAAGCTGCGCATCTGGTTCATGCCCACCGGCTGGCGTCCGGCGGACGTGGCGGCGGCTTATCCACAGCCCAAGCAGGACCTGGGTGCGTTTTGCAAGTTCGCCATCCCGCTGGGCGGCGCGCAGCAGCTCTACGTGACGGCGCAGTTCGCGGTCTATGTGGCGCTGGGCAGTTATCTGATGGAGGTGGCGGAGCGGGTACCGGCCACGGCGCTGGTGCTGGGCTGGGCGGTGATGGCGTTCGGCCTGTTCGTGCTCGGTGCCATGCTGGAGAACCGGCCCTGGGCGGGGCGGCTGGAACAGCTGCGGTTACTGCTCAATGCGCCGGCTCTCTACCTGGCCGGCGCGTTCGGATTAGCGTTGGTCACGCCGTTGTTCTGGCTGCTGCTCGTGGTCTACAGCCTGCTCAGCCTCGGTGGCCTGGCTCTCTGCCGCCGCGCGGCGCTCGGCGCGGCTGTTGCGAAAGCGCCGGCGCAGCCAGAGCAGCAGGCCCAGCACCAGCAGGCCGCCGAGCACCCATAGCTCGTACTTCTTGATGCTGCCGAGCATGCCTTCGAGGATGGCGCCGAAGTGGTAGGCCGCCAGGCCCAGGGCCAGGGCCCAGACCGCGGCGCCGATGCCGTTGAGCAACAGGTAGCGGCGCGGCGGATAGCCCGACAGGCCGATGGCCACCGGCATCACCGTGCGCAGGCCGTAGACGAAGCGGAAGCTCAGCACCCAGATGTCCGGATGGCGGCGGATGTGTTCCAGCGCCCGGTCGCCCATGGCCTGCCAGCGCGGCTTGCGGGCAAGGATCTTGCGCCCGTGGCGGCGCCCCATGAAGTACCACAGCTGGTCACCGGCATAGCTGCCGCAGAAGGCCACCAGGACCACCAGCTTGATATCCATGTATTCGCGAAACGCAAGAAACCCCGCGAGTACCAGGATGGTCTCGCCTTCGAAGAACGTGCCGAGAAAAAGGGCAAAGTAGCCGAAATCGTTCAGGAATTGTTGAAGCATTTTCAGGCGTGCTGGCGAAATGAACGCGCAGCCTACCCCTTCGGGCGCGATCGGGAAAGTGTCCTAATGCGTCTCGACGTGAAGATCCCCTGCACGGACAATGACTGCGGCCACAAGTCGCAGGGTTGCCCTTAGGTGTAACACAGGCGTCATAATGGCCGCTTATAACTGTCGCGCTAGCCCGCCTGCGCGGGCTCAGGAGTCTGCCGTGAGCTTTACCCCCGCCAATCGTCTGTTTCCTGCCACTCGTCTGCGTCGCAACCGTCGGGACGAATTTTCCCGTCGCCTGGTTCGCGAAAACACCCTGACCGTCGATGACCTCATTCTTCCGGTATTCGTGCTGGACGGCGAGGGTCGTCGCGAGGAAGTGCCGTCCATGCCAGGTGTCGAACGCCTGTCGATCGACTTGCTGCTGGAGGCCGCACAGGGCTGGGTGGAGTTGGGTATTCCAGCGCTGGCGCTGTTCCCGGTGACCCCAACCGAGAAGAAATCCCTCGACGGCGCCGAAGCCTGGAACCCGGACGGCATCGCCCAGCGCGCCACCCGCGCCCTGCGTGCCCGCTTCCCGGAGCTGGGGGTGATCACCGATGTGGCCCTGGACCCGTTCACCACCCATGGTCAGGACGGCATCCTCGATGAAGAGGGCTACGTGCAGAACGACATCACCGTCGAGGCCCTGGTGCGTCAGGCGCTGTCCCACGCCGAGGCCGGCGCCCAGGTGGTGGCCCCGTCGGACATGATGGACGGCCGGCTCGGCGCGATCCGTCAGGCCCTGGAAGAGGCCGGCTACGTCAACGTGCGCATCATGGCCTACTCGGCCAAGTACGCCAGCGCCTACTACGGTCCGTTCCGCGACGCGGTCGGCTCGGCGCTGAACCTGGGCAAGGCCAACAAGGCTTCCTACCAGATGGACCCGGCCAACAGCGACGAGGCCCTGCACGAAGTGGCCACGGACCTGGCCGAAGGCGCCGACATGGTCATGGTCAAGCCGGGCATGCCGTACCTGGACATCGTTCACCGCGTGAAGGCCGAGTTCAAGGTGCCGACCTTCGCCTACCAGGTGAGCGGCGAGTACGCCATGCACATGGCAGCGATCCAGAACGGCTGGCTCGGCGAGGCCGTGATCCTCGAATCCCTCACCGCATTCAAACGGGCAGGCGCCGATGGCATCCTGACCTATTTCGCCGTGCGTGCCGCTCAATTGATGAGAGGGCAGTAACGCTCTCCAGGAACGTCAGATGAACAACGAAGAGCTCAACCCTGTCGCTATCAAGGAAGTCCAGGCCGTGCCCGAAGAGATGCTGCAGACCCCGCCTGATCTGCCGGCGCCCCCCGAGCCGGTGGCGGAAGCCGCCGCGCCCGCTCCGGCCCCGGCCCCGGCGATCGCCGTGCCAAGCCTGGACGACAGCAGCCTGTACATTCATCGCGAGCTGTCGCAGCTGCAGTTCAACATCCGCGTGCTGGAGCAGGCGCTGGACGAGTCCTACCCGCTGCTCGAGCGCCTGAAGTTCCTGCTGATCTTTTCCAGCAACCTGGACGAGTTCTTCGAGATCCGCGTGGCCGGCCTGAAGAAACAGATCAATTTCGCCCGTGAGCAGGCTGGCGCCGACGGTCTGCAGCCGCACCAGGCGCTGGCGCGCATCAGCGAGCTGGTGCACAGCGAGGTGGATCGTCAGTACGCGATTCTCAACGACGTGCTGCTGCCTGAGCTGGAGAAGCACGCCATCCGCTTCATCCGCCGTCGCTACTGGACGCCCAAGCTCAAGACCTGGGTGCGTCGATTCTTCCGCGACGAGATCGCCCCGATCATCACCCCGATCGGCCTCGACCCGACTCACCCGTTCCCGCTGCTGGTGAACAAGAGCCTCAACTTCATCGTCGAGCTCGAAGGTGTCGATGCCTTCGGCCGCGACTCTGGCCTGGCGATCATCCCGGCGCCACGCCTGCTGCCACGGGTGATCCGTGTGCCGGAGGAGGTCGGTGGCCCGGGCGACAACTACGTGTTCCTGTCGTCGATGATCCACGCCCACGCCGATGACCTGTTCCAGGGCATGAAGGTCAAAGGCTGCTATCAGTTCCGCCTGACCCGCAACGCCGACCTGGCGCTGGACTCCGAGGAAGTCGACGACCTTGCCCGCGCCCTGCGGGGTGAACTGT
Source organism: Pseudomonas sp. GD03858 (assembly GCF_029840925.1). Classification (GTDB taxonomy): domain Bacteria; phylum Pseudomonadota; class Gammaproteobacteria; order Pseudomonadales; family Pseudomonadaceae; genus Aquipseudomonas. The sequence goes on from NZ_JAOCDM010000018.1 coordinate 30,459, forward strand.
TCTCGCGGCGCTATGGCGATGCCGTGCGCCTCGAGGTGGCCGACACCTGCCCGAAACATCTGTCGGACTACCTGCTCAAGCAGTTCAGCCTGAGCGAGAGCGAGCTGTACCAGGTCAACGGCCCGGTCAACCTGACCCGCCTGTTCAGCATCACCGGCCTCGACAGCCACCCGGAGCTGCAGTACACACCGTTCACCCCGGCGATCCCCAAGCTGCTGCAGAACGCCGACAACATCTTCAGCGTGATCGGCAAGCAGGATGTGCTGCTGATGCACCCGTTCGAGTCGTTCACCCCGGTGATCGACCTGCTGCGCCAGGCCGCTAAGGATCCGCACGTGCTCGCCGTGCGCCAGACCCTGTACCGCTCCGGGGCCAACTCGGAGATCGTCGACGCCCTGGTGGACGCGGCGCGTAACGGCAAGGAGGTCACCGCGGTGATCGAGCTGCGCGCGCGCTTCGACGAAGAGTCCAACCTGCAGATGGCCAGCCGCCTGCAGGCTGCCGGCGCGGTGGTGATCTACGGCGTGGTGGGCTTCAAGACCCACGCCAAGATGATGCTGATCCTGCGTCGCGAGCAGGGCGAGATCGTCCGCTACGCGCACCTGGGCACCGGCAACTACCACGCCGGCAACGCCCGCCTCTACACCGACTACAGCCTGCTGACCTCCGACGACGCCCTCACCGAGGACGTCGGCAAGCTGTTCAGCCAGCTGATCGGCATGGGCAAGACCCTGCGCATGAAGAAGCTGCTGCACGCGCCCTTCACCCTGAAGAAAGGCATGCTCGACATGATCGCCCGGGAGACCCAGTTCGCCCTGGAAGGCAAGCCGGCGCACATCATCGCCAAGTTCAACTCGCTGACCGACGCCAAGATCATCAAGGCGCTGTACAAGGCCAGCCAGTCGGGCGTGCGCATCGACCTGGTGGTGCGCGGCATGTGCTGCCTGCGCCCGGGCATTGCGGGGGTGTCGCACAATATCCACGTGCGCTCGATCATCGGTCGCTTCCTCGAGCACACCCGGGTGTTCTACTTCCTCAATGGCGGCGAGGAGCAGATCTACCTGTCCAGCGCCGACTGGATGGAGCGCAACCTCGACAAGCGCGTCGAGACCTGCTTCCCGGTGGAGGGCAAGAAGCTGCTGCTGCGGGTGAAGAAGGAACTGGAGCTGTACCTGACCGACAACACCCAGGCCTGGACCCTGCAGCCGGACGGGCGCTACGTGCGCAGCACGCCGACCGGCAACCAGAACCCGCGCAGTGCCCAGGCGACGCTGCTTGAGCGGCTGAGCAATCCGGTGCTGAACGTTCGCTAGTACCGACATGGGGGGCCGCTTTGCGGCCCTTTCGCGACACAAGGCCGCTCCTACAGGCGATCGCGATTCCCTGTAGGAGCGGCCCTGTGTCGCGAAAGGGGCGCAAAGCGCCCCCCCTTTGGTCTTTAGCGCACGCTCAGCACAAACCCAACCCGCGCCAGCCACTCCGCCTCGTTGGCGAAGTCGGCCTGGGTCAGCTGGTTCTGTTCCAGCCAGCCTTCGGGGAATACGACCTCCAGGCTGTTGTCGCCCGCCTGCAGCACCACTTTCGGCATCTGCTGGGTGCCACGGATGTGGTGGAACAGGATGGCGAAGCGCAGCAGCACGCACAGGCGCAGCAGCTTGATGCCTTCATCGCCGAGTTCGTTGAACTTGTCCTTGGGGATGTTGCGGCGATGGCCGCGCACCAGCAGCGCCATCATCTGCTGATCTTCGCGAGAGAAGCCGGACAGGTCGGAGTGCTCGATCAGGTAGGCGCCGTGCTTGTGATAATGGTAATGAGCGATATCCAGGCCGATTTCATGGATTTTCGCCGCCCAGCCCAGCAGATCGCGCCAGTTTCCCTCTTCCAGGCCCCATGCCTTGGCTACTTGGTCGAAGGCATGCAAGGCCTTGCGCTCCACGCGCGCTGCCTGGCCCTGGTCGACGTGGTAACGCTCCATCAGCGAGTTGAGGGTGCGTTCGCGCACGTCTTCATGGTGGTGGCGACCCAGCAGGTCGAACAGCACGCCCTCGCGCAGGGCGCCGTCGCAATGCTCCATGCGCTGCAACTCCAGCGCGTCGAAGATCGCCTCGAGGATAGCCAGGCCCGCCGGGAAGATGGTCCGGCGATCGGGCTTGACCCCTTCGAAGTCGATCTTGTCGGTGTCCCCGAGCTTGAACAGCTTGCGCTTGACCCACGCCAGGCCCTCGGCGTTGACCTCGCCATTGCCCAGCCCGCCAGACTTGATCGCCGCACCGATGGCGCGGATGGTCCCGGACGAACCGATGGCCTCGTCCCAGGTCAGGCGGTGCAGGGCGTTCTCGATGCTCATCAGTTCCAGGCGCGCGGCGGTGTAGGCCTGGGCGTAGCGCGCCGGGGTGATCTTGCCGTCGCGGAAGTAGCGCTGGGTGAAGCTGACGCAGCCCATCTGCAGGCTTTCGCGCAGCAGCGGCTCGAAGCGCTGGCCGATGATGAACTCGGTGCTGCCACCACCGATGTCGGCGACCAGGCGCTTGCCGGGGGTGTCGGCCAGGGTGTGGGACACGCCCAGGTAGATCAGGCGCGCCTCTTCACGGCCGGAGATGACCTCCACCGGGTGGCCGAGAATGGCCTCGGCGCGCTGGATGAACTCGTTGCGGTTGCGGGCCTCGCGCAGGGCGTTGGTGCCGACGATGCGCACCGAGCCCTGCGGCATGCCGTTGATCAGCTGGGCGAAGCGCTTGAGGCATTCGAGCCCGCGCTGAATGGCTTCTTCGCTGAGCTTGCGTTCGTCGTCTATGCCGGCAGCCAGCTGAACCTTCTCGCCAAGCCTTTCAAGAATGCGGATTTCCGTATGATGGGCCTTGGCCACGACCATGTGGAAGCTGTTGGAGCCTAGGTCGATGGCGGCGATCAGAGACAGGTTCTTCGCGGTGGTATGCGGCATGATCTGGAGGTTCTCGGTCGTTAACCCGGCAATCGTGCCACGATCGCGGCCATACGCCAACGCGCGGCACTGCGCGGCTTGATGCATGGCAATGTCATAGCAATGTTATGACCGCGACATGACGGTTTCGATTCGCGGTGTCTTGCACAACTATAGTTACACTCAATCGTCCGTGGCTTCCTGTCGCGCCTGGGTGCGGCTATGATGGGCAACGTTTTTTTGTGCTTACGACCTGGAGATATCCATGAGCAGCGATCTTATCAAACATGTCACCGACGCCAGCTTCGAAGCCGACGTACTGAAGGCCGAAGGCGCGGTGCTGGTCGACTACTGGGCTGAATGGTGCGGCCCATGCAAGATGATCGCGCCGGTACTGGACGACATCGCCGCTGAATACCAAGGCAAGGTGACCATCGCCAAGCTGAACATCGACGAAAACCAGGAAACCCCGGCCAAGCACGGCGTGCGTGGTATCCCGACCCTGATGCTGTTCAAGAACGGCAACGTCGAGGCCACCAAGGTCGGCGCACTGTCCAAGTCGCAGCTCAAGGCGTTCCTCGACGCCAGCCTGTGATTTGATGAAGCCCCGCAGATGCGGGGCTTTTCTTTATCTGTCGTAGGTATTTTCCGTGAGGGCCGGCGAGCCCCGCTATCGTGCCCATCCAGACGGATGGCCCCGGAAAACGGTGGCCAAAACCACTAGACGTCGAAAAAAGCAAGTGTTACATTCGGCCTCGCACTGCTTCTCCAGTGCCCTCTGCACGCCGTCGCCGAAGCATCCCTAATTCGAATCAGTACGCGATCCTGTCGCCATCTTGCGGCGCGGCCTCATTAAGCCAACGCTTAATTTCTCCCTTCCTTACATGATTACGTCACTCCCCTTATGAACCTGACAGAACTCAAGCAAAAGCCGATTACCGATCTTTTGGAAATGGCCGAACAGATGGGCATCGAAAACATGGCCCGTTCGCGCAAACAGGACGTGATTTTCGCCCTGCTGAAAAAGCATGCGAAAAGCGGCGAAGAGATCTCGGGTGACGGCGTGCTGGAGATTCTCCAGGATGGTTTCGGTTTCCTGCGTTCGGCGGATGCCTCTTACCTGGCCGGCCCTGACGACATCTACGTTTCGCCCAGCCAGATCCGTCGCTTCAACCTGCGCACCGGCGACACCATCGTCGGCAAGATCCGTCCACCGAAGGAAGGCGAGCGTTACTTCGCCCTGCTGAAGGTCGATACCATCAACTTCGACCGTCCGGAAAACGCGAAGAACAAGATTCTCTTCGAAAACCTGACGCCGCTGTTCCCCAACAAGCGCCTGAAGATGGAAGCCGGCAACGGTTCCACCGAAGACCTCACCGGTCGTGTCATCGACCTGTGCGCCCCGATCGGCAAAGGCCAGCGCGGCCTGATCGTCGCCCCGCCGAAAGCGGGCAAGACCATCATGCTGCAGAACATCGCGGCCAACATCACCCGTAACAACCCCGAGTGCCACCTGATCGTCCTGCTGATCGACGAGCGCCCGGAAGAAGTGACCGAGATGCAGCGCACCGTGCGCGGCGAAGTGGTCGCCTCGACCTTCGACGAGCCGCCGACCCGCCACGTGCAGGTTGCCGAGATGGTCATCGAGAAGGCCAAGCGCCTGGTCGAGCACAAGAAGGACGTGGTCATCCTGCTCGACTCGATCACCCGTCTGGCCCGTGCCTACAACACCGTGATCCCGAGCTCCGGCAAGGTGCTGACCGGTGGTGTCGACGCCCACGCCCTGGAGAAGCCGAAGCGTTTCTTCGGTGCCGCGCGTAACATCGAGGAAGGCGGTTCGCTGACCATCATCGCCACCGCGCTGGTCGAGACCGGCTCGAAGATGGACGAAGTGATCTACGAAGAGTTCAAGGGTACCGGCAACATGGAGCTGCCGCTGGACCGTCGCATCGCCGAGAAGCGCGTGTTCCCGGCCATCAACATCAACAAGTCCGGTACTCGCCGCGAAGAGCTGCTGACCGCCGACGACGAACTGCAGCGCATGTGGATCCTGCGCAAGCTGCTGCACCCGATGGACGAGATCGCCGCCATCGAGTTCCTGGTCGACAAGCTCAAGCAGACCAAGACCAACGATGAGTTCTTCCTGTCGATGAAGCGCAAGTAAGCGTTTCAGACTGGAACCGAATGGGGCTGCTGCGCAGCCCATCGCGACACAAGGCCGCTCCTACAGGATTATCCATCCCCCTGTAGGAGCGGCCTTGTGTCGCGATGGGTCGCGAAGCGGCCCCTTTTCATTTTTGCCCCCAAACCAGGTGTGAACGGCGCTACACTCTGCACCCCCGACCGATACGCCCAACATGAGGCCCTTGCATGCAGTATCGCGACTTGCGCGACTTCATCCGTGGCCTGGAACAGCGCGGTGAACTCAAGCGCATCCAGGTTCCCATCTCCCCTGTCCTGGAAATGACCGAAGTCTGCGACCGCACCCTGCGCGCCAAGGGCCCGGCGTTGCTGTTCGAAAAGCCCACCGGCTTCGACATCCCAGTGCTGGGCAACCTGTTCGGCACCCCCGAGCGCGTGGCCATGGGCATGGGCGCCGAATCGACCGAGGAACTGCGCGAGATCGGCAAGCTGCTGGCGTTCCTCAAGGAGCCTGAGCCGCCGAAGGGCCTGAAGGACGCCTGGTCGAAACTGCCGATCTTCAAGAAGGTCGTGTCCATGGCGCCGAAGGTGGTCAAGGACGCGGTGTGCCAGGAAATCGTGGTCGAAGGCGACGACGTCGACCTGGGCCAGTTGCCGATCCAGCACTGTTGGCCGGGCGACGTGGCGCCGCTGATCACCTGGGGCCTGACCGTGACTCGCGGGCCGAACAAGGACCGCCAGAACCTGGGTATCTACCGCCAGCAGGTGATCGGCCGCAACAAGGTGATCATGCGCTGGCTGAGCCATCGCGGTGGGGCGCTGGACTACCGCGAATGGTGTGAAAAGCACCCAGGCCAACCATTCCCCGTGGCCGTTGCCCTCGGTGCGGACCCCGCGACCATTCTCGGCGCGGTGACGCCGGTTCCAGACACCTTGTCCGAATACGCTTTCGCCGGTCTGTTGCGCGGCAACCGTACCGAACTGGTCAAATGCCGTGGCAACGACCTGCAGGTGCCGGCTACCGCCGAGATCATCCTCGAAGGCGTGATCCACCCCGGCGAGATGGCCCCGGAAGGCCCTTACGGCGACCACACGGGTTACTACAACGAGGTGGACAGCTTCCCGGTATTCACCGTCGAGCGCATCACCCACCGGCAGAAACCGATCTACCACAGCACCTACACCGGTCGACCACCGGATGAACCCGCGATCCTCGGCGTGGCGCTGAACGAAGTGTTCGTGCCGATCCTGCAGAAGCAGTTCCCCGAGATCACCGACTTCTACCTGCCGCCCGAGGGCTGCTCGTACCGCATGGCGGTGGTGACCATGAAGAAGCAGTACCCAGGCCACGCCAAGCGCGTCATGCTGGGTGTGTGGTCGTTCCTGCGACAGTTCATGTACACCAAGTTCGTTATCGTCACCGACGACGACATCAACGCCCGTGACTGGAACGATGTGATCTGGGCCATCACCACGCGCATGGACCCCAAGCGTGATACGGTGATGATCGACAACACCCCGATCGACTACCTCGACTTCGCGTCGCCGGTGTCGGGCCTGGGGTCGAAGATGGGCCTGGACGCCACCCACAAGTGGCCAGGCGAGACTACACGCGAATGGGGCCGGGTCATCGTCAAGGACGAGGCCGTCACCCGCCGTATCGATGAGTTGTGGGATCAGTTGGGAATAGATTGATGCAGGTAACCTTGCAGCCTTCCGGGGCGGTACTGGCGGTCGAACCGGGTGAAAGGATTCTGGATGCGGCGCGGCGCCTGGGCTACGACTGCCCAAGCAGCTGCCGCAACGGCAACTGCCATGTGTGTGCCGCGCTGCTGGTGGAAGGCAGTGTTCGCCAGGAAGGCCAAGTCCGCGATCACGGTGAACTGTTCACCTGCATCGCCGAGCCGCTGGAGGACTGCGTGTTGCTGTGGGATGGTGTGCTGGCCCTGGGCGAGCTGCCGGTGCGCAAGCTGGCCTGTACCGTGAGCGAATGCGTCGAGGTCGGTGGCGACGTCTGGCGCGTGCGCCTGCGCGCGCCAGCCGGCAAGCCGCCGCGCTACCACGCGGGGCAGTACCTGATGATCGAGCGCGAGGGCATGGACAAGGCGGCCTTCTCCCTCGCCTCGGCGCCCCACGGTGGTCGTGACCTGGAGCTGCATGTGCTGGCCCGGGAAAGCAGCGCCGTGCAGTTGATCGAGCAACTGCGGCGCAGTGGCCTGGCGCGTATCGAACTGCCGTTCGGCGACGCCCACTTGGCGGAGCTGCCCGACGGCCCGCTGGTGCTGATCGCCGCTGGCACCGGCATGGGCCAGATGCACAGCTTGCTCGAACACTGCCGTGCGCAGGGCTTCAAGCATCCGGTGCACCTGTATTGGGGGGTGCGCCGGCCCGAGGATTTCTATGAGATCGAGCACTGGGACGAGTGGGAGCGCCTGCCCAACCTGTTCCTGCACAAGGTGGTCAGCGACCTCTGCGGCTGGGAAGGGCGCTGTGGCCTGTTGCACGAGGCGGTTTGCGAGGACATCAGCGACCTGAACCAGGTGCACGTCTACGCCAGCGGCTCGCCGAACATGGTCTACGCCACCCTCGATGCGTTGGTCGAGGCCGGCATGGATGCCCACCGCATGCGCGCCGATGTCTTTGCATACGCGCCGCGGGGTTAATAACCGAAGTTTTTCCTGTTGATTATATGGCGTGCATTGTTGCCGATAGGGTTAATAACTTTCGCTATACTCGAAACATTACTTCCCGTTCGGCGGAAGATTGCATGAAATTATCTGTTCGGGCTTGAGCCAGAAGTGCGTTCTCCCTTACGTTAGGCGCCAGGGCCTTCGCGGGTAAACCCGCTCCCACAGGTCCTGCAGTGCCTCTGTGGGAGCGGGGTTACCCGCGAAAGCGACAGCCAAGCCTCTGCAGTAACAGCAGTGCAACGCGTAACTTCGTAGTCCACAGGACATATTGGCGGCAGCTCATGTCGACACTTGAAAGTTCATCCTGGCAAGTCTCCTATCCGCCGTCGCTCGACTTCGGTCAACAACTCACCCCCGAACAATTGCAGCGCTCGATGCGCGAGACCATGTCCCAGCACGAGGGTGGCCCAGTCTGGTTGTTCGCCTACGGCTCGCTGATCTGGCGCCCTGAATGCAGCTCGGTCGAACGCCAAAGGGCCCGGGTACATGGCTATCACCGTGGCCTGTACCTGTGGTCCCACGAACACCGCGGTACCCCGGAGTGCCCGGGGCTGGTATTCGGCCTGGACCGCGGTGGTTCCTGCAGTGGGTTCGCCTACCGCCTCGATGAAAGCAACCTGGACGACTCACTGATGGCCCTGTGGCAACGCGAGATGCCATACCCAGCCTACCGTCCGCACTGGCTGAGCTGTCGCCTGAGCGACGGCAGCAAGGTGCAGGCCTTGGGCTTCGTGTTGGAGCGGCACCTGCCGTGCTATGCCGGCAACTTGCCGGACACCTTGCTCAGCCAGATCCTCGCCAGCGCCAAGGGGCGCTATGGCACGACGCGCGAGTACGTGGAACAGACCCTCAATGCCCTGCGCAGCCACCAGATGCCGGATCGCAGCCTGGAGGCGCGCTTTCGGCGCTGCCACAACTTGCGCGAGGTGTGAGCCCCGCGCAACCGGCTCACTCCTGGGCGGCGGCAGTGCCAAGGAACTTGCGCAGGAACTGGCGGGTGCGCTCTTCCCTCGGGTTGGCGAACAGCGCCTTGGCCTCGCCCTGTTCGACGATCACACCCTTGTCGAAGAAGATCACTCGGTTGGCCACGTCGCGGGCGAAGCTCATTTCGTGGGTGACGATGATCATCGTGCGCTTTTCCTCGGCCAGGCCGCGGATGGTCTCCAGCACTTCACCCACCAGTTCGGGGTCGAGCGCCGAAGTGGGCTCGTCGAACAGAATCACCTCAGGCTCCATGGCCAGGGCGCGGGCGATCGCCACCCGCTGCTGCTGGCCACCGGACAGGCGCCGTGGGTAGGCGTCTTCCTTGCCCGCCAGGCCGACCTTGGCCAGCAGGCGCTTGCCCAGCTCGATGGCCTTGTCCCGAGGCGTCTTCTTGACGATCACCGGCCCTTCGATGACGTTCTCCAAGGCTGTGCGATGGGGGAACAGGTTGAAATTCTGGAACACGAACCCGGCCTGCTGGCGCAAGCGACGGATCGCACTCTGCTGACCGCCCAGGGGGCGGTTGGCGTCGATGCTGATGTCGCCGATCTGGATGCGCCCGGCGTCGGGCGTTTCCAGCAGGTTCAGGCAGCGCAGGAAGGTGGTCTTGCCCGAGCCGCTCGGGCCGATGATGGCCACCACTTCGCCGGGCTGCACGGTCAGGTCGATGCCGTTGAGCACGGTATGGCCCTTGAACCGTTTGGTCAGGCCTTCTACGACGATCATCTCAATGCTCCTGGTCGTGCTGGTTGACCCGCGCTTCCATGCGGTTCTGGAAGTGTGCGAGGATGCTGCAGAGGATCCAGTAGACCACCGCGACAGCCAGGTACATGGTGAAGACCTCGAAGGTCCGCGCGGTGATGAGCTGGGCCTGGCGGAACAGCTCGGGCACCTGGATGGTCGCCGCCAGGGCTGTGTCCTTGACCAGCGAGATGAAGCTGTTGCCCAGCGGCGGCAGCGCGGTGCGCAGCGCCTGTGGCAGGATCGCTCGGCGCATGGCCTGGGTACGGGTCATGCCGATGCTGGCCGCCGCTTCCCACTGGCCACGGTCGATCGACGAGATCGCCGCCCGGAGGATTTCGCAGATGTACGCCGCCATGTTCAGCGACAGGCCGATCAGCGACGCCGGGATCGGATCGAGCTCGATGCCGATCTGCGGCAGGCCGAAATAGATCACGAACAGCTGCACCAGCAGCGGCGTGCCGCGGAAGAACGACACGTAGATGCGGGCGATCCAGTCCAGCGGCAGGATCTTCGACAGGCGCATCAGCGCCAGGGCGAAGCCCAGCACCAGGCCGAAGAACATGCCGCCGACGCTGAGCAGCACGGTATAACCCGCGCCCTTGAGCAGGAAGGGCGCGGAATCGACAACGAGTTGCAGGCTTTCAGCGATCATTTGGTGACATCGGCACCGAAGTATTTCTCGGACAGCTTGGCCAGCGTGCCATCGGCCTTGAGCTTGTCGATGGCCTTGTTCAGCGCGTCGAGCAGTTCAGGCTCGCCCTTGCGCAGGGCCACGCCCGATTCCAGCTTGGAGAATTTCTCGCCGGCCAGCGCGGTCGGCTTCTTGTCCTTGGCGGTTTTCTGCACGTACTCGAGCGCGGCCAAGCGGTCGATCAGGATGGCGTCGATACGGCCGTTGCGCAGGTCGGCGAACTTGGTCGGGTCGTCTTCGTAGGTGCGGACATCGGCTGTCGGCACGTCCTGTTTCACCCATTGCTCGTAGTTGGTGCCCAGGCCGACGCCGACCTTCTTGCCACCGAGGTCGGCGGCAGTCTTGATGTTCTTCTCGTTGTCGCTGCCCTTGAGCACCAGGGCCTGGATGCCGGAAACGGTGTAGGGCTCGGAGAAGTCATACTTCTTCTTGCGCTCGTCGGAGATGGTCACCTGGTTGATCACCACGTCCAGGCGCTTGGACTCCAGGGCGGCGAGGATACCGTCCCACTTGGTCGGCTGGACCTTGGCCTTGACCCCCAGCTCCTTGGCCAGCAACTCCGACAGCTCGACCTCGAAGCCGGTCAGCTTGCCGTTCTCGTCCTGGAAGCTGAATGGCGGGTAGGTGCCTTCCAGGCCGACGTTGATCACGCCCTTCTCCTGGATGGTTTTCAGCTGCTCGCCGGCGAAGGCCTGGCCGAGCAGGCCGGCACCGAGCAGGAGCGCCAGGCTGGCGTTGATAAGGGGTTTGGCGAATTTGGTCATGGCATGCCCCGCGCTTGTTGTGGAAGTAGTGAGGTGGCGACTATAGAGGTGGGCTTTATAGGTCGGGAAATAATAAAAAATCAGGTTGTTATTCCTGTTTTTCATTTTTCATGGGCTTATGCCCGACTTAGCTCAGGATGGAATAAAGCGTTGTTTTTTCCAAGAGGCAGATTTGACGTATCGTGGCTTACACCCTCCCTGTAGGAGCGGCCTTGTGTCGCGAAAGGGGCGCGCAGCGGCCCCGGCGATAGATGCTTCTGCGCGAAGATCCCAGGGCTGCTGCGCGGCCCTTTCGCGACACAAGGCCGCTCCTACAGGGAACGTGTACATATCGAGAAAGCCGCCTGGCAGGAGAAACACCGTGAGCGAACAACCATCAACCGGGCACTGGCAACTGCAGGGCATCGTCAGCGGCCTGCGCAGCGCCCGTGAACAATGGCGCAGCAGCAATGGCCGCAGCAGCGGCGAGCAGGGTGGGCGCGAGCTGCCGTCGCGCGAGGCGCTGCGGCAGATTCTCGAGCAGCTGTGCGGCGCGCTGTTCCCCATGCGCCTGGGCCCGGTGGACCTGCGTGAAGAGAGCGAAGACTTCTATGTCGGCCACACCCTCGACGCCGCGCTCACCGCGCTGCTGGCCCAGGCCCGCCTGGAGCTGCGCTACGCGGCGCGCCATGGCAAGACCGAAGTCAGCGACGTCGATGGCCACGCCCTGCGCCTGATCCAGGACTTCGCCGCGGCCCTGCCGGCCCTGCGCGTGCTGCTGGACACCGACGTGCTCGCCGCCTACCACGGCGACCCGGCGGCGCGCAGCGTCGACGAGGTGCTGCTGTGCTACCCCGGCATCCTGGCGATCATCCACCACCGCCTGGCCCATCATCTGTACCGGGCCGGCCTGCCGCTGCTGGCGCGTATCAGTTCGGAGCTGGCGCACTCGGCCACCGGCATCGACATCCACCCCGGCGCGCAGATCGGCCCGAGCTTCTTCATCGACCATGGCACCGGCGTGGTGATCGGCGAGACCGCGATCATCGGCGAGCGGGTACGCATCTACCAGGCCGTGACCCTGGGCGCCAAGCGCTTCCCCAGCGACGAGTCGGGCACCCTGCACAAGGGCCTGGCACGCCATCCGATCGTCGAGGACGACGTGGTGATCTATGCCGGTGCGACCATCCTGGGGCGGATCACCATCGGCAAGGGTTCGACCATCGGCGGTAACGTGTGGCTGACCCGCAGCGTGCCGGCGGACAGCAACATTACCCAGGCCAACCTGCAACTGGATTGCCAGGACAAGAGCTGAGCTCTGCCCCGGCTTTTTTCGCGGGTAAACCCGCGAAAGGGCCGCCGCCGATGCCCCGCCCAGCGGCATCGGGTCGCATTGAAAGCCGATCCATGTTTAACTTGAACGCTTGTTCAACGAAAAACGCTGGTCCATTGCCGGTGTTCAAAAGGAGGAATCGCCTTTGCTGAACCCGTTCAATCCGAACCTCACGTCCTTCGACGAGGTGCCCGTTCGATGAGTGCACCGACCCCCGACCTTGCCAATGGCAAGATCCGCATGAACCCCCCCGTGTTCTACTTCGCGGCAAGTTTCATCCTCCTTTTCGGCCTGGTGGTCATCGCCTTCCCACAAGCGGCGGGTGAATGGTTGCTGGCGGCGCAAAACTGGGCGGCCAACACGGTCGGCTGGTACTACATGCTGGCCATGACCCTGTACCTGGTCTTCGTGGTGGTCACCGCCTTGTCCGGCTACGGCAAGATCAAGCTCGGTGCCGACCACGACGAACCCGAGTTCAGCTACCTGTCCTGGGCCGGCATGCTGTTCGCCGCCGGCATCAGCATCACCCTGTTCTTCTTCTGCGTCTCCGAGCCGCTGACCCACATGCTCCAGCCGCCGCAAGGCGAGGCGGGCACGGCCGAGGCCGGACGCCAGGCGATGCAGGTCCTGTTCCTGCACTGGGGCCTGCACGGCTGGGGCGTGTTCGCCTTCGTCGGCATGGCGCTGGCCTACTTCGCCTATCGGCACAACCTGCCGCTGGCGCTGCGTTCGGCGCTGTACCCACTGATCGGCAAGCGCATCAACGGTCCGATCGGCTACGCGGTGGATGGCTTCGGCATCATCGCCACGGTGTTCGGCCTGGGTGCCGACATGGGCTTCGGTGTGCTGCACCTGAACGCCGGCCTGGACTACCTGTTCGGCATCAGTCACAGCCAGTGGGTGCAGGTGATCCTCATCACCCTGATGATGGGCGCGGCAGTGGCCGTGGCCGTCGCCGGGGTGGAGAAGGGCGTGCGGGTGATGAGCGACATCAACCTGTTCCTGGCCTGCGCATTGCTGCTGTTCGTGCTGTTCGCCGGCCCCACCCAGCATCTGTTCAACACCTTGATCCAGAACCTTGGCGATTACCTCGGCGCCTTGCCGCGCAAGAGCTTCGATGTCTACGCCTACGGCGAGAACCGCGACTGGCTGGGTGGCTGGACGGTGTTCTACTGGGCCTGGTGGATTGCCTGGGCGCCGTTCGTGGGGCTGTTCATCGCCCGCATCTCCCGGGGCCGGACCATTCGCGAGTTCGTCTTCGGCGTGTTGCTGATCCCGCTGGGCTTCACCCTGGCGTGGATGTCGATCTTCGGCAACAGCGCGCTGGACCAGGTGCTCAATCACGGCATGACCGCCCTCGGCCAGTCGGCCATCGACGACCCGTCGATGAGCCTGTACCTGCTGCTGGAAACCTACCCGTGGAGCAAGACGGTGATCGCCGTGACGGTGTTCATCAGCTTCGTGTTCTTCGTCACCTCGGCCGACTCCGGCACCGTGGTGCTGTCGACGCTGTCGGCCAAGGGTGGCGGCGCCGACGAGGACGGCCCGAACTGGCTGCGCATCTTCTGGGGCGCGATGACCGCGCTGGTCACCATCGGCCTGCTGTTCGCCGGCAGCATCGACTCGCTGAAATCGGCGGTGGTGCTGACCTCGCTGCCGTTCTCGCTGATCCTGCTGTGCATGATGTGGGGGCTGCACAAGGCTTTCTACCTGGAAAGCCAGCGGCAGATCGCGCAGATGCACTCGCTGGCGCCGTTCGCGCAGACTCGGCGCGGTCGTGGCGGCTGGCGTCAGCGCCTGAGCCAGGCGGTGCATTTCCCGTCACGGGACGAGGTGTATCGCTTCATGGACGACGTGGTGCGTCCGGCGATCGCCGAGGTGCGCGAGGTGTTCGAGCAGAAGGGCCTGATGCTGATCACCCAGGACGACCCGAGCCACGACAACGTCAGCCTGAAGATCGGCCATGGCGAGGAGCAGCCGTTCATCTACCAGGTGCAGATGCGCGGCTACTTCACGCCGTCGTTCGCGCTGGGTGGGCTGGGGACGCAAGAGTTGAAGAACCGCCGTTACTACCGGGCCGAGGTGCACTTGAGCGAAGGCAGCCAGAACTATGATCTGGTGGGCTACAGCAAGGAACAGATCATCAACGACATCCTCGACCAGTACGAGCGGCACATGCAGTATCTGCATCTGGTCAGGTAGACCTGTTCCGGCCTGTTCGCGGGTAAACCCGCTCCCACAAGGACTGCACAGACCCTGTGGGAGCGGGTTTACCCGCGAATGCGATGGCGCTGGCAAAGCCCATCTTTCAGAACGGCGCATCCCCCAGAATGGTTGCCCGATGCATCACCCGCCGGTTCGGCCGGTAGTCATCCACCGCGAAATGCTGGGTCACGCGGTTGTCCCAGAACGCCACGTCATTTTCCTGCCAACGCCAGCGAATGCTGAACTCCGGCCGCGTCGCATGGGCGAACAGCAGCTTGAGCAGCGCCTCGCTCTCCTGCTCGTTCAGCTCGTTGATCCGCGTGGTGAAACCTTCATTGACGAACAGCGCCTTGCGCCCGCTGACCGGGTGGGTGCGCACCACCGGGTGCGACAGCGGCGGGTTGTTGCGCCGGGTCGCTTCCCAGCGCGCCAGGTCCTCGGCGGTGGTGCCGAAGCGCTCCAGCGGGAACGACTTGGTGAAATCGTGGGTGGCGGTCAGGCCATCGAGCATTTCGCGCAACGGCGCCGACAGCGCCTCGAACGCGGCGATGCCGCTGGCCCACAGGGTGTCGCCACCAAAGGCCGGCAGCTGCTTGGCACTGAGCACCGCGCCCAGCGCAGGGGTGGGCAGGAAGGTCACGTCGGTGTGCCATACGGCGTTGTCGCGCACATCGGTGACCGCGGTGTCGAGGATCAGCACCTGCGGGGTTTCCGGCACGTTGGGGTAGATCGGGTGGATATGCAGGTCGCCGAAGCGGGCGGCGAAGCGGGCCTGCTGCTCGGGGGTGATCGGCTGGTCGCGGAAGAACAGCACCTGGTGCTGGAGCAGCGCCTGCTCGATGGCGTCACGCTGTTCGAGGGTGATGTCGCGGCTGATGTCCACGCCGCTGATCTGCGCGCCCAGTGCCGGGCTCAAGGGGGTAACGGTCAGGCTCATGTCGGTCTCGCTTGAGTGTTCGTGTGCCAAAGGGGCGAAAATCGCGTGGGCTTCTTCGCGGGCAAACCCGCTCCCACAGGGAAATGCGGTGACCATTGTGGGAGCGGGTTTACCCGCGAAGAGGTCTGATCTCAGTGGCTCTGGCCATGCCACGGCACCAGCTTGCGCTGCAGGGCGCGCAGGCCCATTTCCAGGGCGAAGGCGATCACGGCGATCAGCAGGATCCCCAGCACCACCACGTCGGTGACCAGAAACTGCGCCGCCGACTGCACCATGAAACCCAGGCCGCTGGTGGCGGCGATCAGCTCGGCGGCGACCAGGGTCGACCAGCCCACGCCAAGGCCGATGCGAATGCCGGTGAGGATGTCCGGCAAGGCACTGGGCAGGATCACGTGGCGGATCAGCTGGGCCTTGGTCGCCCCCAGCGACTGCGCGGCGCGCAGCTTGGCCGGGTCGACGGTGCGCACGCCGGTGGCGGTGGCGATGGCGATCGGGGCGAAGATCGCCAGGTAGATCAGCAGGACCTTCGACAGTTCGCCGATGCCGCACCAGATGACGATCAGCGGCAGGTAGGCCAGTGGCGGAATCGGTCGGTAGAACTCGATCAACGGGTCGAGGATGCCACGGGCCACGCGGTTGTAGCCGATGGCCAGGCCGACCGGGATGGCGGTCAGGGTCGCCGCCACCAGCGCCACGCCGATGCGGCCCAGGCTCGCGCCCAGGTGCTGCCACAGGCTGGCGTCCATGTAGCCTTGGGTGAGCAGCGTCCAGCCCTTGGCCAGGATATCGGCGGGCGAGGGCAGGAACAGCGGCTCGATCCAGCCGGCGGCGGTCACCAGCCACCAGGCCAGCAGCAGGGTGGCCAGGGTGAGGGCGCTGATCCAGCGGGTCGGCAAGGGCTTGCGGGTTTTCACGACCGGAGGCGTGCGTGGTGCCTGCTTGGTGGCGGCCGGCAATTCGATGCTGCTCATGCGCACTCCTGACGTTGCGAGAACACCCGCGCCAGCACGTGCTCGCGGGTATCGATGAAGCGCGGATCCGACTTTATCGCCCGGGCCGATTCGCCCGCGGCGTAGCGCTGGCCGAAGTCCAGGTGCAGGCGCTCGACCACGCGCCCGGGATTGGGCGCCAGGAGCACCAGCTCGCTGGCGAGGAAAACGGCTTCCTCGATGTCATGGGTGATCAGGAACACCGGCTTGGCGGTGCGCTGCCAGACCTGCAGCAGCAGCTCCTGCATCTGTTCGCGGGTAAAGGCATCGAGGGCGCCGAACGGCTCGTCCATCAACAGCACCCGTGGGTCGGCGGCCAGTGCGCGGGCCAGGCCCACGCGCTGCTTCTGCCCGCCGGACAATTGCCAGATGCGCCGGTCGCCGAAGCTGGCCAGATCGACCAGCGCCAGCATCTCGCGGGCCTTGGTTTCACGCTGGGCACGGGGCACGCCGGCCAGCTCGAGGCCGAAGGCGACGTTGCCGAGCACGTCCTGCCAGGGCAGCAGGGCATCGTCCTGGAACACCACGCCGCGCTCGGCGCCAGGGCCTTGCACCGGCACGCCATCGAGGCTGATGCGCCCGCCACTGGGGGCGACGAAGCCGGCGATCAGGTTGAGCAGCGAGGTCTTGCCGCTGCCGGACGGCCCAAGGGCCACCAGCAGCTGGCGCGGGCCCAGGCTCAGGTTGATGTCGTCCAGCACCGGGGTGGTGGCGCCGGGGTACTGTGCGCTGATGCGCTCCAGTTCGAGCAAGGCCATGACAGGCTCCGGATCAGTTGGGCAGGTATTGGGCGCTGACGTAGGGCGAGTAGTCCGGCAGCACGGCGTCGACCTTGCCTTGCTGCTTGAGGAAGGTGGCGGTGTCGGTCAGCGCCTGGGTGGTCGGCGCGCCGAGCGCGCTGGCCTGGTCGGCGGCCAGCGGGTAGACGTTGCCCTGCAGCAGCACCGGGATATCGGCAGGCTTGGCGCCGGACAGCTTGACCAGCTTGGCGACGTTGTCCTTGTCGGCCAGCCAGGCTTGAGGGTCCTTGCGGTAGTCGGCGTAGGCGTCGAGGGTCACCTTGGCGAACGACTTGACGATTTCCGGGTGCTTGGCGGCGAAGTCCTTGCGCACGATCCAGGCATCGAAGGTCGGTGCGCCTTTCTCGGCCAGCTCGCCCGAGGTGATCAGCACCTTGCCGTTCTCCTTGGCCACGCCCAGTGCCGGGTCCCAGACATAGGTGGCGTCGATGTCGCCACGTTTCCAGGCGGCGATGATGGCCGGGGGCGCAAGGTTGAGAATCTGTACCTTCGACGGGTCGATGTTCCAGCTTTTCAGCGCGGCGAGCAGGCTGTAGTGGCCGGTGGAGACGAACGGCACGGCGACTTTCTTGCCGATCAGGTCTTGTGGGGTCTTGATGCCGTCACGGGCGACCAGGGCTTCGCCGGCGCCGATCTGGGTGGCGATCAGGAAGGTCTCGACCGGCAGCTTGCGGGTCGCGGCGGCGGCCAGTGGGCTGGAGCCGAGGTAGCCAATCTGCACGTCGCCCGAGGCGACGGCGGTGATCACGTCGGCGCCGTTGTCGAACTTGCGCCAGTCGATGCTGGCCTTGCTGTCCTTTTCATAGGCGCCATCGACCTGGGCCACCTTGGCCGGATCGACGGTGGTCTGGTAGGCCACCGTCAGGTCGGCGGCCTGGGCCAGCCAGCTGGCACTGGCGAGGGTCAGGGCGGCGAACAGGCGCAGCGGAGCGTGCGGGATCATGGTTGAACCTCTCGTCAGGCATTCGGGGGTGGATGGCGAGAAGACTAGATGATCTAAGAAATCTAAAATAAATAACTTTTTAGCATTAGCTTAAAAGCCAAATGCTCTGAAGGCCTGCCGGCTCTCAGGGAACCCGTCGTACTTCATTGATTCAGCTTGCCCCTGTGGGAGCGGTTACCTGGGCGATCCCCAACGGACTGGCGCAATGCGGATCTCCTGCTAGCCTTTTTCGGCTGCGCTTGGCGGGGATCGGCCCGCTCTACGGCAAACGTTTGCAAATAACCTAAAGGTATGATTGACGTCGTCGATACAACTAATGGCAGTAAAGGTTCCAAAGTTATTCCGTAAAAATCTTACAGATTCATAAAACGGTCATTTTGGATTTATAGGATTGTCATTATCCTGTAGCGCAGGTCGGCGGGTTAGACCAAAGTCGCAGATCGATCGTTAACGATTGACTTGGCGGTCACGCTTTGGTGCTAAATCGCCAATCCGGGCGAGTGGGGCAGTAGATCCCGCCGCTTGAGACGCACAAAAATTAGAACGTAGAGGAGCAAAACATGTACAAGTCCAGCCTGGCTCTGGCCGTGGCAATGGGGGTTCTCGCCCAACAAGCAGGCGCTGCAGGTTTCATCGAGGACAGCAAGCTGTCCCTGAGCTCGCGCACCATGTACTTCAACGACGACAACCGTGAAGTCAACCTGCCGGACAGCGCACGCGGTCGCGGTGGTGACAACCGCGAAGTCGGCCAAGGCTTCAAGCTGGACTACCTGTCCGGCTTCACCGAAGGCACCGTAGGCTTTGGTGTCGATGTTCAGGCGCTGTGGGGCATTCACCTGGATGGCGGCCGTGGTCGTCACCCGAACAGCAGCACCTTCTTCCCGAGCGATACCGACGGTTCCTCGTCAAGCCAGTGGGCACGCATCGGCGGTAACGCCAAGGCGCGGTTCTCCAAGACCGAAGCTCACTTTGGTAGCGCGCTCGCGCCTAACCTGCCGATCCTGGTAGCCAACGATGGTCGTCTGCTGCCGCAGACCTTCGAAGGTGGCACCATCACCTCGAAAGAAATCGACAACCTGACCATCAACGCCGGTCAGCTGACCCATGCCATGGGGCGTGCTTCGAGCAACCGCACCGGCCTGTCGGTCAACGGCGCTACCGCCGACAGCAACAAGTTCCGTTACGGCGGCCTGGACTGGAAGGTCACCCCGGACCTGACCCTGCAGTACTACTACTCGAACCTGGAAGACTTCTACAAGCAGCACTTCCTGGGTGCCACTCACGTCTTCAAGATCGCTGACGACCAATCGTTCAAGACCGACCTGCGCTACTTCGACAGCAGCAGCGACGGCAAGAACGGTGGCCCTGGCGCGTACAACTTCAACAACAACGGTGGCTACGAGAAGAACGACGGCAAGGTCGACAACAAGACCTGGTCCGCGATGTTCACCTACACCCTGGGTGGTCATGCGTTGATGCTGGGCCACCAGCAAGTCAGCGATGACGGTGGTTTCGTCTGGTTGAACCAAGGTTCGGTCACCGATGGCAATGGTCGTCCGGAAGGCGCTGGCGGTGCCAGCTTCTACCTGTTCACCGACAGCATGATCAACCAGTTCGCCCGCGCCGGTACCAATACCACCTTCGGTCAGTACAGCTACGACTTCGCACGCGTTGGCGTACCGGGCCTGAAGGCGGCCATCTCCTATCTGCGTGGCGATGACATCCGTAACGTGTCGGGCAACGGTACCTACCACGAGTGGGAGCGTGACGCCCGCGTCGACTACGTGATTCAGGAAGGTACTCTCAAAGGCCTGGGCGCCAGCCTGCGTCACGGTATCTACCGCGGCGAGGGTGAAGCCCCGGTCGACAAGGATCAGACCCGTCTGATCTTCAACTACACTTACAACTTCATGTAAGTCGTCGTTGCACAGAAGAAGCCTCGCCTAGTGCGAGGCTTTTTTGTGCCTGCAGTTTCGTATGCAAAATAGTTATAAATAAATCGATATTTATTCTTTTTGTTTTTTATCCAGTGCAGGCACATTGAACCCACAAGGCCAGACACAGCACAGGAGCCGCTTCCATGAGCCTCAAACTCGGCGACATCGCCCCCGATTTCGAACAGGATTCCAGCGCCGGCAAGATCCGCTTCCACGAATGGCTGGGCAACAGCTGGGGCGTGCTGTTCTCCCACCCGGCCGACTTCACCCCGGTGTGCACCACCGAGCTGGGCCTGACCGCCAAGCTCAAGGAAGACTTCGCCAAGCGTGGCGTAAAGGCCATCGCCCTGTCGGTCGATCCGGTCGACTCGCACCACAAGTGGATCGACGACATCAACGAGACCCAGAACACCGTGGTCAACTTCCCGATCATCGCCGACGCCGACCGCAAGGTCTCCGACCTGTACGACCTGATCCACCCCAATGCCAGCGACACCTTGACCGTGCGCTCGCTGTTCGTCATCGATCCGAACAAGAAGGTGCGTCTGACCATTACCTATCCGGCCAGTACCGGGCGCAACTTCAACGAGATCCTGCGGGTGATCGACTCGCTGCAGCTGACCGACAACTACAAGGTCGCCACGCCAGGCAACTGGCAGGACGGCGACGAGGTGGTGATCGTGCCGTCGCTCAAGGACGAGGACGAAATCAAGCAGCGCTTCCCGAAAGGGTATCGGGCCGTGAAACCCTATCTGCGTCTGACCCCGCAACCCAACCGCTGAGGAATTCTTCGTTGCATTGCTCTTAGCCAAGCAGGGATCTTCGGGCCGTTTCGACGGCCCTTTTTTATGTCTGTCAGAAAGCTACGCATATCCCCCTGTAGGAGCGGCCTTGTGTCGCGAAAGGGCCGCAATAGCGGCCCCGGCATTTTCTGCACCTCTGCTGAGATTCTGGGGCCGCTGCGCAGCCCTTTCGCGACACAAGGCCGCTCCTACAGAGGTATGCCTCAATATCTCCAAGTGGAATAAATAAATACGAAAATATGATTTATAGATATATGTGACGAGCTGTTAATGTCACTTCCATCCAGCGGGGCCAACCCCTCGCGGCCCTGCAATCGAATCGAAGGAAGCGCTTTCAATGCTGGTTGTTTCTGTCGGTGGTAGCCCCAGTCTTCGTTCACGCTCCGGTGTGCTGCTAGAACGCTCGCGCGACTGGCTGCAGGAGCGTGGCGTCGAGGTGGTGACCTTCCAGGTGCGGGAGTTCCCCGCCGAGGACCTGCTCCACGCGCGCTTCGACAGCCCGCAGGTGCGCCACTTCAACGAACTGGTGGCCCAGGCCGACGGCCTGGTGGTCGCCACCCCGGTGTACAAGGCATCGTTCGCCGGCGCGCTGAAGACCCTGCTCGACCTGCTGCCCGAGCGCGCCCTGGAGCACAAGATCGTACTGCCGATCGCCACTGGCGGCAGCATCGCCCACATGCTGGCGGTGGACTACGCACTCAAGCCGGTGCTGTCTGCTCTCAAGGCGCAGGAGACCCTGCAAGGGATCTTCGCCGACGACGGCCAGATCGCTTACGGCGAAGGCGGCAAGCCCGCGCAACTGGCACCGGCGCTGGAGCAGCGTCTGCAAGATTCGCTGGAAACGTTCCACGGCGCCCTGGCGCGCCGGCCTCGGCCAGTCGCGCCGGGGCTGCTCAACGAACGCCTGCTCAGTGCCCGCTGGAGCATCTGAACCAGGCCTGACCGTTTCATCGCTGTTCCCACCTTACTCGCCCGCCAACGAGGCAAGCAGGTGCTACCCGAACCCAACTCGCACAGGAGAGCGCCATGCGCACCATCTTCTTGCGTCGTGGTCTGGTCGCCCTGTTCGCGGCGGCTGTGTCCTTCGGCGCCATCAGCCAGGCCCAGGCCGAAAGCCTGCGCATCGGTTACCAGAAATACGGCACCCTGGTGCTGCTCAAGGCCAAGGGCACGCTGGAGAAACGCCTGGCCGAGCAGGGCATCCAGGTGCAATGGACCGAATTCCCCGGCGGCCCGCAGCTGCTCGAAGGGCTCAATGTCGGCTCGATCGACTTTGGCGTGACCGGTGAAACGCCACCGGTGTTCGCCCAGGCCGCGGGCGCCGATCTGCTCTACGTCGCCTACGAGCCGCCCGCGCCGCACAGCGAGGCGATCCTCGTGCCGAAGGGCTCGCCGATCCAGTCGGTGAAGGAGCTCAAGGGCAAGAAAGTCGCCTTCAACAAAGGCTCCAACGTGCATTACCTGCTGGTCCGCGCCCTCGAGGACGCCGGCCTCACCTATGCCGACATCAAGCCGGTCTACCTGCCCCCCGCCGATGCCCGCGCCGCTTTCGAGCGTGGCAGTGTCGATGCCTGGGTGATCTGGGACCCGTACCAGGCCGCTGCCGAACAACAACTGCAGGCCCGCACCCTGCGTGACGGCAAGGACCTGGTCGACAACCACCAGTTCTACCTGGCCACTCGCGGCTACGCGACCCAGCACCCGGCCGTGATCAACACCCTGGTCGAGGAAGTGCGTGCCGTGGGCGAGTGGTCCCAGGCCAACCCGCAGCAGGTCACGGACCAGGTGGCGCCGCTGCTTGGCCTGCCCGCCGACATCACCCTGACCTCGGTCAAGCGCCAGGGCTACGGCGCCGCGCCGCTCACGCCCGAGGTGATTGCCGCGCAGCAGAAGATCGCCGACACCTTCCAGGCCCTGAAGCTGATTCCCAAGCCCTTGAGCATCAAGGACGTGATCTGGACACCCCCGGCCAAGGTCGCCAGCGCGCCTTGAACGATTCGCCGCGCCGGGGCGTCGCCCCGGCATGAGCCACCCCTGAGGAGACAACTCCAATGAGTCTGAACATTTTCTGGTTCCTCCCCACCCATGGTGACGGCAAGTACCTGGGTACCAGCGAAGGCGCCCGCGCCGTCGACCATGGCTACCTGGCGCAGATCGCCCAGGCTGCGGATCGCCTGGGCTTCGGCGGTGTGCTGATCCCCACCGGTCGCTCCTGCGAGGACTCCTGGCTGGTGGCCGCGTCGCTGATCCCGGTGACCGAGCGCCTGAAATTCCTGGTGGCCCTGCGCCCGGGGATCATCTCGCCGACAGTGGCCGCGCGCCAGGCCGCCACCCTGGATCGCCTGTCCAATGGCCGGGCGCTGTTCAACCTGGTCACTGGCGGTGACCCGGACGAACTGGCCGGCGACGGCCTGCACCTGAACCACCAGGAGCGCTATGAAGCGTCGGTGGAGTTCACCCGCATCTGGCGCAAGGTGCTCGAAGGCGAAACGGTCGACTACGACGGCAAGCACATCCAGGTGAAGGGCGCCAAGCTGCTCTACCCGCCGATCCAGCAGCCACGCCCGCCGCTGTACTTCGGCGGCTCGTCGGACGCCGCCCAGGACCTGGCCGCCGAGCAGGTCGAGCTGTACCTGACCTGGGGCGAGCCACCGGCCGCCGTGGCCGAGAAGATCGCCCAGGTGCGCGAGAAAGCCGCCGCCCAGGGGCGCGAAGTGCGCTTCGGCATCCGCCTGCACGTGATCGTGCGGGAAACCAATGAAGAGGCCTGGGCCGCCGCCGACAAGCTGATCTCGCACCTGGACGACGACACCATCGCCCGCGCCCAGGCTTCCCTGGCGCGCTTCGACTCGGTCGGCCAGCAGCGCATGGCCGCCTTGCACGGCGGCAAGCGCGACAAGCTGGAGGTCGCCCCAAATCTGTGGGCCGGTGTCGGCCTGGTGCGCGGCGGTGCCGGCACGGCGCTGGTGGGCGATGGCCCGACCGTCGCGGCACGGGTCAAGGAATATGCGGACCTGGGCATCGATACCTTCATCTTCTCCGGCTATCCACACCTGGAAGAGTCGTATCGAGTCGCCGAGCTGCTGTTCCCGCACCTGGACGTGCAGCGCCCCGAGCAGCCCAAGAGCGGCGGCTACGTGAGCCCGTTCGGCGAAATGGTCGCCAACGACATCCTGCCCAAGTCCGTGTCGCAGAGCTGAGGGGCGGAACATGAGTCGTGCATCCTCGACCACCTGGCCGCAACGCCTGGCGCCCTGGGCCCTGCCGTTGCTGCTGCTGGCCGTCTGGCAGCTGGCGGTCAGCGCCGGCTGGCTGTCGACTCGCATCCTGCCGGCGCCGAGCGCAGTGTTGAGCGCCGGCGTCGAGCTGGTGCGCAGCGGCGAGATCTGGACCCACCTGGCCATCAGTGGCTGGCGCGCCGGCCTGGGCTTTCTCATCGGCGGCAGCCTTGGCCTGCTGCTCGGCTTCATCACCGGCCTGTCGCACTGGGGCGAGCGCCTGCTCGACAGCTCGGTGCAGATGATCCGCAACGTGCCGCACCTGGCACTGATCCCGCTGGTGATCCTGTGGTTCGGCATCGACGAGTCGGCGAAGATCTTCCTGGTGGCGCTGGGCACGCTGTTCCCCATCTACCTCAACACCTATCACGGCATTCGCAACGTCGATCCGGCGCTGGTGGAAATGGCGCGCAGCTATGGTCTGTCGGGCTTCGCCCTGTTCCGCCAGGTGATCCTGCCGGGGGCGCTGCCGTCGATCCTGGTCGGCGTGCGCTTCGCCCTGGGCTTCATGTGGCTGACGCTGATCGTCGCCGAGACTATCTCGGCCAATTCCGGCATCGGCTACCTGGCGATGAATGCCCGCGAGTTCCTGCAGACCGACGTGGTGGTGCTGGCCATCGTGCTGTACGCGGTGCTCGGCAAGCTCGCCGACCTCGCCGCCCGAGGCCTGGAACGGGTGTGGCTGTGCTGGCACCCGGCGTACCAGGTGGCGAAGAAGGAGGGCGCATGATGACCGTGCTCAAGGAACAGCCGCCGCGCCTGCTGCGTGGCATCCCACTCGCCGCCAACGACCTGCGCCGGACCTTCGGCCAGCGCGAAGTGCTGCGCGGTATCGATTTGCACATCCCGGCCGGCCAGTTCGTCGCCATCGTCGGTCGCAGCGGCTGCGGCAAGAGCACCTTGCTGCGCCTGCTGGCGGGCCTCGACCAGCCCAGCGCCGGTGAGCTGCTGGCTGGGGCGGCGCCGCTGGCCGAGGCCCGCGAGGATACCCGGCTGATGTTCCAGGACGCGCGCCTGCTGCCCTGGAAGAAGGTGATCGACAACGTTGGCCTGGGCTTGTCCGGCGACTGGCGCCCCCGCGCCTTGCAAGCCCTGGAGGCGGTCGGCCTGGCCGAGCGCGCCAACGAGTGGCCGGCGGCCTTGTCCGGCGGCCAGAAGCAGCGGGTAGCCCTGGCCCGGGCCTTGATTCACCAGCCGCGCCTGTTGCTGCTGGACGAACCGCTCGGCGCGCTGGATGCCCTGACCCGCATCGAGATGCAGCAACTGATCGAGCGCCTGTGGCGCCAGCATGGTTTCACCGTGCTGCTGGTCACCCACGATGTCAGCGAAGCCGTTGCCGTGGCCGACCGGGTGATCCTGATCGAAGACGGCGCCGTCGGCCTCGACCTGGTGGTCGACCTGCCCAGGCCCAGGGTGCGTGGTTCGCACCGCCTGGCGGCGCTGGAAAGCGAAGTGCTCCACCGTGTCCTGTCCGTCCCGGGCACCCCGCCCGAGCCGGAACCTGTAGCCCCTTTGCCCACGCAGCTGCGTTGGGCTCACTGAACCCCCGAAGACCGAAAAAGGAAATCAGCCATGACCATCAAAGCCATCAACGTTCGCAACCAGTTCAAAGGCACCGTGAAGGAAATCCTCGAAGGCCCGGTGCTGTCGGAAATCGACGTGCAGACCGCCTCCGGCATCGTCACTTCGGTGATCACCACCCGCTCCGTGAAGGAGCTGGAATTGCAGGTGGGCAGCGAGGTGATCGCCTTCGTGAAATCGACCGAGGTGTCCATCGCCAAGCTCTGAAGTCTTGCACGGTCCCTGTAGGAGCGGCCTTGCCGAGGCGTCGGACCGGTCGGAAAGGGGCGCGGAGCGGCCCCAGGATTTCAGCGTTGATGCAACGATCGCCGGGGCCGCTTTGCGGCCCTTTCGCGACACGAGGCCGCTCCTACAGGATTTTTGCAGGGCTCAGGATCAGCGCTTGGCCAGATAAGGCGGCAGATACAGCCCCAGGTACGCCTCAAACACCCGCATGCCCTCTTCGGCCATGCGCGGCGTGATCGCTTCATGCAACTGCATTGAGCGGGCATACACCCGGTCGCTCAGCTCCATCGCCAGCGCGAACACATCCACATCCCCAGGCATTGTTGGTAACTGGAAATGCCGGTCGAACAACCGGTGCATCAGCTCGCCCAGCTCCAGGTCGTGCTGACGGTCGGCCTGCACCACTTCGCTCAGCCCGTGCTGGGCGAGGATCAGTTGCCGCGCCGCGGCGTCCTCGGTGTAGATGTCCAGCATGCGCTGCTCGATCAGCCGCGATAGCTGGTGCCAAGTGCCGAACGCCGTGCTGTCGATCGGCGCATTCAGCGCTTCGCGAAAAGCCCGGTGAACGTCGGCGGTCAGCGCTTCGAGCAGGGCCGGCACGCTGGCGAAGAAGTGATATACCGACGACGGCGGAATCTGCGCCCGTTCCGCCACGCTGTAGATCGACAGCCCCGCCACCCCTTGTCCGGCCAGCAGCTCGCGAGCCGCGGCCAGGATCGCGTCGATCCTGGCCTGGCTGCTGGCGCGCGGTTTGCGCGGGGTGGCGGGGCGGTTCATCAGTTGCTGATGGCCAGGATGCTGGCCTGGTAGGCGCCCACGAACAGGTCGAAGTCGCCGACTTCTTCCTGCTCCAGCTCGGACTGTTTGGCCAGCGACTCACGGGCGAGGGTTTCGAAGGTTTGTTGCTGCTCGGCGCTCAGCGGCTGCTCGCGGAAGGTCTCGGCGTGCTGGCGGCTCTGGCGCAGAGAGAACTGGACGAAGGTCTCGTCGTGTTCAGTCATGCGCGCCAGCACCTGGGCCGATGGCGTCAGCTCAGGGTCGTCTACCTTGGCCTGCTGTGCTTCCAGCGCCTTGGCGTGCTCGTTGCCGCCCTGGGTGCGATCGAGCAGCCCGGCCAGCTGGCCGATGCGCTCGATCAGCTCGGTGGCCCACGTCTTCAGGGCGACTGGCTGGCCGTTGCGCTGCAGCTCGAGCCCCGGGCGACGCCCCTCCTTGACCACGGTGAGGAAGTTGCTGGTGCACTGGCCGCACTCGCCGTTGTCCAGCTGCGGGCTTTCTTCCAGGGCGCAGAACAGCAGGAACGCGTCGAGGAAGCGCGCCTCGGTCAGGTCGATGCCCACCGGCAGGAACGGGTTGATATCCAGGCAGCGCACTTCCACGTACTGCACGCCACGGGCGGTCAGGGCCTGGATCGGCCGCTCGCCGGTGTAGGTGACGCGCTTGGGGCGGATGTTCGAGTAGTACTCGTTCTCGATCTGCAGGATGTTGGTGTTCAGCTGCACCCACTCGCCATCCTTGTGCGTGCCAATCTCGACATAGGGCGGGTAGGGCGTGCCCACCGCCTTGCGCAGGCTGTCAGTGTAGCTGGCCAGGTTGTTGTAGCAGGGCGTAAGACCCGCCTGGGCGTTGCTCTGGTAGCCCAGGTCGCTCATGCGCAGGCTGGTGGCGTAGGGCAGGTAGAGCGTCTCGGCGTCGAGTTCTTCGAGCTGGTGCGGGCGGCCGCGCAGGAAGCCTTTGTCCAGGGCCGGGGACGCGCCGAACAGGTACATCAGCAGCCAGCTGTAGCGGCGGAAGTTGCGGATCAGCGCGATATAGGCCGAGGACTGGTAGTCGCGGTCGTCCTGCTCGCCGCCTTCGGCGTCGCGCAGCAACGGCCACAGCGCCTCGGGCAGGGAGAAGTTGTAGTGGATGCCGGCGATGCACTGCATGGTGCGGCCGTAGCGCAGGGCCAGGCCCTTGCGATAGACATGCTTGAGCTTGCCGATGTTCGAGCTGCCGTACTCGGCGATCGGGATGTCCTCTTCGGCCGGTAGCGCGCAGGGCATCGACGGGCTCCACAGGTATTCGTCGCCCAGCTTGGTGTAGACGAAACGGTGGATCTGCTCGAGGTTCTCGAGCACCTTGGCCGGATCGGCCAGGGCCGGGGTGATGAACTCCAGCAGCGACTCGGAATAGTCGGTGGTGATCTGCTCGTTGGTCAGTGCCGAACCCAGGGCCTCGGGGTGCGGGGTCTGGGCCAGGCGACCGTCGTCGGTCACGCGCAGGCATTCGCGCTCAATGCCGTGCAGGCACTGCTTGAGCAGGTCGATATTGTCGCCGAGCAGGCTCAGGCGGCGGTTGAGGAGGTCGCTCAAGATGGATTCCTTCACGCGTCAGTCGCCCCAATATGGGGGTAGAGATAACGGTCTACAAGGGTAGTTGGGAAAGGAACTGGCGTTGTCGCCTGGTTTGCTCGATTCCGGCGCATCTGATCGCGGGGCAAGCCCGCTCCCACGAAGCCTGTGAACGTTCGTGGGAGCGGGCTTGCCCCGCGGTCAGGTGTACAGCAATGCGCCGAAAATACCGCAGATGGGGGCCTGTCAGCTAGAGAACCGCGAAGGTTCCCTGCGCCTTGGCCACCAGCTTGTCGCCCTGAAGCACGTCGGCGTCGACCACCAGCGTGCGCCGGCCAGCATGCAGCACCCGAGCGGTGCACAGCACCTCGCCCTCGCTGACGGCGCGCATGTAGTTGATCTTGCATTCGATGGTCACGCTCTGCTGGTCGAAGCCGTGGCTGGCCGAGCAGGCCAGGCCCATGGTGATATCGACCAGGCTGAAGATCGCCCCGCCGTGCAGCTTCTGCCCGCGATTGCGCAGGTGCGGCGCCAGCGCCAGGGCCACCTCGGCAACGCCGGTGTCCAGGCGTTGCAGGCGGCAGCCGAGGAGCTGGCTGAAGGCGCTTTCGACGTATTCGCTGGAAACGTCCATTACTTCTTCTTCAGCTGCTTGGCGTTGGCGAACAGCGCCGCCATGGCGTTGTTGGCCGGCGCGGCGGTGGTGGTTTCGCGCTGGCGCGGCGCCTGCTGCTGGCGGTTGCCGCCATTGCCACGGTTGCCGCCGCGGTTGCCCTCGACCTTCTCGCCCGGGGTGTCGCTCATGCGCATGGACAGGCCGACGCGCTTGCGCGGGATATCCACCTCCATGACCTTGACCTTGACCACGTCGCCAGCCTTGACCGCTTCACGCGGGTCCTTGACGAACTTCTCCGACAGCGCCGAGATGTGTACCAGGCCATCCTGGTGCACGCCGATGTCGACGAAGGCGCCGAAGTTGGTGACGTTGGTCACCACGCCCTCGAGGATCATGCCCGGCTCCAGGTCCTTGAGGTCCTCGACGCCATCCTGGAAGGTGGCGGTCTTGAACTCAGGACGCGGGTCGCGACCTGGCTTGTCCAGCTCTTGCAGAATGTCGGTGACGGTTGGCAGGCCGAAGGTCTCGTCGGTGAACTTCTTCGGATCCAGGCGCTTGAGGAAGCCACTGTCGCCGATCAGCGAACGGATGTCGCGGTCGGTGTCGGCGGCGATGCGCTGCACCAGCGGGTAGGCCTCCGGGTGTACCGCCGAGGCGTCCAGCGGGTTGTCGCCGTTCATCACGCGCAGGAAGCCGGCGGCCTGCTCGAAGGTCTTCTCGCCCAGGCGGCTGACTTTTTTCAGCGCCGCGCGGGTGGCGAACGGGCCGTTGGCGTCGCGGTGGGCGACGATGTTCTGCGCCAAGGTGGCGTTGAGGCCGGAAATGCGCGTGAGCAGCGCCACCGACGCAGTGTTGACGTCCACGCCCACGGCGTTCACGCAGTCCTCGACCACGGCGTCCAGGCCGCGAGCCAGCTTCACCTGCGACACGTCGTGCTGGTACTGGCCGACGCCGATGGATTTCGGATCGATCTTCACCAGTTCGGCCAGTGGGTCCTGCAGGCGGCGGGCGATCGACACGGCGCCACGGATCGACACGTCGAGGTCCGGGAATTCGCGGGCCGCCAGCTCCGATGCCGAGTACACCGAGGCGCCGGCCTCGGAGACCATGATCTTGGTGATCTTCAGCGCCGGGTATTTCTTGACCAGCTCGGCCACCAGCTTGTCGCTCTCGCGGCTGGCGGTGCCGTTGCCGATGGCGATCAGCTCGACCGAGTGCTTGGCGCACAGCGCGGCCATGATGGAAATGGTGCGGTCCCAGTCGTTCTTCGGCGCGTGCGGGTAGACCGTGGTGTGGTCCAGCAGCTTGCCGGTGGCGTCGACCACGGCGATCTTGCAGCCGGTGCGCAGGCCCGGGTCGAAGCCCAGGGTGGCGCGCGGGCCGGCCGGAGCGGCCAGCAGCAGGTCGTGCAGGTTGTGGGCGAAGACGTTGATCGCCTCGCCTTCGGCGTTGTCGCGCAGCTCGCCGAACAGGTCGGTTTCCAGGTGGGTGTACAGCTTGACCTTCCAGGTCCAGCGCACCACCTCGCCCAGCCACTTGTCGGCCGGGCGGTTGCGGTTCTCGATGCCGACATGGTTGCCGATCATCAGCTCGCACGGGTGCAGGGTGCCCGGCAGCTCTTCGCCGACTTTCAGCGAGGCGCTCAGCACGCCTTCGTTGCGCCCGCGGAAGATCGCCAGGGCGCGGTGCGACGGCGCGGTGCGCAGCAGTTCGTCATGGGCGAAGTAGTCGCGGAACTTGGCGCCTTCCTCTTCCTTGCCGGCCACCACACGGGCGGTCAGCACCGCTTCCTGCTTGAGGAAGCCGCGCAGCTTGTCGAGCAGGGCGGCGTCCTCGGCGAAGCGCTCCATGAGGATGTACTTGGCGCCTTCCAGGGCGGCCTTCACGTCGGCCACGCCTTTTTCGGCGTCGACGAAGCGTGCCGCTTCGCTTTCCGGGTTCAGCTGCGGGTCGTCGAACAGGCCGTCGGCCAGCTCGCCGAGGCCAGCCTCCAGGGCGATCTGGCCCTTGGTGCGGCGTTTCTGCTTGTACGGCAGGTAGAGATCTTCGAGGCGGGTCTTGGTGTCGGCCAGCTTGATCTCGCGGGCCAGCTCCGGGGTCAGCTTGCCCTGTTCCTCGATGCTCGCCAGGATGCTGGCGCGGCGCTCGTCGAGCTCGCGCAGATAGCGCAGGCGCTCTTCCAGGTGGCGCAGTTGGGTGTCGTCCAGGCTGCCGGTCACTTCCTTGCGGTAACGGGCGATGAAGGGCACGGTCGATCCTTCGTCCAACAGGCCCACGGCCGCTTCGACCTGCTGTGGGCGCACGCCCAGTTCCTCGGCGATACGGCTGTTGATGCTGTCCATGAAAACCACCTGACAAATAGTGAATGCGAGGCCGCGGTTGGGCGCTCAGGCCCGGCGACGCTGGGTGAAAGCCGCGCATTATACCCATCGCGCCGGGCTTGCGGTGATGGCGCCGCGCCAGCTGAACACAGCGCCGAACTGGCGCCGGGGGAAAAATCTGCTAACAATGCACACGGCACGCGCGGCAATGGCTACGCCATAATGCGCGGCGATATCAGAGGAGTAATTCATGACCAGCACCGCAAGCGCCACAGAAGGCGAAAAGATTCTCATCGTCGACGACGACCCGGGCCTGAGCAACCTGCTGGACCGGTTCTTCACCAGCAAGGGCTACCGCGTGCGCACCGTGCCCAACGTCGAACAGATGGACCGCCTGCTGGCCCGTGAAGTGTTCAACCTGGTGGTGCTCGACCTGATGCTGCCGGGCGAGGACGGCCTGTCCGCCTGCAAGCGCCTGCGCGCGTCGAACAACCAGATCCCGATCATCATGCTCACCGCCAAGGGTGACGAGCTGAGCCGCATCAAGGGCCTCGAACTGGGTGCCGACGACTACCTGGCCAAGCCATTCAACCCCGACGAACTGGTGGCCCGGGTCAAGGCCGTGCTGCGCCGCCAGGCCCCGAGCGTGCCGGGGGCGCCGGGCAGCGAGGAAGAGACCGTCACCTTCGGCGACTACGAGCTGTCGCTGGCCACCCGCGAGCTCAAGCGTGGCGACGAGACGCACATGCTCACCACCGGCGAGTTCGCCGTGCTCAAGGCACTGGTCATGCACGCCCGTGAGCCGCTGACCCGCGACAAGCTGATGAACCTGGCCCGTGGCCGCGAGTGGGACGCCCTGGAGCGCTCCATCGACGTGCAGATCTCGCGCCTGCGGCGAATGATCGAGCCCGACCCGTCCAAGCCACGCTACATCCAGACCGTATGGGGTGTGGGCTACGTCTTCGTGCCGGACGGAAACGCCGGCAAATGAGCCTGCCGGCTCGTCAGGGTGCAACAGGGCGACTCATGCGAGTCGCCCTGTTTTCGTCTATGGCAGCCGGCCTTTTCAGCACAGTAGTTGATCGATGAAAACGCCCCTGTGGTTCCCGCAAAGCTTCTTCGCCCGCACCCTCTGGCTGGTGCTGATCGTCGTGCTGTTCTCCAAGGCACTGACACTCGTGTACCTGCTGATGAACGAGGACGTGCTGGTCGATCGTCAGTACAGCCATGGCGTGGCCCTGACGCTGCGCGCCTACTGGGCCGCGGATGAAGAGAATCGTGACCAGATCGCCGAGGCGGCCGGGCTGATCCGCGTTACCGGCGCCGGCGTGCCAGAGGGCGAGCAGCACTGGCCCTACAGCGAGATCTACCAGCGGCAGATGCAGGCCGAGCTGGGCGAGGACACCGAAGTGCGCCTGCGCATTCATGCGCCGCCGGCCCTGTGGGTCAACGCGCCGAGCCTGGGCCCGGACTGGCTCAAGGTGCCGCTTTACCCGCATCCGTTGCGCGGGCAGAAGATCTGGAACGTGCTGGGCTGGTTCCTGGCCATCGGCCTGCTGTCCACGGCCTCGGCCTGGATCTTCGTGCGTCAGCTCAACCAGCCGCTCAAGCGCCTGGTGTTCGCCGCGCGCCAGCTCGGTCAGGGCCGCAGCGTGCGCCTGCCGATCAGCGACACGCCCAGTGAGATGACCGAAGTGTACCGGGCGTTCAACCAGATGGCCGAGGATGTCGAGCAGGCCGGGCGCGAGCGCGAGCTGATGCTGGCCGGGGTGTCCCATGACCTGCGCACGCCGCTGACCCGGCTGCGCCTGTCGCTGTCGCTGATGGGCAACGAAAGCGATCTCAGCGAGGACATGGTGCGGGACATCGAGGACATGGACGCGATTCTCGACCAGTTCCTGGCGTTCATCCGCGACGGGCGCGACGAGCCGGTGGAGGAGGTCGACCTCAACGACTTGATCTACGAAGTGGTGGCGCCCTACAACCAGCACGAAGAGCAGGTGCGCCTGTGCCTGGAGCCTATTCCACCGTTCCCGCTGCGGCGGGTGTCGCTCAAGCGCATGCTCGGCAACCTGATCGGCAACGCCCTGCATCATGCCGGCAAGGGGGTCGAGGTGGCGGCCTATGTGTCGGGCGACCAGAGCGCGCCCTACGTGGTGCTCAGCGTGCTGGACCGTGGCACCGGGATCGACGAGTCGGAGCTGGAGACCATCTTCAACCCGTTCATCCGTGGTGACCGGGCGCGGGGCGGCAAGGGCACCGGGTTGGGGCTGGCGATCGTCAAGCGGATCGCCGCGCAGCATGGCGGTAATGTCGAGTTGCGCAACCGCTCCGGTGGCGGGATCGAGGCGCGGGTGAGGTTGCCGTTGGGGTTGTTGCTGCCGCGTAATGCTGTCTGATCGTTGTTGTTTGTACGGGCCTCTTCGCGGCTAAAGCCGCGAAGAGGCCCGTAAAGGCGCCATCAGCCCTTGCCCTTGGTCCGCGTCTGATTCGGCCCGCTGTTCTTCTCCAGGTGCTCGATGATCATCCCGGCCACATCCTTGCCGGTGGTCACCTCGATGCCTTCCAGCCCCGGCGACGAGTTCACCTCCATCACCAGCGGCCCGTGGTTGGAACGCAGGATATCCACGCCCGCCACGCTCAAGCCCATGACCTTCGCCGCGCGAATGGCGGTCATGCGTTCCTCGGGGGTGATCTTGATCAGGCTGGCCACGCCACCGCGATGCAGGTTGGAGCGGAACTCGCCCGGCTTGGCCTGGCGCTTCATCGAGGCGATCACCTTGTCGCCCACCACGAAGCAGCGGATATCGGCGCCACCGGCCTCCTTGATGTACTCCTGGACCATGATGTTTTGCTTCAGGCCCATGAACGCTTCGATCACCGATTCGGCGGCCTTGGTGGTCTCGCACAGCACCACGCCGATGCCCTGGGTGCCTTCGAGCACCTTGATCACCAGCGGCGCGCCATTGACCATCTGGATCAGGTCGGGAATGTCGTCCGGCGAGTGGGCGAAGCCGGTGACCGGCAGGCCGATGCCGCGCCGCGACAGCAGTTGCAGCGAGCGCAGCTTGTCCCGCGAACGGGCGATGGCCACTGATTCGTTGAGCGGGTACACGCCCATCATCTCGAACTGGCGCAGCACCGCGCAGCCGTAGAAAGTGACCGAGGCACCGATGCGCGGAATCACCGCGTCGAAGCCTTCCAGCGGCTTGCCGCGGTAGTGGATCTGCGGCTTGTGGCTGGCGATGTTCATGTAGGCCCGGAGCGTATCGATCACCACCACTTCATGGCCCCGCTGGGTACCGGCCTCGACCAGGCGGCGGGTGGAATACAGACGCGGATTGCGCGACAGCACAGCGATCTTCATGCAGCACCTGTGACAGGGAAAAGGGTGGCCGGGAAGGCCGGTTTGTCCTGGACGTACTTGAGGCCGGGGTTGACCACCAGTTGGCCATGGATGAGCGCCTTCGAGCCGAGCAGCAGGCGATAGCGCATGCTCTTGCGGCAGGCCAGGGTGAATTCGACTTCCCAGACCCGGTCGCCGAGCGCCAGGGGCGTGCGGATCACGTAACGGGTCTGGGCATGGCCGTTGGAGCTTTTGATGGTCTTCATGGTCACCAGCGGTGCTTCGCAGCGGCGGTGGCGCAACTGCACCACCGAGCCCAGGTGCGCGGTGAAGCGTACCCATGGCAGGCCATCGCGCTCGAACGGCTCGACCTCGGTGGCATGCAGGCTGGAAGTGCTGGCGCCGGTGTCGATCTTGGCGCGCAGGCCAGCAACACCGAGGTCGGGCAGGGCGACCCACTCGCGCAGGCCGATCACAGTCAGGTGGTCAAATGTCTTCACGAAGCGTGCCCTGCGGATGAGGTGGTGAACTGTAATGACGGCACGGACTTTTTGCATCCGTCTGTCACGGTAGTACAGTTCCGTGAAAGACAGAATTCGAGGAAAAACCATGGCACAAAAGCCTGAAGACGACGACAAGGTCCGCTTGGACAAATGGCTATGGGCGGCGCGCTTCTACAAGACTCGCGCCCTGGCCAAGGCGGCTATCGAGAGCGGCAAGGTGCACTGTCGCGGCGAGCGCTGCAAGCCCGGCAAGGAACCCCGGGTGGGTGACGAGTTCGTGCTGCGTACCGGGTTCGACGAGCGCACGGTGGTGGTCAGGGCGTTGGCGGTGGTGCGGCGCGGGGCGCCCGAGGCGCAGATGCTGTACGAGGAAACCGCCGAGAGCGTGAAGCGCCGCGAGCAGGCAGCCGAGATGCGCAAGGCGGGGGCGATGGGTGTGACCACCGATGGGCGGCCGAACAA
>NZ_JAOCDM010000180.1 GCF_029840925.1 Pseudomonas sp. GD03858
CCCTGTCGGCGTACACATCGCGGACGACGTACGGTCCCAGCGTAAACACATCCCCCCGTCACACAGAATCAAATCCCTGGCACACTCAGGCAAGACACCTACCGCGCGTTAGGTGCCCAATGGCTGCCACAGCCAGCGCTTGTGCAAGCCCTGCTTCCTAACAATTCCAACTGTCCAGGCTGCGCCATGATCAACATCGAAACGCCCACCTACTACACCGCTACCAAGAAATACAACCTCAGCTTCCCGACCCTGGAAAGCGATATCGAAGCCGATGTCGTGGTGATCGGCGGTGGCTTCTCGGGGATCAACACCGCCCTGGAACTGGCCGAGAAAGGCATCACCAATGTCGTCGTGCTCGAAGCCCGCTACCTGGGCTTCGGCGGCACCGGTCGCAATGGCGGGCAGATCATGGCCGGCATCGGCCACGACCTGGAAAAGATCAAGGGCAGTGTCGGCGAACAAGGCTTGCGCGAGATCTTCGAGATCAGCGAGCTGGGCGCCGGCATCATCAAGGAGCGTATCGCCCGCTACGCCATCGACGCCGACTTCTGCCACGGCTACGGCTACATGGGCTTCAACGCCCGCCAGGAAAAGACCCTGCGCGCCTGGGAGAAAGATTTCAAGGCGATCAACGGCAAGGACGAAATTCGCTTTCTCGGCGGCTCCGAAGTCAAGCAGATCATCGGCTCCGACGCCTACAGCAGCGCCCTGCTGCACATGGGCGGCGGCCACGTGCACTCGCTGAACCTGCTGCTCGGCGAAGCCCAGGCCCTGGTCAGCCACGGCGCGCGGATCTTCGAGCACAGCCCGGCGCTGGAGGTGCATTACGGCGAGCGGATCACCGTGCGTACCGGGCGCGGCTCGGTCAAGGCCAGCAAGCTGCTGTGGGCCTGCGACAGCTTCCTCAACAAGCTCGAACCCGAACTGCACGCCCGCACCGTCAACACCTATGCCTTCCAGCTGATGACCGAACCGCTGTCGGATGAGCAGATCCTGCGCATCAGCCCGATCCGCGGCGCCTACAGCGATATCCGCCCGGTGATCGACTACTACCGCGTCACCCGCGAGAACCGCCTGCTGTTCGGTGCGGCCACGCCGTTCGTGGAACACATTCCCAAGGACCTGAAAGCCTGGAACCGCAACCTGATGCTGAAGATCTTCCCGTACCTGAAGGACGTGCGCATCGACCTGGCCTGGGGCGGACCGATGGCCACCAGCGCCAACCTGTTCCCGCAGATCGGCACCCTGAGCAACCGCCCCAATGCCTTCTACGTGCAGGGCTACTCCGGCTTCGGCGTCACCCCCAGCCACATCATTTGCAAGATCCTCGCCGAGGGCATGAGCGAAGGCTCCAGCCGCTACGACCTGATCAGCTCGGTCAAGCATGCGCGCATCCTCGGCAAGGACCATATCCGCCCGCTGCTGCTGACCGCCGGCAAGACCGTGCATCAGCTGTCGGGCTTCTTCAACGGTCGCCGTTGATCGCTTTGCGAACCCTTTGAACACAACCAGGAGAACCACCATGACCCTCACCGCCGTCCGCCAGGGTGTGCAACTGTCCGAACTCGATGCCTGGGGCACCGTTGCCGACTTGGGCTCGACCATCCTCGAAGGCGAGGTCAAGTGCTACGGCAAGATGACCCACGGCGCCCCGACCGATCCGGTCAGCAGCGCCTACTTCGGCACCACCCAGGGCAAGTTCCGCATGGTCTACCCGTTCAGCGAGCAGGCGGTGATCGTCACCGGCGAAATCCAGCTGACCGATGAGTCCACCGGCCAGGTCAGCCGCTACAAGGCCGGCGATGCCTGGTTCGTGACCAAGGGCACGCCGGTGCTGTGGGAAGTGCTGAGCGAGACCTTCGTCAAGCACTACTTCGCGGTCATCTGATACACCCCCGTGGGAGCGGGCTTGACCCGCGATAGCGCACGCCGGTACATCCTCGTCAGGCGGGCTAATGCTATCGCGGGGCAAGCCCGCTCCCACGCCGATGACGCTTCAGGAACAGCATCCTGCATCTGCAGGATGGTCTTCCCCCTTCCCTCTTGGCGATACTTCCCCCAGGCCCTGACAACAACAAGAACGTCGCAGCCAGGTACCGCCCATGTCCGATTTCCTTGCGTCCTCCGGCTTCACGCTGTTCAACGCCCTGGTCCTGGAACTGCAACGTCTGGCCCAGGAGCAGCCGCTGCAGAGCTTCCATGACCGCATGCTCGAACGCGCCGGCGAGCTGATCCCGTTCGACAAGGCCTGGTGGGGTCGCGCGGCGCTGGTCGACGGCCTGCCCCACGAACACAGCAGCCATGTCTACCGGCTGCCGCCCGGCTACGTGCAGGACTGGCAGTCGATTCGCCATCAGGACATCACCGTGCAGCAGGTGCACGCCCATCCGGGCCGCTCGGTGATCGTCGACAGCCAGGCCAACGACGCCCCCGAGGGCCTGCGCTGGCTCGGCTCCCGCCACGGCTTCGGCGAATTCCTGTGCATCATCCATATCGACCCGCAGACCCGCCTCAGCGTGCACCTGACCCTCTATCGGGCCCAAGGCGCGGCCACCTTCACCGCTCACGAGCGCTTCCTGCTCGATCACCTGATGCCACATCTGGTGGCCGCCGAAGGCGCCAACCAGATCCGCGCCCTGGTCGCCCTGCGCGAGGCACTGGACGGCGCCAACACCTTGTCGCTGGCCGTCTGCGACCGCCAGGGCACGCTGCACCACGCCGAGCGCGGCTTCGTCGAGCGCCTGCTGCTGGAGTGGCCGCGCTGGAGCGGCCCGCACCTGCCGCCCGAGATCAGCCCCGCCGCCTACCAGGGCCAGCACCTGCAACTGGAGGCCACCGCGGTGGGCGACCTGTTCCTTCTGGCGGCCCGGCCCCGTTCGGCCCTGGCCCAGCTCAGCGCCCGCGAGGCGGACGTGGCCGAGCGCTTCGGCGGTGGCGGCACCTACAAGCAGATCGCCCGTGAGCTGGGCGTGGCGCCCAATACCGTGCGCCACCATATCCGCAGCATCTACAGCAAGCTGGGCGTGAACAGCAAGGCCGGGATCACCCAGCTGCTGCATCACCCGCCGCTCTGACACCTTCAGCCGCAACCCGCCCCGCCGCCTTCGTGGCGGGTTTGGGGAGCCTTTGCCCGCTGTTCAGCAATCACAACAACAAAAAAGGAACACGCCCATGCTCCACCCTCGGACCCGCTGGCTGCCCATGGCCCTCACCTTGGCCTGGGCCCATGGCCAGGCCGCCGACCTGAACGCCCGCGACTTCGTCAGTGCCCCGGTAGGCGCCAGCCTGGGGGTCGCGTACCTGCCGCTGACCCGCGCCAACGACTACCACGGTGCCGCCGACAGCACTGGCAAGGCCGACCTCTCGGTCAACGCCTTCGCCTACCGCCAGCTGTGGTTCAGCGACATCTGCGGCACGTTGTGCACGCCGCAGTTCATCGTGCCCTACGTCGACACCCAAGCGCGCCTGCCGGGAAGCGACGGCCACACCCGCGAGCGCGGCATCGGCGATCCGCAGGTCGGCGGCACGCTGTTCTTCATCAACGACCCGCAAAACCGTACCTACAGCGGGCTGCTGGCATTGCTCAGCGTGCCGGTCGGCGAGTATCACGGCGCCAATCCCGGGGTTTCGCCCGGCGCCAACCGCTGGGCGCTGCACCTGAACTACAACTACACCCAGGACGTGGGTGAGCGCTGGCTGCTCGAAGCCAACCTCGAAGCCCAGCTGTACGGCCGCAACGACGATTACTTCGACAGCGAGCTCAAGCAGAAGCCGCTGTACCGCTTGCAGGCGTTCGCCTCCTACGACTTCACCCCTGTCACCTACGGCGCGTTGCGCCTGATCCATGCCGATGGCGGCGAGCTGGAGCTCGATGGCCGGCGCCTGGACGACAGCCATCAACGCACCACCCAGCTCGGCTTCGAACTCGGCCACTGGCTCGATCGACGCAACCAGGTGCTGCTCGGCCTGACCCGCCATGTCGCGACCGACAACGCCTATGCCCAGGACAACCTGCTGTTGCGCTTCGTCCACGTCTTCTGAGGAATCGCCATGCCTGTCTTCACTGCTATCGGTCTGCCGCCACTACGGCTGCTGGCCATCGTGCTGTTCGCCGCCGTGGTCCCGTGCGTGCTGATGACCGCGCCGGTGGTCGCCGGCCAGTATGCGTCGCAACTGGGCCTGGGGCCGGCACGCATCGGCCAGTTGTTTTCCGCCGAACTGGCGGCCATGAGCCTGGCCACTCTCCCGGCCTACTACTGGCAATCGCGTTGGGACTGGCGTCAGGTTGCGCGCGGCGCGGCGATGCTGTTCATCCTTGCCAACCTGGCGTCGGCCGCCTGCGACGTCTACCTGCCGCTGATGGCCTTGCGCGTGCTCAGCGCGCTGGCCGGCGGCACGCTGATGGTGCTGTGCATTGCCAGCGCGGCCGGCAGCCAGCAGCCAGACCGGGTGTACGGACTGTGGGTCAGCGGCCAGCTGATCCTCGGCGCCGTGGGCCTGTGGCTGCTGCCTCCCCTGTTCTCGTCCTTCGGGCTCAAGGCCCTGTACCTGGGGCTGGCGCTGCTGATGCTGCTGTGCCTGCCACTGGCCGGCGCCTTTCCTGCCTCATCCAGCCCAGGCCTCAGGCGGCCGGCACCGGGCTCGCGCGAGCAGCGCTGGCTGCCCGGCCTCTGTGGCCTGCTGGCGGTGCTGTTGTTCTACACCGGGCTCAGCGCCGTCTGGACCTTCATCGGCAGCATCGCCGCCAACGCGGCCATCGACCCGGCCAGCAGTGGCCGGATCCTTTCCATCGCCACCTTGATGGGCATCGCCGGCTCGCTGTGCGCAACGCTCATCGGCCCGC
Source organism: Pseudomonas sp. GD03858 (assembly GCF_029840925.1). Lineage (GTDB taxonomy): Bacteria > Pseudomonadota > Gammaproteobacteria > Pseudomonadales > Pseudomonadaceae > Aquipseudomonas. The sequence continues at coordinate 4,847 of NZ_JAOCDM010000180.1, forward strand.
GCTGGCCGCGCAGCCTGCTGCTGGTGCTGGGTATCGGACTGATGGCGCTGGCGGTCGGTCTGCTGCTCGGCAATCCCGAGCTGGGTCGCTTCGCCCTGGCCGCGCTGCTGTTCAAGTACTGCTGGACCTTCGCCCTGCCGTTCATGCTCGCCTGCCTGGCCGATCACGACCGTGACGGGCGCCTGATGAACAGCGCCAACCTGGTCATCGGCGGTGGCCTGGCCCTGGGCCCGGCCATCGCCGGCCCGCTGCTCGAATCGAGCTACGGCATGCCCGCCGTGCTGCTTGGCAGCATCGGCTGCCTGCTGCTGGCGTTCAGCAGCCTGATGCTTGCCCGCGTTCCCCGTTCCCTGCTCACCACTGGAGTTCACCCATGAGCCGCCGTACCGCGTTTTTCTCCGATGAGCTGTGCCTCTGGCACAGCGCCGGGCTGCACGCCCTCACCCTGCCGGTCGGCGGCTGGGTGCAACCGCCTGCCGCCGCGGGTTTTGCCGAATCGCCGGAAACCAAGCGGCGCCTGAAGAACCTGCTCGAGGTCTCGGGTTTGTCGCGCCAGTTGCTGCAGCGTGGCGCCGAAGCCGCCGCCGACGAAGACCTGCTGCGGGTGCATCCGGCACACTACCTGGCGCGCTTCAAGGCGCTGAGCGACGCCGGTGGTGGCGAACTCGGGCTGCAAGCCCCGATTGGCCCCGGCACCTATGAGATCGCCCGGCTTTCCGCGGGTCTGGCGATCGCTGCCGTCGACACGGTGCTGCGCGGCGAGGCCGACAATGCCTACGCGCTGTCGCGTCCGCCAGGGCACCACTGCCTGGCCGACCAGGCCATGGGCTTCTGCTTCCTGGCCAACATCGCCATCGCCATCGAGGCGGCCAAGGCGCGCCACGGCCTTGGGCGGGTCGCCGTGATCGACTGGGACGTGCACCACGGCAACGGCACCCAGTCGATCTACGAGCGACGCGGCGACGTACTGACGGTCTCGCTGCATCAGGAACACTGCTACCCGCCCGGCTACAGTGGCGCAGAGGAACGTGGCCTGGGTGACGGCGAGGGCTGCAACCTGAACATTCCATTGCCGGCCGGCACCGGGCATGCCGGCTATCTGCAGGCGATGGAACACATCGTGCTGCCGGCGCTGCGGCGCTTCGAACCCGAGCTGATCGTGGTGGCCTGCGGCTACGACGCAGGCGCGGTGGACCCGCTGGCACGCATGCTGCTGCACAGCGATTCGTTCCGGGCCATGACGCGGATGCTGCGCGAAGCTGCCGAGCAGCTGTGCACAGGCCGCTTGGTGATGGTGCATGAGGGCGGGTATGCCGAAGCCTACGTGCCGTTCTGCGGGTTGGCGGTGATGGAGGAACTGGTGGGGGTGAGAACAGCGGTGGAGGACCCGATGCTGGCGTTCATCGAGTTGCAGCAGCCGGGGGTGGAGCAT
>NZ_JAOCDM010000181.1 GCF_029840925.1 Pseudomonas sp. GD03858
GCAAAGGGCGACCTAGAATCGGCTGGTAACGCTCATCCCTACGGTGCGCGGATCGCCGTAGGTGATCACATACTGCCCGGCACCGCCGTTGGGCCGGCCATGCACCTGGTAGCGGCGGTTGGTGAGGTTGTTGACGAAGCCGGTGACGCTGAGCTTGTCGTCGGCGCTGAACCAGCTCAGGCGCGCATTGGCCAGGGTGTAGTGCGGCTGGCTGAGGGTTTGGTCGGCGCTGCTCTGGCGGTCGGCGAGGAAGTACTCCTTGTCGCGCAAGCTCACGTCGCCCCCGGCCACCACGCGCCCAGGCACGTCCAGTGGCAAGGTGTAGTCGGCACCCAGCGACACCACGTTGCGCGGCGAGCGCACGAAGCTGTTGCCGCTGTAGTCACCGGTCACCGCGCCGGTGGTGGGGTTGGTGTTCTTGAAGTCGGTGTACTCGGTGTCGAGGAACGACACGGCCGCGCGCAGGTGCAGGCGTTCGGTGGGCTGGCCTTCGATCTCGAGTTCCGCACCCTTGACCTTGCCCTTGGCGCCGTTGGTCAGGGCGGTGGTGAGCACGCCGTTGTTGACCGTCAGCAGGTTTACCTGGATGTCCGAGTAGTCGTAGTAGAAGACGTTGGCGTTGACCGTCAGGCGCCGGTCGAACCACTCGGACTTCAGGCCCAGCTCGTAAGCGTCCAGCTCTTCCGGATCGACCGTGGTCAGCTGCGCCAGGCTGGTGGACAGTCCGGTGTTGAAACCGCCGGAGCGGAAGCCGTGGGCATAGCGGAAGAACACCCGCAGGTTGTCGTTGATGCGGTACTCCGGGGTCAGGTCGTAGGTCCAGGCTTCCCAGGTCTTGTCTTGCTGGCGGTTGCCATTGCTGCCGACGCCGGCAATGGGGATCAGCGGGCCGTTGGCGCTGGCGCGGGTCAGCTGCACCAGGTCCAGGTCGATGTCCTTTTTCTCCTGGGTCCAGCGCAGGCCGCCGGTCACGCTGAAGTCGTCGGTGAAGTCATAGGTGACGTTGCCGAACAGCGCGTAGCTGTCGGTGCGGTGGTCGAAGCCCAGGTCGCGAAACGCCGTGGTGCCGACCTGATTGGAGCCGCTGCCATTGGGTGTCGGACCCGGGGTGACGATGCGCTGCGAGGCGCTGTCGAGGTTCTCGTGGAAGTAGTGGGCGCCGAGCAGCCAGTGCAGCGGACGGTCCTCCGGCGAGGCCAGGCGCAGTTCCTGGGACCACTGGCGGTAGCTGTTGTCGGTGATCGAGGCGCCGTTGACCTCGTAGGGGGTGTAGTCGGCGTCGGTGGTGGAGCGGTTGCGGATGTAGTCGTAGGCGCTGATCGAGGTCAGGGTGTAGTCGCCCAGGTACCAGTTGAACGTCAGCGAGGCGCCGTCGTGGTCGAGGCGGTAGTCCTCGTTGACGTTGAGCGAGATGTCGCGGCCATTGGGGCGCTGGTAGCCGACGTTGTAGTAGCGGCCCAGCGGCAGCGAGCCGTTGCTGCCGTCGCCCTTGAACTGGCGGCTGTGGATTTTCAGCAGGGCGTCCAGGTCCGGGTTGAGCTGGGCGAGGAACTGCAGACGCACGGCCTTCTTGTTGACGTCGCCGTAGGTGTTGCCGTCGAAGTCGTTGTGCTGGAAGCCGTCGCGTTCCTCGGAATACAGCGATACCCGGCCGGCCAGTTTGTCGTCCACCAGCGTGCCGCCGAGGGCGCCGTTGAGGATGCGCTCGTTCTTGCTGCCGAAGCCGACCGTGCCATAGCCGTCGGTGTCGAAGGTCGGTTTCTTCGAGATCACGTTGACCGCGCCGGCGGTGGTGTTCTTGCCGTACAGGGTGCCTTGCGGGCCGCGCAGGATTTCGATGCGCTCCAGGTCGAACAGCGGCCCGCCACCGGCGATGGGCGCGTTGAGGTAGACGTCGTCGGCGTAGATGCCCACCGGGTAGACCGTCGCCGCGCCGGTGTCGCCGGTGCCCAGGCCACGGATGTACCAGCGCGGGCGGCCGTCGCCATCGGGGTTCTTGGCTGAGGCATTGGGCACGAAGGTGGTGATGTCGCCCATCGAACGCACGCCGTCGGCGACCAGTTGCGTGCCCTTGATCGCCGACACGGCCACCGGCACTTCCTGCAGGGTCTGTTCGCGGTGCTGGGCGGTGACGGTGACGGTCTCCAGGGCCGCTTCGGTCTTGTTGTCGGCGGCGGCGAAGGTGTGGTTGGCGGTGCTGCCCAGCAGCAGCGCGAGGCTGATCTGGCGGGCTAGTGGATGGCGCTGGTGCATGTGGAATCTCCCCGAGTGAAAGCGTTGTTGGGGAGGACAGAGCAGGGACTGTGCCAGGCTCATAAAGCACTGTTTTTATTGGTATTTATTGGTTGTTTAGGCGATCGATGTGGATGGCGCAGCAGCGGAGTGTTTGGCGGGTGTTGCTGGGGCAGCAGGGCCGGTCTCTGTGGGAGCGAGCTTGCTCGCGAACACCGGCGAAGCCGGTGCCATGCACCGCATGATCTTCTTCGCGGGCAAGCCCGCTCCCACAGGTTCAGACAGCCAATCGCGATGTCGAGCCGATCACCTGCTCCAGCACGCTCGAATCGATCCACTCGCGCACATCGATGCGCCGTGGGATGAACCCCCAGCGATGAAGGAATTCGCTGAAGTCCTGCAACGCCGCGATGGAGCGGCCATCCAGTGCCGTGCGCAGGCGTCGGTGGGCATCCTCGCCATAGGCCGCCGCCACCCAGTACTCGCTGGTGTTCAGCTCGCGGGCGAGAAAGCGCCGGGTGTCCTCGGGGTTGGCCCAGGCCCATTGCTCGGTGCGCAGCACGGTGTCGACCAGGGTGCGGCTGGCCTCGAAATGCTCGTGCAGCAGGTGGGTGTCCACCGTCAGCGTGCGCGGCGTGCCGTTGTTGCTGCGGATCAGCGGGTCGGGGTGGCTGCCGGTGTCGACCACCACCCGCAGGCCGAACTCGTGGGCCAGCTGCACCGCGTGGGCGCCCTTGAGGAAGATCGCGTCGATGTCGCCGCGCAGCAGGCCGATCAGCTCGTTGTTGCGCCGGCTTACGCGGCGGGTGTCCAGCGCCACCTCCGAACCATGCAGGTGCTGCTTGGGTTCATCGCTGTAGGTGCCGCCGTAGGGGTAGTCGACCAGCTCGACGTCGGCCACGCTCAGGCCTTCGAGCTTGAGCGCGTTCTCCAGGCCGCGCAGGGCCTGGGCGCGGGTGAAATCGATCTGCACATTGGCCCACTTGGGCAGGCCGAAGCGGCGGTTCTTCAGGTCGCGGATGCCGCGCACGCCGCTCTCTTCGGTGGTGAGGATCAGCTGTACCTCGTCGATCCAGCTCAGCCCCAGCACCCGGGTTTCGACGCCGCTGGCGTAGGCCCAGATCGCCGGGATGCTGCCGCCATGGCGCACCGAGTTCTGCAGGTGGTGGTCGTAGTGGGCCTCGCGCACCTCGCGCTCGCTGGACTCGCGCAGCGACTGGATGCGCGTGCCGAACGGCGCGAAGGCCTGGGCCAGGCGCCCGGACTGCACGGCGATGCCAAGGCCGGTGGGTACCGGGCTGTGGGTGTACCAGAGGGTTTCCAGGGGCTTGCTCATAGGGCGGCGGGTTTCCTGTCCATGGCAGAGGGGGCGACGAGCAGCGCGTCCAGCGGCTGCCGGTCGATCCAGTCGCGCACCGCGAAGCTGGCCGGGATGAAGCGCCAGCGCGCGAGGAAGTGCACGAAGTCCTGCAGCGCGTCGATGGCCTGCTCGTCCAGGGCGGTGCGCAGGCGCAGGTGGGCGTCGTTGCCATAGGCCACGCCGACCCAGTATTCGCTGCTGTTGGTTTCCCGGGCCAGGTAGCGGCGGGTCTCGTCCGGGTGCTGCTGCGCCCAGTGCTCGGCGCGCAGCACGCTGGCCAGCAGCGTGCGGGCCACGTCGGGGTGCCGTTCGAGCAGATGGCTGTCCACGGCCAGCGTGCGCGGCGTGCCGTTGTTGCTGCGGATCAGCGGGTCGGGGTGGCTGCCGGTGTCGATCACGGTGCGCAGGCCGAAGGCGTGGGCCAGCTGCACGGCGCTGGCGCCCTTGAGGAAGATTGCGTCCACCTCGCCGCGCAGCAGGCCGGCCAGTTCCAGGTTGCGGCCTTCGTCCTGGCCGGTGGACACCGGCGTGCCGGCGACATTGCGCACCGGGCGGTCGCTGAAGGTGCCATGGTAGCGGTAGTTGACCAGTTGCAGGTCACCCACCTGCAGGCCGTGCAGCTTCAGGGCGTTTTCCAGGCCGCGCAGGGCCTGGGCGCGGGTGAAGTCGATCTGCGCCGCGCTCCAGTCGGGCAGGCCGAAGCGCCGGCCCTTGAGGTCCTGCACGCTGTGGATGGCGCTGTCCGGCCGGGTCAGGATCAGCTGCGCCTCGTCGGCCCAGGACAGGCCGATCACGCGGGTCTCGCGGCCCTGGGCGCGGGCCCAGATCGCCGGGATGCTGCCGCCATGGCGCACCGAATTGCGCAGCGTGTGGTCGAAGTGCGATTCGCGCACGGCCTGCTCATCGGCTTCGCGCAGCGACTGCACGCGGGTGCCCAGGGCGTCCAGGTCCTGCTGCAGCCAGCCTTGCTGCACGGCGATGCCCAGGCCGGTGGGCACCGGACAGCGGGTGTACCAGAGGGTGTCGAGGGGTTGGCTCATGGTCGTTCTCCTCAGGCGCTGGCCTTGAGCGGCGTGGCGGCTTGCTGCACCAGCGGCAGGACTTCCTGGCCGATGCGCAGGGCTTCTTCCAGGTGCGGGTTGGCCGCCAGGATGAAGGTCGAGAAGCCGGCGTCGCGGTATTCGGCCAGGCGCTCGGCGATGTTCTGGTGGCTGCCCACCAGGCCCACGGTCGGGCCGGGCTTGGCCTTGGCGAAGCCGGCCCACAGGTTGCGCGCCAGCTTCAGTTCGTCGAAGTCCTGCAGGTGCTGGTGATAGGCCGCCTGGCGCGCACCGCCGACCGAGTCCGAGCCTGTGACGAAGCCCTTGGCGATGGCGCTGCTCTTGCCTTCGAGGCGTTCGAACTGCTGGCGCAGCTCGCGCCAGGCCTGCTCTTCGGTTTCGCGGGCGAACAGGTCGACGCGCAGGCCGAAGCGCACTGTGCGCCCCTGCTTGTCGGCCAGTTCGCGCACCCGCTCGAGATGCGGCTTGAGCTTGTCGATCGGCTCGGCCCAGTTCAGGTAGACGTCGGCGTGGCGGGCGGCGACCTCCAGCGCGGCGTCGGAGAAGCCGGAGAAGTACACCCCGGGCTTGCGCTCGTGGGCCAGGCCCGGCGGCAGGCTGCCGTGCTCCAGGCGGTAGATGTCGCCGTCGTAGGAGAAGCTGTCGTTGGCCCACAGGCCCTGGATCACGTCGAGGAATTCGCCAGTGCGCTTGTAGCGCAGGTCGTGTTCGAGGAAGTCGCCGTTGGCGCGCTGGCTGGCCGGGTTGCCGCCGGTGATGATGTTCCAGTCCAGCCGCCCGCCGCTGAGGTTCTGCAGGATCGCCGCTTGCTGCGCGGCGTAGGCGGGCAGGGTCCAGGTGGCCTGGAAGGCGATCAGGAAGCGGATGCGCCGGGTCTCGCGGGCCAGCGCCGCCGCGGCGATCCACGGCTCGGGGCCGGTGGGCAGCAGGGCGCCTTCGAAACCGGCCAGCTCGGCGGCCTTGGCCACCTGGGCGATGTAGTCGATGTAGGTGAAACCGTCGGCCTCGCCGCCGGGCAGCCGGCCGGGGGCGATGTGGCCCGGGCGGTGCTGCGGGTTGCCCCGGGTGTGGCGGTCGGTGGACAGCTGCGGCCCGTCGGTGCCCAGGGGCAGGCGCCAGAAAAATTCGGTGGTCATGGGAGCTCCTGAAGGGGAGGTTGTCGATGGGGAGGGTGGTGCAACGGCTGTGCCATGGCCCTGCAAGGCCACAACGGCGTGGGGTGGCGAGGCTGGGGTGCTGCTGTGGCAGCAGTCGGGCAGCAGCCATTGCCCGGTGAGC
>NZ_JAOCDM010000182.1 GCF_029840925.1 Pseudomonas sp. GD03858
AGTGATCGGTGCTGGATTGAACAGGGTGATGTCGTTGTGCAGGCCATGCTGCTCGGCCCAGGTGCGCTTGCGACCGCTGGCGACATCGAGGTAGTAGTGGAACAGCTCCCAGCCCAGTTCCTCGATGCTCGCCCGGCCGCTGGCGATGCGCCCGGCGTCGATGTCGATCAGGTCCGGCCAGCGCTGGGCCAGTTCGCTGCGGGTGCAGACCTTGACCACCGGTGCCATGGCCAGGCCGTAGGGTGTGCCGCGGCCGGTGGTGAACACGTGCAGGTTCATCCCGGCGGCCAGCTGCAAGGTGCCGCAGACGAAGTCGCTGGCCGGGGTAGCGCAGAAGATCAGGCCCTTGCGCGTGACTCGTTCGCCCGGGCCGAGCACGCCCTGGATGGCGCCGCTACCGGACTTGACGATCGAGCCCAGGGATTTTTCGACGATGTTGGACAAGCCGCCTTTCTTGTTGCCCGGCGTGGTGTTGGCGCTGCGATCCGCGGCGCCCTGCTGCAGATAGCGGTCGTACCAGTCCATCTCGCGTACCAGCGCCTCGGCGACTTCCGGCGTTTCGGCGCGGGAGGTGAGCATGTAGATGGCGTCGCGCACCTCGGTGACTTCCGAGAACAGCACCGTGGCGCCGGCGCGTACCAGCAGGTCGGCGGCGTGGCCCAGGGCGGGGTTGGCGGTGATGCCGGAAAAGGCGTCGCTGCCGCCGCACTGCATGCCCAGGATCAGCTCGCTGGCCGGCACGGTTTCGCGGCGGCGCTGGTCGAGCTTCTTCAGGCGGGTTTCGGCCAGGTCCATGATCTGTTCGATCATCTCGACGAAGCCCAGCGAGGCGTCCTGCAGGCGGTATAGCCAGGGCTCGCTGAGGTCCACCGACGGGTCGTCCTCGTGCATCACCTGGCCGGCCTGGAGTTTTTCGCAGCCCAGGCTGATGACCAGCGCCTCGCCGCCCAGGTTGGGGTTGCGCGCCAGGTTGCGCACGGTGCGGATCGGGATATAGGCATCGCGGGCATTGATCGCCACGCCGCAGCCGTAGCTGTGGGTGAGGGCGACCACGTCATCCACGTTGGGGTATTTGGGCAGTAACTCGCTGCGGATGCGCTTGACCGCGTGGTCGAGCACGCCGGTCACGCATTGCACGGTGGTGGTGATGCCGAGGATGTTGCGGGTGCCGACAGTACCGTCGGCGTTGCGATAGCCCTCGAAGGTGAAGCCTGCGAGGGGCGCCTGGGCGGCGGGCACGGCGTCGCAGCGCGGCAGGCTGTCGAGCTCGGGAGCGGCCGGCATCGCCAGTTGATCTTCCTTGACCCAACTGCCCTGGCGCAGGTCTTCCAGGGCATGGCCGATCACCTGGCCATAGCGGCGTACTGCCTCGCCCCGGCGGATGTCCACGCTGGCGACCTTGTGGCTCTGCGGCACGCCCTCGACCAGGGTCAGGCCGTCGGCGAAGCGCGCGCCTTCGCCCAGGCCGCCGTCGTTGACCACTACCACGACATTGTCGTCGGGGTGCAGGCGCACGTAGCGGGGCGACTCGGAATGTTCGATCAACTGCATGGTCAGGCCCTTCTTGTCGTTTCTCTCAGGCTTCTTGTGCGGATGCCGGCGCCCGGGCAGGGCGCCGGCGTGTTTCACTCAGTGGCGCGAAGCGGCAAGTTCAGCGGTGGGGGCCGCTGCCTGCTGCGGGTCGTCCTTGAGCTCGATGCGCTTGATCGGGCCGACGATCACCAGATAGCTGAACACCGCCACCAGGGCATTGGCGCCCACATACACCAGGGCCCACTTGAACGAACCGGTAGCGCTGATGATGTAGCCAATGACGATCGGCGTGGTGATCGAGGCGATGTTGCCGAAGGTGTTGAACAGCCCGCCCGACAGCCCGGCGATCTGCTTGGGCGAGGTGTCGGCGACTACCGCCCAGCCCAGCGCGCCGATGCCCTTGCCGAAGAACGCCAGGGTCATGAAACCGACCACCATCCACTCGGCGTCGACGTAGTTGCAGAAGACCATGGTGGTCGACAGCAGCAAGCCGCAGACGATCGGCAGCTTGCGCGAGAAGGTCAGCGAGTTGCCGCGGCGCAGCAGCCAGTCCGACAGCACGCCGCCGAGCACGCCGCCGATGAAGCCGCACACCGCCGGCAGCGAGGCGATGAAGCCGGCCTTGAGGATGGTCATGCCGCGTTCCTGTACCAGGTACACCGGGAACCAGGTGAGGAAGAAGTAGGTGATGGCGTTGATGCAGTACTGGCCCAGGTAGACGCCCAGCAGCATGCGGCTGGTCAGCAGCTGCTTGATGTAGCCCCATTTCGGGCCGTCGTTGCCGCGTTTCTGGTCCATGTCCACCAGGCCGCCGTTGCGCTCGATGTGCTCGAGCTCGGCCTGGCCGATGCGCGGGTGCTGGCGCGGGTTGTAGATGGTCTTGAGCCATACCGCCGAGAACACGATGCCCAGCGCGCCCATCACCACGAACACATGTTCCCAGCCGAAGGTGAAGACGATCCAGCCCATGATCGGCGCGAACAGCGCGGTGGCGAAGTACTGCGCCGAGTTGAAGATCGCCGAGGCGGTGCCGCGCTCTTGCGTTGGGAACCAGGCCGCGACGATGCGCGCGTTGCCGGGGAAGGATGGCGCTTCGGCGAAGCCGACCAGAAAGCGCAGGGTGAACAGCGTGACCACCGCCCAGGCCACCGGCAGGCCGCCGACGAAGCCCTGCAGCAAGGTGAACAGCGACCAGGTGAAGATGCTGAAGGCATAGACGTTCTTCGAACCGAAGCGGTCGAGCAGCCAGCCGCCGGGGATCTGCCCGGCCACGTAGGCCCAGCCGAAGGCGGAGAAGATATAGCCGAGGGTGACCGCGTCGATGCCCAGGTCCTTCTGCAGGCTGGAGCCGGCGATGGCGATGGTGGCGCGGTCGGCGTAGTTGATGGTGGTCACCAGGAACAGCATCAACAGGATCAGGTAGCGCACATGCGTCTTTTTCGTCGCTTGCATGCTGGTTACTCCCACTCGTTATTTTTATACGGGGATCGGTTGTGGGCCGGAGCAGGCTGTCCTGCTCCGGCGGCGGCATCGGCAGGCCGCGGGGGCTCGCTTACTGCGGGCCCATCTTGTCCATCAGCGCGGCGAGCATCTCGTATTCCTGCGCGGTGAGGTCGGTCAGCGGCGTGCGCACGGGGCCGGCGTCGTAGCCGGCGATCTTCGCCCCGGCCTTGACGATGCTCACGGCATAGCCGGCCTTGCGGTTGCGGATGTCCAGGTACGGCAGGAAGAAGTCGTCGATCAGCTTGGCCACGCTGGCGTGATCGTCACGGGCGATGGCGTGGTAGAAGTCCATCGCGGTCTTCGGCACGAAGTTGAACACCGCCGAGGAGTACACCGGCACGCCGAGGGCCTTGTACGCCGCAGCATACACCTCGGCGGTGGGCAGGCCACCCAGGTAGCTGAAGCGATCGCCCAGGCGGCGACGAATCGACACCATCAGCTCGATGTCGCCCAGGCCGTCCTTGTAGCCGATCAGGTTCGGGCAGCGCTCGGCCAGGCGTTCCAGCAGGTCGGCGTTCAGCCGGCAGACGTTGCGGTTGTACACCACCACGCCGATGTTCACCGCCTTGCACACCGCCTCGACATGGGCGGCGACGCCGTCCTGGCTGGCTTCGGTGAGGTAGTGGGGCAGCAGCAGCAGGCCTTTGGCGCCCAGGCGCTCGGCTTCCTTGGCGTATTCGATGGCCTGGCGGGTCGAGCCGCCAACGCCGGCGAGGATCGGTACCGATGTGGCGCAGGTGTCGACGGCGGTCTTGATCACCTGGCTGTACTCGCTGGCGGCCAGGGAGAAGAACTCGCCGGTGCCGCCGGCGGCGAACAGGGCGCTGGCGCCGTAGGGGGCAAGCCATTCCAGGCGCTTGACGTAGCCGGCCGGGTTGAAGTCGCCATGGGCGTCGAAGTCGGTGACGGGGAACGACAGCAGGCCGTGGGAGAGGATGGATTGCAGTTCTTGTGGGGTCATTGTTGTAGGCATCCTGTGGCGCTTGGAGGAGGGGGAACCAAGGTGAGAGGTAAGTTATCGTACAACTTGCACGATGGCTAGTCCCCTCTGCACAGAATTTTGAATCCGTTTCAGCGATGACAACGCAACCCCTGTAGGAGCGGCCTTGTGTCGCGAAAGGGCCGCGCAGCGGCCCCAGGATTACAGCGTCTAAGCCACGATCGCCGGGGCCGCGCTGCGGCCCTTTCGCGACACAAGGCCGCTCCTACAGGGGAACGCGTGAGCCTACCGATTATTTGGCAAGGCACTGTTGTCGTATGACTTGTAGGAAAAAAAGATCGCGGAGACAGGCACAAGCCCGCCGCCCGCTTCCACGGGAAGTGTTCTGGGACCAGCAGAGGGTGACCGGGGAAACGGGGGCGGTATTGCACCGCCCCGCGATCAAAGCTAACGAAGCTTCGCTGGGTCAGGCGGCCTGGTTGCGCTTGACCTGGGACTTGCGGACCTGGGCGCGGCAGGCGTCGCCGAAGGCCTGGAACATCTTGATCGAATCAGGGTTTTTCGCCGCCTGCCACTCCGGGTGCCACTGCACCGCGAACAGGAAGGGCGAGAGGCTCGGGGCGTGGATCGCCTCGACCAGGCCGTCTTCGGCGTGGGCGATTGGCTCGATGCCGGCACCCAGGTTGCGCAGGCCCTGGCCGTGCAGGGAGTTGACGCGGATCTGGTCGGTGCCGAGGGTATCGCGCAGCCAGCTGCCTGGCTTGATCTTCACGCTGTGCACCGGGGCGTACTGGACTTCGACCGGATCTTCAGGGTTTTCCCGGTGGTCGTTGAAGCCTGGCTCGGCGTAGACCTTCTGGTAGATGTCGCCGCCGAGGGCCACGTTGATTTCCTGCATGCCGCGGCAGATGCCGAAGATCGGCAGGCCGCGCTTGATCGCCGCCTTGACCAGGGGGATGTCGAACAGGTCGCGGTCTTTGTCCTGGCCTTTGCCGGGGGTCTGGTTGTCCTGGCCGTAGAGGGTCGGGTCGATGTTGCTGCCGGCACCGGTCAGGTAGACGCCGTCGGCCATGTCAAGGTAGGTCTCGAGGTCTTCGGCGCCGCAGCAGGTAGGCACCAGGACTGGGACGCAGCCGGAGAATTCGACCAGCGGGGTGATGTATTTGTGGGTCATGACCTGATAGTCATGGCCTTTGCGCTCTTGGCTGCCCATGGTCATGAGGACGACGGGTTTGCGCAGGGAGGGTTGCTTGCTGCCAATGTTGCTGTTGGACATATGTCACCTTGGGACAGGTCATGCCTGTCGTTGTTGTGCAGGCGCACGGCCGGGGCCATGTGTGCTGCCTGGAGCCCCGAGCACTGCCGGCTCGCCTTGCGGGCGATGTCGGTCGGGGCCTGACTCATAGCTTGCCAGAGCCGTTCGATATGTCAAACGAGTGGCGTGGCGTGCAGGCGCCTGTTTTCGGGGGCTTTAGGGGTTGGAGGCCTTTGGTGACAAGGGTTTGGCGGGGGCTTAGGTCAATAATATTTAACGATGCAGTCGGGTCTTTGCGTTGGTGCAATGATCGTGCTTGGCAGGCTCGTCGAGGTCTTGGCCTCGTGACCGCTCATTGACCTTGGAGTCGACATATTTCCCGTGTGCTGTTTTATGCTGGGGCTATAGTTATTCTCAGGTGTCGGTTATTAAGATGAGTAGATCCCATCACGATATTTCCGATAACCACATTCAAAAATCTTGATCTTGATCTTGATCTTGATCTTGATCTTGATCTTGATCTTGATTTGCTTCTAAGCGCGCGATAGTTCAGGCGCCGCCAATTGCGACTTCAGGAGGCCGAGCGGAGTTCTTGCGGAGGGAGGTGACGGGCATGGATGCCCGTCAAGCGCTGCGCCCCAGGATGGGGCGTTCAGCG
>NZ_JAOCDM010000183.1 GCF_029840925.1 Pseudomonas sp. GD03858
TGCGATGCTGGACTCACCGCCTTGTTCGCGGGTAAACCCGCTCCCACAGACGTGGTGCATTCTTGCAACTCTGCCGCAGGTACGGATGCCGCTCGACCTGGCATTTTTACCTGCTGCCTCCGGCACAACCCTTGCTGTAAGAAGTTTCTGTAGATGCCATCAAAGTAATGGCGCCAGAAACACGAGGGTTAGAACGTGTCTGCCATCCTTTCACTGTTACGAAGCCGCCTCTTGCGGCCTGTGTTTGTTGCGCTTGGTATCGCTCTTCTGGTGCAGGTGCTGGTTGCCGTTGCACTGACTCGGAGCACGGTTACCGCCCTGGAAGCCGATCTGGGGGCGCGTCTGGGTCACGACAGCCAGCAGCTGGCCGCCGAACTGGAGCAGGCCGGGCAGGATGTTCGCGCCGGGCTCGACAGCCTGTCGGCCAGTACCCGCCAGCGCCTCAGCGCTGGGCTTTCCGAGCGGTTGCAGGACGAGCAGCAGCAACTGCGCGCCACCTTGGAGAAGAACCTCAAGGACTCGGCCAACGACATGGCCGAGCTGCTGGCATCCGTTGCGCCTCGGGCGATCTGGGACAACGACGTGCCGACGCTGTCGGATTTCGCTCGGCGTGCCCAGCGCAACCCCAACGTGCTGTTCGTGATCTACGACGATGCCCAGGGTCAGCACCTGACTCGCTATCTCAATCGGCAGAACCCGATCAACCAGGCGTTGATCGAGAAGGGGCAGGGCGAGCGAGCGCTGGACAAGGTGCTGGACGCGGCGCGCAAGGATCCGTCGGTGTACTTTGTCGAAGCCTCGATCAGCCCCAACGGGGCCGAGATCGGCAAGGTGCTGATGGGAGTCTCCACGGCCGGTGTCGATCACGAGCTCAAGGCCCTGGACCAGCGCTTCGCGGCACTGATCGCCAGCGGTGAACAGCTGGTCGGCGACAGCCTGGTGGCCGCCGCCGCCGACAGCGGCAAGGCGTTGCGGGCGCGTCTTGAAACCGCGCAGAACAGCGCCACGGCCATGCAGGCCAACACGGCGCAGACCGTGCGCGACGCTGCTGCCGAGCTGCGCTGGCGCATCGGCCTTGGCCTGGTGCTGGTGGGCCTGGGTGTGTTGCTGGTGGTCGCGGTAGTGCTCGGGCGTCGTGTGGTGAACAAGCTCCGACTGCTGATTGGCGCGCTGAACGATCTCGCCGCCGGGGATGGCGACCTGACCAAGCGCGTCACCCTGGACAGTCGCGACGAGATCGGCGACATGGCCTCGGCGGTCAATCGCTTTGTCGACAAGCTGCAGCCGATCGTGCGTGAAGCTGGCGAAGTGGCGCAGCGCACTGGCGTCGAGATCGATGCGATGGCCCGGCGCAATGCCGGTGCCGATGCCGCCGCCGCCCTGCAGCGTGACGAAGTGGCTGCCAGCCTGCGCGACCTGTCGGGCATGGCCGACGAGGCTCAGGCCGAGAGTCATGCCATGCAGGCGGCATTGCAGCAGGTGGTGGACATCCGTCAGGCCACCGACGAGAACAGTCGCGCCTCGACGCAGCTGGCGCGGTTGATCGAGAACCTGGCGGGCGAGGTGCAGGCTGGCTCCCAGGTGATCGAGCGGCTGGCCATGCAGAGCGAACAGATCGAAGTGGTGCTGACGGTGATCCATGGTATTGCCGAGCAGACCAACCTGTTGGCGCTCAATGCCGCCATCGAGGCGGCGCGGGCAGGGGAGACTGGTCGTGGTTTCGCCGTGGTGGCCGACGAGGTGCGGGCGCTGGCGAGCAAGACGCAGAGCTCGACCGGGGATATCCAGTCGCATATCGCGGCGTTGCAGCAGGGGGCCAAGGAGGCCGTGGCGACCATCAGCCAGGCCGGGCGCCAGGCCAGCGAAGGCTTGCTGGTGCTGCGTGACAACGAACGGCGTCAGCAGTCGGTGCAGGCGGCGGTGGAGCAGGTGCATGCGGCGATCGGCCTGGCTACCCGCGCAGCGGAACAGCAGGCCAATGGCGCGCAGGCGGTACGTGGGCGGGTGGAGAACATCCATGCCCAGGCCGAGCGCTCGGCCGAGGTGGTGATGCAGACCACCGCCAGCAGCAAGGTGCTGGATGACCTGGCGGCGCAGTTGCGCGCCAGCCTGGGACAGTTCAGGGCCTGACTCGGGCGAGGGCTGCGCCCTCGCGTCGCGACACAAGGCCGCTCCCACAGGTTCGGCGCTGATCTTGAAGCCGGTGCAGTACCTGTGGGAGCGGCCTTGTGTCGCGATTGGGCCGCAAAGCGGCCTCAGCGGGTGTCATGCCTTGTTCAGATACATCCGCGTGGTCAGCAGATACACCGGCAATCCCGACACCACGATCAGCAACGCCGCATAAGGCGCCGCCGCCGCAAACTCGACGTTGGCGGTATGCGCCCACACCTCGGTTGCCAGCGTGGTCATCCCGGTCGGGCTGAGCAGCAAGGTTGCGGTCAGCTCCTTCATGGCATCCAGGAATACCAGCGCAAACGCCGCTGCCATGGCCGGGAAGATGATAGGCAAGGTCACCCGGCAGAACGCCGCGAAGCTGCTCGCGCCCAGGGTCCGCGCGGCCTCTTCCAGGGTCGGCGAGGCCTTGTTCAGTGCCGTGCGCACCGGCGATTGCGCCAAGGGCAGGAACAGCAGGGCGTAGGCCAGGATCAGCAGTGCCGTGGTCTGGTACAGCGCCGGCACGTAGTGCAAGGCGAAGAACACCAGGGTCAGGGCGATGACCAGGCCCGGCAGGGCGTGCAGCAGATACGGCAGGCGCTCGGCCCAGATCGCCAGGCGCCCCTTGTAGCGCACCACCAGGAAGCTGATCGGCAGCGCCAGCAATACGCAGAAGCCCGCGCCGCCCAGGGACACCGACAGCGAGGTGGCCAGGGCCTTGCCGATCGCCGCGATCGGGAATGCCGCCGACGAGCCGACGCTCAGCCAGTAGCCGAGCATGGCCAGCGGAATGCCGCTGCCCAAAACCGCCAAGGCCAGGCAGAGCAGTTGCCCCAGCGGCATCCAGGCGCGTAGGCGCACTGGTTGCGCGCGGCGCGCCACGCCCTGGCCGATACGTACATGGCGAGCCTTGCCGCGTACCCGCAGTTCCAGCCACAGCATCATCAGGCACAGCGCCAGCAATACCGCCGAGAGCATGGCGGCGTTGGCGTTGCTGAATTCCAGCTCGAACTGCTGGTAGATCGCCGTGGTGAACGTCTGCAGGCCGAGGATCGACAGGGCGCCGAACTCCACCAGCATGTGCAGGGCGATCAGCAGCGCGCCGCCGAGCATCGACGGCCACAGCAGCGGCAGGGTGATCTTGCCGAACACGCCCCAGCGGCTGCAGCCCAGGGTGCGTGCCGACTCTTCCAGCGAAGTGTCGAGGTTACGCAGGGTGGCGGCCACCGGCAGGAACACCAGTGGGTACTTGGACAGCGCCATGACCAGGATCGCCCCGCCCAGGCCTTCGAAGTCGGAGCTCAGTGACACCCAGGTGAAGCTGCTGACGAACGATGGCACGGCGAAGGGCAGGCACAGCACCACGCCCCACAGGCGCCGTCCGGGCAGGTCGCTGCGCTCCAGCAGCCAGGCCAGGGCCACGCCGACCACCAGGCACAGCACGGTGACGCCGACCATCAGCAGCAGGGTATTGCGCAGCAAGCCCCAGACGAACGGGCGCCAGAGCAGGCGCAAGGCCTCGTGCCAGCCGGCTTCCCAGGCCTTGAGCCCGACGTACAGCAGTGGCAGCAGGCTCATTGCCACCAGGAACAGCACCGGCAGTACCACCCAGATGGACGGGCGCTTGGCTTTCGGGATGAAGCGCGACAAGGCGGGCGAGGGCAGGGCGGCAGTCATCAGAGCAGGCCAACCTCACGCTCGAGCTCGATGGCTTCCTCGGCATTGCCCAGGTCGGCCGGCGAGATCTTCGGCGGGCGCAGTTCGTCGAACGGCTTCAGGCCACGGTCGGAGACCATGCCCTTGTGCAGTGGATACTCGGCGGTGGTCTGGGTGATCACGCGCTGGCCTTCTTCGCTGGCCATCCAGTTGAGCAGGGCCTGGGCTTCCTTGGGATGCTTGCTGGCCTTGACCACCGCGGCACCGGAAATGGTGACCAGGTTGCCGGCATCGCCATCGGCCAGGTAGTAAAGCTTGGAGTCGAGCTTGCCGCGTTCACGCTCGAGCGCATACCAGTAGTAGTTGTTCACCAGTACCGCGGCCACTTCGCCTTTTTCCACGGCCTTGAGGGCGACCATGTTGTTGGTGTAGGTCTTGCCGAAGGCTTTCAGGCCGGTCAGCCATTCTTCGGTGGCTTCACGCCCGTGCATCTTCAGGATGGCCACGGCCTGTTCCTGGAAGGCGCCGCTGGTGGGGACATAGCCGACGCGTCCTTCCCATTCGGGGTTGGCGAAGTCCATTACCGTGGTCGGCAGGTCCTTCTCGTCGATCTTCTTCGGGTTGAACACCACGATGCGGGTGCGGGCGGTGATGCCCATCCAGGTGCCGTTGGCGCCTACATACTCCTTGGGCATCATGTTCGCGGTGGCGTCGTCGATCTTCGCCAGCAGGCCCAGTTCGCCGAGGTTGTTCAGCGGCGGGGATTCTTCGGTGTAGATGATGTCGGCCGGCGAGCGCGCGCCTTCTTCGATGATCTGGCTGGCCAGCTGGTTGCTGCTGCCCTTGCGGATATTGATATGGATGCCGGTCTTAGCCTCGTAGGCATTGGCGATGGCATCGCCGATTTCCTTGTGCTGGCCGTTGTACATGGTCAGCGTGACCGGTTCGTCTGCCAGGGCGGCCGGAGCGCCGATCACCAGGCTCAGAACTGCGGCGGCCAGGGTGCGCATCAGCGGTTGCGGGCGGATCGTCATGCGGGTATTTCCTCGCTTACGGCTACATATTTGGAAACAATGGTAAACGAAATCGTTTCTCAAGTGGCCGCATGACGGGAAATTCATGAGGTCGCGCAGGGCACTATTCGCCTGTGGGAGCGGCCTTGCCGAGGCGTCGGACCGGTCGGAAAGGGCTGCGCAGCAGCCCCGGCAATTTCGATGGTGGCTCGCAATCTGGGGCCGCTGCGTTCACGCCAAGATCGCCGGGGTCGCTGTGCGACCCTTTCGCGACACAAGGCCGCTCCTACAGGGGAGGGCGTCGGGTGGCTGC
>NZ_JAOCDM010000184.1 GCF_029840925.1 Pseudomonas sp. GD03858
AAGCTCGGGGCGATGTAGCGCTGGTAATGCGCCTCGGACAGCAAGAAGAACTCGCGGTCGATGGCATCGCGCAGCTGCGGCAAGTCCCAGTCACGGAACTCCGGCAACAACGCCATCCCGTACGCTTCCAGATCGCGGATCATCCGCGCGCCCCGGGCAATCAACTGGTAGGCCCAGCAATACTCGGACTGCTGCACGACAAAGCGGATCGAACGCTGCTCCAGCTGCTGTCGCAGCAGCTCTTTGTCGAACACTTCCAGCTTGGCCATCATCACCTGCACCAGCAGTTGCTCCAGGCGCAGCCAGACCGCGCGCTTCTGCTCGTCGTCGTAGCCGTTCCAGTGGATCACTTCGTGGTGAAAGCGCTTGCAGCCGCGGCACACCAGGTCGCCGTAGACCGTAGAGCACAGGCCGACGCAAGGGGTCTTGATGGATTGGTTGGACATGTAGAAACAACGGCTTGGCGGTGGAACACGGGCTCATGTTAGCCCTTTGTCTAACCAGGGTCACCCGTTAAAGTCATCTACGCCGCCTTACCTTCGGCTTATTTTTGCCGTAGAATCACACCGCCTTTTCAAGGCAACAATGTCCGTTGGAAGCTGTTTTCAAAGCGTCACGAGCACAGTTCATCCGGTAGAACGGCGTTGGCCCTGCCCATGCAAGCGCGCATGGGCATGGCCAACCCCTCATCAGCCTTCCGTTCTACAGGCGTAAAACTTTGAAAGCAGCTTCTGTAAGGATTCTCTGCGACCCTGGCTTGCCGGCTCAAAAAGCCGTCCTTAGCGCATGGGTGCATGGGAATGCTGGATGAGCGTCCCGGACTCCCTTTAGGGACCACTGATGAGGGTAATAACTGTGCTTGAAGCCTACCGCAAACACATCGAAGAGCGTGCCGCTCTGGGTATCGTGCCCCAGCCGCTGAACGCCGAACAAACCGCAGGCCTGGTCGAGCTGCTGAAAAACCCGCCGGCCGGCGAAGAAGCCTTCCTCGTAGACCTGATCACCAACCGCGTTCCGCCAGGAGTCGACGAGGCCGCCTACGTCAAGGCCGCCTTCCTCTCCGCCATCGCCAAGGGCGAAGCCAAGTCCCCGCTGATCGACCGCAAGCACGCCACCGAGCTGCTGGGCACCATGCAGGGCGGCTACAACATCGAGACGCTGGTCGCGCTGCTGGACGACGCCGAACTGGGCGCCGTCGCGGCCGAACAGCTCAAGCACACCCTGCTGATGTTCGATGCCTTCCACGACGTGGCCGAAAAAGCCAAGGCCGGCAACGCCCACGCCAAGGCCGTGCTGGAATCCTGGGCTGCCGGCGAGTGGTTCACCAGCCGTCCGGCGATCGCCGACAAGTACACCCTGACCGTGTTCAAGGTGCCTGGCGAAACCAACACCGACGACCTGTCCCCTGCCCCGGACGCCTGGTCGCGCCCTGACATCCCGCTGCACGCCCTGGCCATGCTGAAGATGGCCCGCGACGGCATCGAGCCTTCGCAGCCAGGTTCGGTCGGCCCACTGGCCCAGATCGAAGCCGTGAAAGCCAAAGGCTTCCCGGTCGCCTACGTCGGTGACGTGGTCGGTACCGGTTCCTCGCGCAAATCCGCCACCAACTCGGTGCTGTGGTTCTTCGGCGACGACATCCCGTACGTGCCGAACAAGCGCGCCGGTGGTTTCTGCTTCGGCACCAAGATCGCCCCGATCTTCTACAACACCATGGAAGACGCCGGCGCCCTGCCGATCGAATTCGACTGCACCAACCTGGCCATGGGCGACGTCATCGACGTCTACCCGTTCAAAGGTGAAGTGCGCCGTCACGGCAGCGACGAACTGGTCACCAACTTCGAGCTGAAAACCGAAGTACTGCTGGACGAAGTCCGCGCCGGTGGCCGTATCCCGCTGATCGTCGGCCGTGGCCTGACCGAGAAAGCCCGCGCCGAACTGGGCCAGGCCCCATCGGACCTGTTCAAGAAACCCGAGCAGCCTGCCGCTTCGACCAAGGGCTTCACCCTGGCGCAGAAGATGGTCGGCCGTGCCTGCGGTCTGCCGGAAGGCCAGGGCGTGCGCCCAGGTGCCTACTGCGAACCGAAGATGACCACCGTCGGTTCCCAGGACACCACGGGCCCGATGACCCGCGACGAGCTGAAAGACCTGGCGTGCCTGGGCTTCTCCGCCGACCTGGTGATGCAGTCGTTCTGCCACACCGCCGCTTATCCGAAGCCGATCGACGTCACCACCCACCACACCCTGCCAGACTTCATCCGCACCCGTGGCGGCGTGTCGCTGCGTCCAGGCGACGGCATCATCCACAGCTGGCTGAACCGCATGCTGATGCCTGACACCGTCGGCACCGGTGGCGACTCGCACACCCGTTTCCCGATCGGCATCTCGTTCCCGGCCGGTTCCGGCCTGGTGGCCTTCGCCGCCGCCACCGGCGTCATGCCGCTGGACATGCCAGAGTCGATCCTGGTGCGCTTCAAGGGCAAGCTGCAGCCTGGCATCACCCTGCGTGACCTGGTGCATGCGATCCCTTACTACGCCATCCAGAAGGGCCTGCTGACCGTCGAGAAGAAAGGCAAGAAGAACGCCTTCTCCGGCCGCATCCTGGAGATCGAAGGCCTCAACGACCTGACCGTCGAGCAAGCCTTCGAGCTGTCCGACGCCTCGGCCGAACGCTCCGCCGCCGGTTGCACCATCAAGCTGCCGGAGAAGGCCATCGCCGAATACCTGCAGTCCAACATCACCCTGCTGCGCTGGATGATCGGCGAAGGCTACGGCGATGCCCGCACCCTGGAGCGCCGTGCCCAGGCCATGGAAGCCTGGCTGGCCAAGCCTGAGCTGCTGTCGGCCGACGCCGATGCCGAATACGCCGAGATCATCGAGATCGACCTGGCCGACGTCAAGGAGCCTGTGCTCTGCGCGCCGAACGACCCGGACGATGCCCGCCTGCTGTCCTCGGTACAGGGCGAGAAGATCGATGAAGTGTTCATCGGTTCGTGCATGACCAACATCGGTCACTTCCGCGCCGCCGGCAAGCTGCTGGACAAGGTCAAGGGCGGTATCCCGACCCGTCTGTGGCTGGCCCCGCCAACCAAGATGGACGCCCACCAGCTGACCGAGGAAGGCTACTACGGCATCTACGGCAAGGCTGGCGCGCGCATGGAAATGCCAGGCTGCTCGCTGTGCATGGGTAACCAGGCACGTGTGCAGACCGGTTCGACCGTGGTCTCCACCTCGACCCGTAACTTCCCGAACCGTCTGGGCGACGCCACCAACGTGTACCTGGCCTCGGCCGAGCTGGCCGCGGTCGCTTCGATCATTGGCAAGCTGCCGACCGTCGAGGAGTACATGCAGTACGCGAAAGACATCGACAGCATGGCTGCCGACGTCTACCGCTACCTGAGCTTCGACCAGATCGCCGAGTTCCGCGAAGCGGCGGCCAACGCCAAGATCCCGGTGGTTCAGGCGTAAGCTGAGCGGCAAGTTGTAAGCTGCAAGAAGAAGCCCTGGCAGAAATGCCGGGGCTTTTTTGTGCCGCTTGTGTTGGCTTTGCTGGCCTCTTCGCGGCTAAAGCCGCTCCCACAGGTCCGTCGTAGTCTTGAAGATTTCGGGTTTCCTGTGGGAGCGGCTTTAGCCGCGAAGAGGCCGGTACAGGCCAGCTCAGATCACGAACAATTCAACAAAGCGGTGCACCGCCATCTGCTCAAGCGCCTGCTGATCCCTGCACAGTTCGAAGATTTGCTCACAGCGCTGCCGCGCAAAGCGCGTCGCCAGGTTCTCCTTGAACTTGGCCTCGAGCAACGGCATCCCCTCCTCCCGCCGCCGTCGATGCCCGATCGGGTACTCCACCACCACTTGCGGCGTGTGCGAGCCATCCTTGAAGAACACCTGCACGCCATTGGCGATGGAGCGCTTGTCGGCCTCCAGGTACTCGCGACTGAAGCGCGGCTCCTCGACGATCACCATCTTCTCGCGCAGGCGGTCGATGCTCGGGTGCGCGGCATGGAAGGCATCCTCGTAGTGCTCGGCCACCAGGTCACCGAAGATCAGCGGCACGGCGGTCATGTACTGCAGACAGTGGTCGCGGTCGGCAGCGTTGGCCAGGGGGCCTTCCTTGGAAATAATGCGAATCGCTGACTCGTGGGTAGTGATGAGAATACGGTCGATCTCATGCAGGCGATTGCGCACCTGCGGGTGCAGAATCACCGCAGCCTCGCAGGCGGTCTGGGCATGGAATTCGGCAGGGAAACTGATCTTGAACAGCACGTTCTCCATCACGTAGCTGCCCAATGGCTGCGGCAGGCGCAGTTCACGCTGACCTTCTGGCTTGAGCGCCAGGTCCTTGTTGGTATGGCTGAACGACACATCGTAGAACCCCCACTGCCTGGCCGTGAGCGCACCGGGCACACCCATCTCGCCACGCAGGGCGATATCGGCCAGGCGCACGCCTCGACTGGAGGCATCCCCCGCCGCCCACGACTTGCGCGACCCGGCGTTGGGCGCATGACGGTAGGTGCGCAGGGCCTGGCCATCGACGAAGGCATGGGACAGCGCCGACAGCAGTTGCTCGCGATTGGCGCCCATGAGCCTGGCGCAGACTGCCGTGGAGGCGACCTTGACCAGCAGCACATGGTCCAGGCCAACCCGGTTAAAGGAGTTCTCCAGCGCCAGCACGCCCTGGATCTCGTGGGCCATGACCATGGCATCGAGCACCTCGCGCATGACCAGAGGCGCCTCGCCATTGGCCACGCGCTTCTGCGACAGGTGGTCGGTGACCGCCAGGATGCCGCCGAGGTTGTCCGAGGGGTGGCCCCACTCCGCCGCCAACCAGGTGTCGTTGTAGTCCAGCCAGCGGACGATGCAGCCGATGTCCCAGGCGGCCTTGACCGGGTCGAGGCGGTAACTGGTGCCAGGGACGCGGGCGCCATGAGGGACGATGGTGCCCTCGACCAGCGGGCCGAGGTGCTTGGTGCATTCGGGGAAGCGCAGGGCCAGCAGGCCGCAGCCCAGGGTGTCCATCAGGCAATGGCGGGCGGTGTTCAGGGCTTCGGGGGAATCGACTCGGTAGCCGAGCACATAGTCGGCGAGGGTCTGCAGGACCTGGTCGTAGTCGGGGCGGG
>NZ_JAOCDM010000185.1 GCF_029840925.1 Pseudomonas sp. GD03858
GATTACTTCAGGCCAGGCGCTGCAAGCCTTCGAGGCAGGTAGCCAGGTGGTAAGGGGTAGTCGAAGGCATGTCATGGCGGCTCACCGCCCCCGCGCCATCGCGGCACTCATGCCAGCCGCCTTCAGGCAGGAAGCGTGATTCCAGCGCGGCTAACTGTGCCAGCAACCGCACCTCGTTTCCAGGCCGCAGGGCCAGCGCCCGCAGGTACTCCGCCTGGGCCCAGATCCGTTGGGTCGCATCGAGTACCTTGCCGTCCACGTCCAGCATCGCCAGCACCGCCGAATCCTTCACCCCGTACCGCTCGGCAAAGTCGAAGGCCCGCTCGATGGAGGCGTGCAGCGGCGTGCCGCGCAGCAGCGGCGAGGTATCCAGCAGATAGAACCATTCGAACTGGTGGCCTGGCTCGAACCAGTTATCCACAGCCCCGCGCGGCTTCTCCAGCATCAGGCCATGGCTCGGTTCGATGAACTGCGCCTGCAGCGCTTCGCACAGCTGCAGCAGCGAATGACGTACCTCGTCGTCCTCGCGCACGGCCAGCACCTGGAGGAAGGCCTCGGCCAGGTGCATCTGCGGGTTCTGCAGCGGGCCGCTGCCCAGGTCCGACCAGTCCTCGCCGAGGCTGGCCTCGTACAGGCCATCGTCGCGGGCGAACTGCTCGGCAACGACTTCGAGGGCGCCGTTGAGCGTGGCCTCGACCAGGCCTTCGCCGACCTTGCCCCAGTAATGGGCGCAGGCGAACACGATGAAGGCGTGGGTGTAGAGGTCCTTGCGCCGGTCCAGCGGCTTGCCCTGGGCGTCGATGCTGTAGAACCAGCCGCCGCGTTCGGCGTCGTGGAAGTGCTTCTGCAACGAGCGGAACAGCGCGGCGGCGCGCTCGGCGGCGCCTGGCTGGTCGATGCGGCTGCTGAACAGGTACAACTGGCGGGCGCAGGCCATGGCCCGGTAGCGCTGCACCGGCAGTGGATGGTGCTGGGCGTCGAGGGCTTCGTACGGCAGGGCCATGTCGGCGTTCCAGCCCGGGCCTTGCCACAGCGGCACGATGCGTTCGGCGAAGTGCTGTTGGAAACGGGTCAATGCAGGACGGGGGTCGGACATGGTGGCGCTCGTGGACGGTCGGGCAGGGCGCCATGGTAGCAGCTAGCTGCAAGCTTCGAGCTGCAAGCTTCAAGAAAAAGCCATGTTCGCGCGCTCTTGCAGCTACATTCAGCCGGGATTGCCCAACCCCTGCCAGTGCCGCGCGCCGACGAAGATGAAGCGAAGTTGCTGGGTGATCTTTTCCTGTGGCGTCAGCGCCTGTGGATGACCGGGCTCGGGGCTGTCGATAAGCTCGGGCAGGGTGGCGAACACGGTCTTGACCACCAGGTCGGCCATCACCGCCAGGGCGGCGCCGTCCAGATGCTGCCAGCGCGGCATGCGCGCAAGATCAGTGGCCAGGTCGCTGCTGATGTCCTGGCGCAGCCGGGCGATGGCCTGACGCACCGGCTGCGAGCCGCCGTATTGCTCGCGGGCGAGGAACAGGAACTGTGCCCGGTGGGCGATGACCACGTCGAGGAAGATGCGTACCGAGGCGTCGGTGATACCGCCCAGCTCGAATTCGTTGTGGCGCACCAGGCGGATGGTCTGGCGGAAGGTGGTATCGACCTCGGCGACCAGGGCCAGGCCCAGGGCGTCCATGTCGGGGAAATGGCGATAGAAGCCGGTGGGCACGATGCCCGCGGCCTTGGCTACCTCGCGCAGGCTGATGCTGCCGAAGCCACGGCCGCTCTCCATGAGCAGGCAGGCGGCATCCAGCAGGGCCTGGCGGGTCTGTAGCTTCTGTTCGGCGCGCGGCAGCATGGGGCAGGATTCTGTGACTGGACGGCTGGGGATTGTGGATAAAAAAACGAAGCCCGGTCAATGGACCGGGCTTGGAGGGGAGCAGGTACAGCGGGTCGGCTTGTTGTGTATGGCCATGGCAATCAGCTCACGCGGCTGAGTTCGACCAGACGATCCGAGCCACCTTCGGCCACACGGTTGTTACGTTCATTCAGGCGATCCGAGCCACCTTCGGCGACGCGGTCGTTGCGCTGGATCAGGCGATCGGAGCCACCTTCGGCGATGCGGTCGTTGCGTTGGATCAGGCGGTCGGAACCACCTTCGGCGACGCGGTCGTTGCGTTGGATCAGGCGATCGGAACCACCTTCGGCAACGCGGTTGTTGCGTTCGAGCAGGCGATCGGAGCCACCTTCGGCGACGCGACCGGCGCGCTCTTGCAAACGTTCGGCGCCACCTTCGGCCAGGGTGTTCAGTGGCTGGCTGACGGTCACGGCGCCAGAGCGCGATTCGGCGGTCAGGTGCTGGTCGTCGGCCGGCAGGGCGAAGGCGTTGGCGGCAAGTACGGACAGGGTCAGGCTCAGCAGCAGATGGCGTTTCATGATTCGGTGCTCCTCTCGGGGGCTGGAAAGTGGTTACGGAGCCAATGCTACGCTCGGTAACTTCAGAGAGAAGTTCATCAGGATAATGGTAACAATCGATGCAATTGATACTGAGTGGCGGCGGCTCTGGCTCAGTGTTTTCAGGGGCTACTGCAAAATAAGTGGCACGTTGTTCCCCCGGTAACATCTCGCCCCCGGTCGACGAAAAGCTGAGAAAGGTGTCAGGAAAAACTTCGCTATCATGCCGTCCGGATTAAACCCGGCGACGTTTCATCAGTCCGACATAATGAGTGCCATCGCCGCCACGCAGTCAGGAGAATCACGCATGACGCGCCCCGCCAGAATCCTCATCTGGACCTTCGCCACCCTCGCCACGCTGCTGGCGATCCTGGTAGTGGTGATCGCCACCTTCGACTGGAACCGCGTCAAGCCACTGCTCAACGAAAAAGTCTCCGAGGCCCTGCACCGCCCCTTCGCGATCAACGGCAATCTTGCCGTGCATTGGCGCACCGAGCCTGAGGAAGGCGGCTGGCGGGCCTTCGTGCCCTGGCCGCATTTCACCGCCGAAGACCTCACCCTGGGCAACCCTGAATGGCTCAAGGAGCCGCGCATGGTCGGGCTGGAGCGTGTGGATTTCCGTCTGGCGCCGCTGCCGCTGATCGTCCAGCGCATCAGCATCCCGCGCATCGACCTGGTCAAGCCCAGCGCCAGCCTCACCCGCCTGGCCGATGGCCGGGCCAACTGGGTGTTCGACTTCGCGCCAAAGGATGAGAACGAGGCCCCTTCGAAGTGGGTGCTGGACATCGGCGCCATCGGTTTCGACCAGGGCAGCGTCAGCTTCGATGATCAGACCCTGAAAACCAGCATGAAGGTGCAAGTCGATCCGCTGGGCAAGCCGATCCCGTTCAGCGACATCGTCGGCAAGGCCCGTGCCGAAAAGGCCGGCAATGCCCAGGACTATGCGTTCGCCCTCAAGGCCCAGGGCCGCTACAAGGGCCAGGCCGTGGCCGGCAGCGGCAAGATCGGCGGCCTGCTGGCGCTGCAGGATGCCAGCCAGCCGTTCCCGCTGCAGGCTGACGTGCGCATCGGCGACACCCAGGTCGCGCTCGCCGGTACCCTGACCGATCCGCGCAACCTGGGCGCCCTCGACCTGCGCCTGAAACTTTCCGGCAGCAGCCTGGGCAACCTCTACCCGCTGACCGGCGTGACCCTGCCCGACACCCCGGCCTACGCCACCGATGGTCGCCTGAACGCCAACCTGCATGACCCCCTGGGCGCGCAATTCCGTTACGAGGGCTTCAACGGCAAGATCGGCGACAGCGATATCCACGGCGACCTGGCCTTCGTCGCCAGCCAGCCTCGGCCCAGACTGTCGGGCAACCTGGTGTCCAACCAGCTGCTGTTCAAGGACCTGGCACCGCTGATCGGCGCCGATTCCAACAGCGCGCAGAAGGCCCGCGGCGGCGCCAGCAAACAGCCGGCCGGCAAGGTCCTACCGGTCGAGGAGTTTCGCACCGAGCGCTGGCGGGCCATGGATGCCGACGTGACCTTCGCCGGCAAGCGCATCGTGCACAGCGAGAAGCTGCCGTTCAACGACCTGTCCGCCCATGTGATCCTCGAGGACGGCCTGCTGCGTCTGGAGCCGCTGCGCTTCGGCGTGGCCGGTGGCAATCTCGATTCCAATATCCGCCTGGACGGGCGCAGCACGCCGATGCAGGGCCGCGCCCGGCTGACCGCGCGTGGCTTCAAGCTCAAGCAGCTGTTCCCCAGCTTCGCGCCGATGCAGACCAGCTTCGGCGAACTCAATGGCGATGCCGATATCAGTGGCCGGGGCAACTCGGTGGCGGCACTGCTGGGTACTTCCAGCGGGGATCTGCGCCTGCTGATCAACGATGGCGCGATCAGCCGCAGCCTGATGGAGATCGCCGGGCTCAATGTCGGCAACTACGTGATCGGCAAGCTGTTCGGCGACGAAGATGTGAAGATCAACTGCGCCGCGGCGGATGTCGGGATCAAGAATGGCCTGGCCACCACCCGCTTGTTCGTCTTCGACACCGAGAACGCGATCATCTACATCAACGGCACGGCCAACTTCGCCAGCGAGCAGTTGGACCTGAAGATCACCCCCGAGTCCAAAGGGCTGCGTCTGTTCTCGCTGCGTTCGCCGTTGTATGTGAGCGGACCGTTCGCCAAGCCGAGCGCCGGCGTGCAGGCGGTGCCGCTGGCACTGCGTGGCGCGGGGATGGTGGCATTGGGCGTGGTGGCCGGTCCGGCGGCGGGGCTGCTGGCGCTGATCGCGCCAAGCAGCGGGGATGAGCCGAACCAGTGCACGCCGTTGTTGCAGCAGATGCGCGCCGGCAAGGCACCGGCGGCGGTGAACAAAGGCCGTTGAGGTTCGCTACAGGTTGCCCAGCCCGAGGCTACGCTGCCGCGAATGGAACGCTATCCCCGTGGGAGCGGGCTTGCCCACAGGTACCACGCCAACCTGTAGGAGCGGCCTTGTGTCGCGAAAGG
>NZ_JAOCDM010000186.1 GCF_029840925.1 Pseudomonas sp. GD03858
GCCCACCGACTCGCTGTCGGCGCGGTTGGATTTCGCCTGCAAGCTGTGCGAGAAGGCCTGGCGGCTTGGCCACCGGGTCTACCTGCATTGTCAGGACGAGGCGCAGCGCAGCGAGCTCGACCTGCGCCTGTGGCAGTTCAAGGGCGAGGCATTCGTGCCCCACGATCACGCCGAACAGCACCGAGACGCCCTCGTCGCGCTGGGTGTCGGCAGCGATGCCGGCGAACACCGTGACCTGCTGATCAACCTGGGCGGCGATATCCCCGCCTTCGTCGGCCAGTTCGAACGCGTCGCCGAGATCGTCGTCGAGGAACCGGCCATCCGCCTGGCCGCTCGCGAACGATTCCGTTTCTACCGCGAACAGGGCTATGCTCTGCAAGACCACCGCTTACAGCGACTCTGACGAAGATGGACAAGCAGCTGACCTCCCTCACCCATTCCGCCCACCTGCTCGACGATCTTGAATCGATCCGCGAACTGCTGGGCGATTCGGACCTGCAACCGCCGCTGCTGACCGAGACGGTGGAGCAGATTCCCCTGCTGCTCGACGAGCCTGCTGGGACCCCGCCGGCTGTCACGCCAGCACCAGCGCCCGCAGAAGATGCCCAGGCCCGCCGCCAGGACACCCTGTTGCACCTGGACGCCGAGCTGCGCACCGCCGCCCAGCAAATCATGCAGGACGTGATCAACGACTTCACCCCGCATATCGAGACCGAGATCAAGCGACGCCTCGATGCGCGGCTGGAGCGGTTGCTCAAGCGTTCCGAGTGACTCTCTGGGGGCCGCTTCGCGGCCCTTTCGCGACACAAGGCCGCTCCTACAGGGGAACGCGATCTCCTGTAGGAGCGGCCTTGTGTCGCGAAAGGGCTGCAAAGCAGCCCCGGCGCCTGTCGCCTCAACCTCCTGCGTTGGTTATACTTCCCGGCTTTCCCGAATTAATGCCTAAGGGTCCCGCCGCGCATGGATAAGACCTACCAGCCGCACGCCATCGAAACTTCCTGGTACAACACCTGGGAGTCCGAGAACTATTTCGCTCCACAAGGTGCAGGCGAGTCCTACACCATCATGATCCCGCCGCCGAACGTGACCGGCAGCCTGCACATGGGCCACGGTTTCAACAACGCAATCATGGACGCGCTGATCCGCTTCCGCCGCATGCAGGGTCGCGACACCCTATGGCAGCCGGGCACCGACCACGCCGGTATCGCCACCCAGATGCTGGTGGAGCGCCAGCTCGAGGCCAAGGGCCAGAATCGCCATGACCTGGGTCGTGAGAAGTTCCTGGAGAAGGTCTGGGAGTGGAAGGATCAATCGGGCGGCAACATCAGCCGCCAGATCCGCCGCCTGGGCTCGTCGGTGGACTGGAGCCGCGAGCGCTTCACCATGGACGACGGCCTGTCGGAAGCTGTCAAAGAGGCTTTCGTGCGCCTGCACGAGGACGGCCTGATCTACCGCGGCAAGCGCCTGGTCAACTGGGATACCAAGCTGCACACGGCGATTTCCGACCTCGAAGTGGAGAACCACGACGAGAAGGGCCACCTGTGGAACCTGCGCTACCCGCTGGCCGACGGCGCCAAGACCGCCGAAGGCAAGGACCACCTGGTGGTCGCCACCACCCGTCCGGAAACCCTGCTCGGTGACGTCGCCGTCGCCGTCAACCCGAGCGACGAGCGCTACCAGGCACTGATCGGCAAGTTCGTCGAACTGCCGCTGGTCGGCCGTCGCATCCCGATCGTCGCCGACGACTACTGCGACCCCGAGTTCGGCACCGGCTGCGTGAAGATCACCCCGGCCCACGACTTCAACGACTATGAAGTCGGCAAGCGCCACAACCTGCCGCTGCTGAATATCTTCGACAAGAACGCCACCGTGCTGGCCGCCGTACAGGCGTTCAGCCTCGATGGCAGCGTCATCGACGACATCGACACCTCGCTGCCTGCCCAGTACGCCGGCCTCGACCGCTTCGTCGCGCGCAAGCAGATGGTCGCCGACCTCGACGCCCAGGGCCTGCTGGTCAGCATCGACGACCACGCGCTGAAGGTACCGAAGGGCGACCGTTCCGGCACCGTCATCGAGCCGTGGCTGACCGACCAGTGGTACGTCTCCACCAAGCCGCTGGCCGAACCTGCCATCGCTGCCGTGGAAGACGGCCGCATCCAGTTCGTGCCCAAGCAGTACGAGAACATGTACTTCTCCTGGATGCGCGACATCCAGGACTGGTGCATCAGCCGCCAGCTGTGGTGGGGCCACCGCATCCCGGCCTGGTACGACGAGGCCGGCCAGGTCTATGTCGGCCGCGACGAGGCCGAAGTGCGCGCCAAGCACAACCTGGGCAGCGAGGTGAAACTGCGCCAGGACGACGACGTGCTCGACACCTGGTTCAGCTCGGGCCTGTGGACCTTCTCCACCCTGGGCTGGCCGGAGCAGACCGAGTTCCTGAAGAAGTTCCACTCCACCGACGTGCTGGTCACGGGCTTCGACATCATCTTCTTCTGGGTCGCCCGGATGATCATGCTGACGATGCACCTGATCAAGAACGAGGACGGCACCCCGCAGGTACCGTTCAAGACCGTCTACGTGCATGGCCTGGTCCGCGACGGCCAGGGCCAGAAGATGTCCAAGTCCAAGGGCAACGTGCTCGACCCGCTGGACATCGTCGACGGCATCACCCTCGACGCCCTGCTGGAAAAACGCACCAGCGGCATGATGCAGCCCAAGCTTGCCGAGAAGATCGCCAAGCAGACCAAGGCCGAGTTCCCCGAAGGCATCGCCAGCTACGGCACCGACGCCCTGCGCTTCACCTTCTGCTCGCTGGCCTCCACCGGTCGTGACATCAAGTTCGACATGGGCCGCGTCGAAGGCTACCGCAACTTCTGCAACAAGATCTGGAACGCCGCGCGCTACGTGCTGGACAAGGGCGAGGACTGCGGCCAGAACGGTGAGGCCTACGAGCTGTCGCTGGCCGACCGCTGGATCATCTCGCAACTGCAGCGCACCGAAGCCGAAGTGACCCGCCAGCTCGAGCAGTTCCGCTTCGACCTGGCCAGCCAGGCGCTGTACGAGTTCATCTGGAACCAGTACTGCGACTGGTACCTGGAGCTGTCCAAGCCGGTACTGTGGGACGAGAATGCCCCGGTCGAGCGCGCCCGTGGCACCCGCCGCACCCTGGTGCGCGTGCTGGAGGTCGCTCTGCGCCTGGCCCACCCGTTCATGCCGTTCATCACCGAAGAGATCTGGCAGCGCATCGCGCCGCTGGCCGGTATCGATGGCAAGACCATCATGCTGCAACCATGGCCGGTGGCGAACGAGAGCCGTATCGACGTCGGCGCCGAAGGCGACATCGAATGGCTGCAACAGCTGATGGTCGGCCTGCGCAACATCCGTGCCGAGATGAACATCGGCCCGGGCAAGCCGCTGCCGCTGTTCCTGAAGAACGCCAACGCCGACGACCAGCGTCGCCTGCAGGAAAACGAAGCCCTGCTGAAGAAACTGGCGAAGGTCGAGTCGTTCACCGTGCTCGGCGAGCAGGATGAAGCGCCGCTGTCGGCCACCGCGCTGGTGGGTGACCTGCAGGTGCTGGTACCGATGGCCGGCCTGATCGACAAGGATGCCGAACTGGCGCGCCTGAACAAGGAAATCCAGCGCCTGCAGGGCGAGGTCCAGCGCGTCGGCGGCAAGCTGTCCAACGCCGCCTTCGTCGACAAGGCCCCGCCTGCGGTGATCGAGAAGGAACGCGCCAAGCTGGCCGAGTCGGAGCAGGCCCTGGCCAACTTCACCGAGCAGCATGCGCGGATTGCTGCGCTGTAACAATCTGATAGACCGCTGGGGCCGCGTTGCGGCCCTTTCGCGACACAAGGCCGCTCCTACAGGACGGCGCCAGCTTGAAAGGCGCCGCTATCCTGTAGGAGCGGCCTTGTGTCGCGAAAGGGCTGCAAAGCAGCCCCACTGCCGGCAACACCGGACCGACCATGACCAACAAACCCACCCTGCACCCACGCAACCGCCACCAGGGCCGCTATGACTTTCCCGCCCTGATCAAGGCGCACCCGGACCTGGCCCGCTTCACCATCACCAACCCCTACGGCAAGCCCAGCATCGACTTCGCCAACCCCGAGGCCGTGCGGGTGTTCAACCGCGCCCTGCTCAAGGCCCAGTACGGCATCCAGCACTGGGATATCCCGGCCGACTACCTGTGCCCGCCAATCCCTGGCCGCGCCGACTACATCCACGTGCTGGCCGACTTGCTGGCCGAGGACAATGCCGGCGAAATCCCCCGCGGCGCCCAGGTGCGCGCCCTGGATATCGGCGTCGGCGCCAACTGCATCTATCCTTTGCTCGGCCACAGCGACTACCGCTGGCGCTTCACAGGCTCGGACATCGACGGCGTGGCCCTGGCCTCGGCCAAGGCCATCGTCCAGGCCAACAAGCTCGACAAGGCCATCAGCCTGCGCCAGCAAGCGCAGCCCAGGCACATTCTCAGTGGCTTGCTGCAGGCCGACGAACGCTTCGACGTCACCCTGTGCAACCCGCCATTCCACGCCTCCCGCGAGGAAGCCACCCGCGGCAGCCAACGCAAGTGGAAGAACCTCGGCAAGCAGGACCCCAAGCGCAAGCTGCCGGTGCTGAACTTTGGCGGGCAGAACAACGAACTGTGGTGCGAAGGCGGCGAGATCCGCTTTGTCAGCCAATTGGTCGCCGAAAGCGCCCAGTACGCGGCCCAGGTGCTGTGGTTCACCAGCCTGGTGTCCAAGGCCAGCAACCTGCCGGGCATCGAGGCAGCCTTGAAGAAGGCCGGGGTGAAGGCCTTGCGCATCGTCGAGATGGGCCAGGGGCAGAAGCAGAGCCGCATGGTCGCCTGGAGCTTCCAGGACGACAGCG
>NZ_JAOCDM010000187.1 GCF_029840925.1 Pseudomonas sp. GD03858
CCGGCAAATGACTCGACCCGGTGCTTCGCTGCCCGTAGGTACTGGTCGAGAGGATCATCTCGCGCTCCTGGGTCAGGTCTTCGAGCTGGCTGCCCAGCAGGTTGTACAGGCTGTCGTCGAAGCGCATGGTGCTTACCGGCCCCTGAATCTGCCCATTTTCCACCCAAAACGTGGCGAAGCGGGTCAGCCCGGTCATGCGCGCCGCGGGCAGGTCCGAATAGTTCAGGTACCACAGGTTGCTGATGTACAGCCCGGTGCCCAGACGCTCCAGTACCTCTGCGCCGGGCAGGTTGCCCGGGGCCAGGCTCAGCGCGCACGGCGACTCATGGCTGTCGGCGCCATTGGCCTCCTGGGCGAACTCGGCGGCGCTGCGGGCGCTCACCAGCCTTTCCAGCGCCCTGCCTTCACCGATCAGCAGCAGGTCGCGACGGGGCGAGCCCTCGTCGGAGAACGCGGGGCTCAGCGAGCCGCTGACCTGCTCGCTGAAGCTCACCCGCGGGCTCAGTTGCGCGTCGCCGCTGTACAGGCGCTGCAGCGGGCTGTTGCCTGTGGCCAGGGCCTGCGCGGAGAAACCACCCCAGCACAGCATCCCGGCGATCTCGTCCATTGCCGCTGGCGCCAGGTAGGCACGGTAGCTGCCGGGCTTGAGGGTGATGGCCGGGCGTCCCAGGTGCGCCAGCTGTTCGCGGGCCTGGCGCAGGCGCGCGGCGAAGGTCTCGCCGCTCCAGGCCTGCCCGGCATAGTTGGCCTTGACTGCCTGGCCGTTGGCGTGGAACAGGCTCCAGTCGAAGTTGAAACTGTTGGCCTGGTGCCAGCCGAAGGCCCCGAAGGAACTGGCGAAGCCCCGACAGATGGGGCCGGCGGCATAGATGCCGACCAGGTCCAGGTCACCGGCTTCGCGCTCGACCAGGGCCAGCACTTCGTCCAGTTCGGGCAAGGGCTGCTCCAACAGGCTATGGCTGTGCCAGGCGCTGTCGTCGAGGTTCAGGTAGGGATCCACCGCCAGCAATGGCAAGGTCTGGCGCAACTGCGCCAGGGCATCGTGCAGACGCCGCTGGTCGAGGTCGGGATCGTCACCCAGGGTGATCTGCTGCTCGGCCTGGCGCCCTTCGCGCACCAGCCGCAGCTGCACGCTGGCCTGGCTGACCAGCCCGGCCTGGCGCACCTTGGCATGGTTGAAGCGCACGAACTGCGAATGCTCGGCGCTGTAGCCAAGGGTGAACTGCTCGCCCGGTTGCACGGCGGCGTTCAGGCTGTCGAGCAGGTTTTCGAAACGTTGCTGGTACAGGCTGCTCATCAGGCGTCTCCCCCGAATACGTCGACCTGGCGGAACACGCAGGCTGGCGAGGCGTGGCCGACCCTTACCACCTGGTTGGGCTCGCCCTTGCCGCAGTTGGGCGTGCCGAGCACCTGGAAGGTGCTGCTGTCGCCCACGGCCGAGAGGTTGCGCCAGAAGTCGGCGGAGATGCCCCGGTAGTTCGGGTTCTTCACCACGCCCTTGAGCTCGCCGTTTTCGATCAACTGCCCCCACTCGCAACCGAACTGGAACTTGTTGCGCGCATCGTCGATGGACCAGGAGCGGTTGGTACGCATCAGGATGCCGTGCTCGATGCCACTGACCAGTTGTTCGAGCGACTGGTCGCCCGGCTCGATGTTGAGGTTGGCCATGCGGTCGATCGGCGCGCGGTTCCAGCCGCAGGCGCGGCTGTTGGCCACGCCATCCAGGCCGGAGCGCAGCTGCGACAGGGCGCCGCCCAGGGGGCGCACCAGCAGGCCGTCGCGGATCAGGAACTGCTTGCTGGCCGGGGTGCCGTCGTCATCGAAGCTGTAGCTGGCCAGTTCCTCGCGGAGGGTCGGGTCGAAGGTCACGTTGAGCAGCTTCGAGCCGTATTGCAGATGGCCGAAGTCACCGGCTTTGACGAAGCTGGTGCCGGCGTAGTTGCGTTCGTCGCCGAGGATGCGGTCCAGCTCCAGCGGGTGGCCGATGGACTCGTGGATCTGCAGCATCATCTGGTCGGGCATCAGCAGCAGGTCGCGCCGGCCGCTTGGAGTATTCGGTGCCAGCAGCAGTTGCAGCGCCTCGTCGGCCACCCGGCGGGTCGCGCCGACCAGGCCACAGCGCTCGATCACCTCGAAACCGCCCTGCTGGCCGAAGTTCTCCCGGCCCAGGCTACGGCTCTGGCTGTCCTGTCCGTCGCTGGCGGTGACGCCCAGGCCCGGGTAGACGAAGCGCTGGGCATGGCGCAACTCGGCGCCGGCGGAGTTCAGGTAGGTCTGCTCGACCACGCTGATGCCAAGGCTGGCCTGCCAGTCCACCAGGCGTTCGTCCTTGGGCACGCTGGCCGATTCGGCGGCCAACAGGTCGAGGCAGTCGGCGAGGTTGGGCAGGGGCTGTTCGAAGTTGGGCGAGACATGGTCGTGGCGCCCGTCCGGGGCTGGCCTGCCGCTCAGGTCGAGCAGGCTGCTGGCCTTGATCCGTCGGGCCAGCGCCTCGGCTTGCTCCAGGGCACGTTGCAGCCCAGCCTGGGACAGGTCGGCGGTGGCCGCGTAGGCCTCGACGCCATCCACCCGCACGGTGAGCATGGCGCCTTCGTCCTGGCTGAAGAAGGGCGGCTCGGCGACGTTGCGCCGAACCGACAGTGACTGGTGCGATTGCTTCACATGGCGAAGCGAGAACAGTTCGGCCGTGCTGCGCAGCGCGGCAAAGCGCTGGCGCAGCAGGGTGCTGGAGTCGAACATCGGAAACCTCCGTGTGTGCGGTGGTTCCCCCTAGAACCACCCCTCTTGCATCGCGAGGCAGGTGTCGTCGCGGGCCTCGAGCAAAGCGAGGTCATTATGGCAGCCCGGCACTTCCCAGGTGAGGAAATAACGCGCGGCCTGGAGCTTGCCCTGATAGAAGTCGCGGTCGCTGCCCTTGAGCAGGCCGACCTCGGCATGAATGGCCTGCTCCAGCCAGCGCCAACCGATCACGCAATGGCCGAACACCTTGAGGTACAGCGCCGAGTTGGCCAGCGCGCCGGCGACCTTGCCGGCGGCCAGGTCGCCGAGCAGGGCGAGGGTCACGCTCTGCAGGCGGTTGACCAGGTGCTCCAGGGGCTGGCGCAGCGGATCGAGGTTCGGGTGATGGCTGGCGCGTTCGCAGGTGCCGGCGATCAAGCGGATCAGTTGCTTGAGCCCGGCGCCGTTGTTCTGCGCCAGCTTGCGCCCGAGCAGGTCGAGGGACTGGATGCCCTCGGTGCCTTCGTGGATCGGGTTGAGACGGTTGTCGCGGTAGTACTGCTCGACCGAGTACTCGCGGGTGTAGCCGTGGCCGCCGAGGATCTGGATCGCCAGTTCGTTGGCTTTCAGGCAGAACGCCGAGGGCCAGGACTTGACGATGGGGGTGAGCAGGTCGAGCAGTTCCAAGGCTTGCCGGCGAGCCTCAGCATCCGCGGCGGTGTGGGTGTCATCGAACAGCCGGGCCGCGTATAGGCCCAGGTCGAAAGCACCCTCGACGTAGGCCTTCTGTGCCAGCAGCATGCGCTTCACATCGCTGTGCTCGATGATCGGCACGGCGGGGCTGTACGGGTCCTTGTTGTCCGGCAGGCGGCCCTGTGGGCGTTGGCGGGCGTAGTCCAGCGAGTAGAGGTAACCGGCGTAGCCCAGCATCACCGCGCCCATGCCGACGCCGATGCGCGCCTCGTTCATCATCTGGAACATGCAGGCCAGGCCCTGGTGCGGCTGGCCCACCAGGTAGCCGACGCACTGGCCGTTGTCCCCGAAGTTAAGCGCCGTGGAGGTGGTGCCGCGCCAGCCCATCTTGTGGAACAGCCCGGCCAGCAGCACATCGTTGCGCGGCCCCAGGCTGCCGTCGGCACTGACCAGGTACTTGGGCACGATGAACAGCGAGATGCCCTTCACCCCGGGCGGCGCGTCCGGCAGTTTGGCCAGGACCATGTGCACGATGTTCTCCGACAGTTCGTGGTCGCCGCCGGAGATGAAGATCTTGTTGCCCTTGAGCCGGTAGGTGCCGTCGCCTGCGGGTTCGGCGCGGGTGCGGATATCGGCCAGGGACGAGCCGGCATGGGGCTCGGTCAGGGCCATGGTGCCGAAGTAGCGGCCCTCGATCATCGGTTGCAGGAACAGGCGTTGCTGTTCGTCGCTGCCGAAACTCTCGATCAGGTTGGCCGCGCCCATGGTCAGGAACGGGTAGGCCGTGGTGCCGGCGTTGGCGGCCTGGAAGTGGGCGAAGCAGGCTTGCGACACCAGGCTGGGTAGCTGCATGCCGCCGACGTCGAAGTCGCGGTTGGCGTTGAGGAAGCCCGCTTCGAGGAAGGCGTCGACCGCAGGCTTCACTTCCGGGATCAGCTCGGCACGGCCGTCCACGTAGCGCGGCTCGTTTTCGTCGCCCTTGCGGTTGTGCGGGGCGAAGTACTTTTCGGCAATGGTGCGGGCAGTGGTCAGCGCCGCGTCGAAGGTCTCGCGGCTGTGCTCGGCAAAGCGCGGGCGCTGGGTCAGGGCCTCGGCGTCGAGGACTTCATAGAGTTCGAAGGCGAGGTTGCGGCTGCTGAGGAGTTGCTCGGGCATGGCGGCATTCCTGGTTCGGGATGCAGCGAGTCTAGGCAAGGTGATGGGGCAGGGGACAGGTTAATTGGTTTGAGTGATATGGCGGCAGAAGTTGCCATCGCCCAGGCCGTCTTTGGGTTGCGCCGGGCGGTATGGGCGTGGGTGTTACCCGTCGCAAAGCCTTGTCACGCAATTGCGCTTATATCGATATCGATATAGTTTTATCTTTGCCGCTCATGGAGAGCTTACGTCTCCGATAAGGACAAGCCAGGCGAGTGCATTGGCGGGAGCGTACAGGA
>NZ_JAOCDM010000188.1 GCF_029840925.1 Pseudomonas sp. GD03858
CGAACCCGAACCCGAACCCGAACCCGAACCCGAACCCGAACCCTTGCCCCGCCCTAACCAACCCGCTATCCTCCCACCTCAACAAAATTCATCCGATGACTGGACGTTCCCCCTAATGACCCCGCTCATCAAGCGTTCCCTGGTAGAACAAGCCGTGGACCAGCTCCGCGACCGCATCGCCAAAGGCACTTGGTCGGTAGGCCAGCGCCTACCCACCGAACCCGAGCTGGCCAGCGACCTGGGCATCAGCCGCAACACCGTCCGCGAGGCCATGCGCGTGCTGGCCTTCAGCGGCCTGGTGGAGATCCGCCAGGGCGACGGCAGCTACCTGCGCACCGCCGTGGACCCATTGCAGGCGGTACAGGCCATGTCCCGCTGCGCCGTCGAACACGCCCGTGAAACCCGCCACATCCTAGAGGCAGAAGCCATCGGCCTGGCGGCACAGCGTCGCACTGAAGCCGACCTCCAGGCCCTGCGCGAAGCACTGCAACACAGCGAGCAGCACTTCCATGGCGATGTGGATACCTACGTCGAATGCGACCTGATCTTCCATCAGCGCCTGGTGGACGCCGCCCACAACCCCGCCCTGAGCGAGCTGTACCGCTACTTCTCCAGCGTGGTCGGCGCGGCCCTGCAGCACAACATGGCTACGGTGCCCCGCTGCCAGATCGTGTTCGATCTGCACGGGCGGATCCTCGACGCCATCGAACAACGCGATCCGGAACGGGCCAAGCACCTGAGCCGGACCCTCATCGAATCCTGACCGCGAGAAGGCCATGACCGAACAACGTGAGATCGCTCCCCGCCAGGCGGAGCTCGATGAACTGCTGATCGACGCCGAAGCCGATGACGAGCAGGTCCAGCAACAACCCATACCGCTGCAACGGCCCTGGTTGCTGCTGCTGGGTCTGGTGTTGGTGGCGCTGAACCTGCGCCCGGCGCTGTCGAGCATGGCGCCGGTACTCGGGCAGGTTGCCGAAGGCCTGGGGCTCAGCGCCTCCCAGGCCGGCCTGCTGACCACCCTGCCGGTGCTGTGCCTGGGACTGTTCGCACCACTTGCGCCCATCCTGGCGCGTCGTTTCGGTAGCGAGCGGGTGATCCTCGGCATTCTCCTGATGCTGGCGCTGGGCATTCTCGTGCGCAGTGCGTTGGGGGTGGCGGGGGTATTTCTCGGCAGCCTGATGGCCGGCGCGAGCATCGGCATCATCGGCGTGCTGCTGCCGGGCATCGTCAAGCGCGATTTTCCGCAACATGCCGGCACGCTGACCGGCGTCTACACCATGGCCTTGTGCCTGGGGGCGGCGATGGCTGCCGGCGCCACGGTGCCCTTGAGCCATCACTTCGCTGACAGCTGGGCGCTGGGGTTGGGCTTCTGGCTGATCCCGGCATTGCTGGCGATGTTGATCTGGCTGCCCCAGACCCGCCAGGGGCACGGCCAGCACAAGGTCGCCTACCGAGTGCGCGGCCTGTGGCGTGACCCGCTGGCCTGGCAGGTGACGCTGTACATGGGATTGCAGTCGTCGCTGGCCTACATCGTGTTCGGCTGGTTGCCCTCGATCCTGATCGGTCGCGGATTGAGCCCGACCGAGGCCGGGCTGGTACTGTCCGGCTCGGTGATCGTGCAACTGGTCAGCTCGTTGAGCGCTCCGTGGTTGGCGACACGCGGCAAGGACCAGCGCCTGGCCATCGTGGTGGTTATGCTGGTGACCCTGGCCGGCCTGTTCGGCTGCCTGTATGCGCCGATCGGCGGGCTATGGGGATGGGCGATCGTGCTCGGCCTGGGGCAGGGTGGCACTTTCGCCCTGGCATTGACGCTGATCGTGCTGCGCTCCAGGGATGCTCATGTGGCGGCGAACCTGTCGAGCATGGCCCAGGGCATCGGCTACACGCTGGCATCCATGGGGCCGTTCGCGGTGGGGCTGGTGCACGACCTGACCGGAGGCTGGAGCGCGGTGGGCTGGATCTTCGCGGTGCTGGGCGTCGGGGCGATCGTGTTCGGTCTTGGCGCCGGTCGGGCGCTGCATGTTCAGGTCTGCAGCGAGCGCGTTTGAGGCGTGGCAGCAGGCTCGATCCGCGATCGTCATTCATGACGCGAATGGGCATGGTGTTGCTGGCATCCAGGCAGTATCTTGCGGGTTTCGCACCTTGCGCAGGAACAGTCCATGAGCGATGCCAACAGCGCCCTGATCACCCGTTTCTACCAGGCTTTCCAGCGCCTGGACGCCGAGGCCATGGTGGCCTGCTACAGCGAAGACATCGTCTTCAGCGACCCGGTGTTCGGCACCCTGCGCGGGCGTGACGCGGGCGATATGTGGCGGATGCTCACTTCGCGTGCCAAGGACTTCACCCTGACCTTCGACGATGTGCGCGGCGACGGCGCGCACTGGGTCGCGACCTACCTGTTCAGCCAGACCGGGCGGGTGGTGGTCAACGATATCCAGGCGCGCTTCGTGATCCGCGACGGGCTGATCTGCCAGCACGACGATACCTTCGACCTGTGGCGCTGGGCGCGTCAGGCGCTGGGCATGCCGGGCGTGCTGCTGGGCTGGACGCCGATGCTGCAGAACAAGGTGCGCCAGCAGGCGTTCAAGGGCCTTCGCGCATTCCAGCAGGCGTGCTGAGGCGTTAAGCTGGCTGCCCTCTTCCGTCGCACCGAACCGAGCCGTGAGCGAAACACCGACTTCCCCCGACTGCAAACCCTGGTATGTCTACCTGGTGCGCGCCGCCAACGGCTCGCTGTACTGCGGTATCAGCGACGATCCGCAGCGGCGCTTCGCCAAGCATCAGAAAGGGCAGGGCGCGCGGTACTTCAAGACCAGCCCGGCGCAGGCACTGGTGTATGTCGAGCAATGGCCGAACAAGGGCGAGGCGCTGCGTCAGGAGCGGTTGGTGAAGAAGCTGCGCAAGGCGGCGAAGGAGGCGTTGGTGGCGTCCTATAGCGGTGTCGGGGGTTAGTGGTCTAGCCGACGGTGGAGCGGGTTTCGTCTGTGGTCCTGATAGATCGCTGGGGCTGCTTTGCAGCCCTATCGCGACGCAAGGCCGCTCCTACAAATGATCGCGTTCCCCTGTAGGAGCGGCCTTGTGTCGCGATAGGGGCGCAACGCGCCCCCGGCGATCTCAGTCCTTGCGCCGTTTCAGCTGGTCGATCAGTTGCGTCGGCAAGCCCTTGATCACCAGCGTCCCCGCTTCCTCGTCATACTCGACCTTCGAGCCCAGCAAATGCGCCTCGAAGCTGATCGACAAGCCCTCGGCACGTCCGGTGAAGCGGCGGAACTGGTTGAGGGTGCGTTTGTCGGCAGGGATCTCCGGCGACAGCCCGTAGTCGCTGTTGCGGATATGGTCGTAGAACGCCTCGGGCCGGTCCTCGTCGATCAAGCTGGAGAGCTCCTCCAGCGTCACCGGCTCACCCAGCTTGGTCTGGGTGGTGGCGTAGTCGACCAGGGTCTGGGTCTTCTCCCGGGCGGACTCTTCCGGCAGGTCCTCTTTCTCCACGAAGTCGCTGAAGGCCTTGAGCAGGGTGCGGGTCTCACCCGGGCCGTCGACGCCTTCCTGGCAGCCAATGAAGTCGCGGAAATAATCCGAGACCTTCTTGCCGTTCTTGCCCTTGATGAACGAGATGTACTGCTTGGAATTCTGGTTGTTCTTCCACTCGGACAGGTTGACCCGCGCCGCCAGGTGCAGCTGGCCCAGATCCAGGTGGCGCGACGGAGTGACGTCGAGTTCGGCGTTCACCGCCACGCCTTCGCTGTGGTGCAGTAGAGCGATGGCCAGGTACTCGGTCATGCCTTGCTGGTAGTGGGCGAACAACACGTGGCCGCCGGTGGACAGGTTGGACTCTTCCATCAGCTTCTGCAGGTGCTCGACGGCGACGCGGCTGAAGGCGGCGAAGTCCTTTTCCTCATCCAGGTACTGCTTGAGCCAGCCGCTGAACGGGTAGGCGCCTGACTCGCCGTGAAAGAAGCCCCAGGCTTTGCCTTGCTTGGCGTTGTAGCTGTCGTTGAGGTCGGCTAGCAGGTTCTCGATGGCGTCGGAGGCTGCCAGTTCGCTGTCGCGCGCATGGAGCACGGCGGGGCTGCCATCGGGCTTCTTGTCGATCAGGTGAACGATGCAATGACGGATTGGCATGGAATTCTCGGTGGTCTGAGCGGTGAAAAGCCGCGCTGCAAAAGTCGCTCAGTTTACCTCAGGGTTGGGACGATGCAGTGGCCAGATATTGGCACAAATGCCAGTTGTTCGTTTTTTGTTCAAAATTTTGCGATTTTTCCGAAAACCCCCGAAAAACCTGCACAAAAACACTGTCGGCAGCGGATATTTATCGATTCCTGTGGTAGCTTTGCGCGGTCTTGCGCCCCTTGGGTGGCGCATTGCTGGCAGATCGCTTGCGCGGTGTCGAACCAAACGCCGATTTGCGTATCTACATAACGCGATCGACGCGGCCTCTGGAATGCTCCGGGCTGGCCCGACCACCGACCAAGCATGCTGCACAACCTCTGATTTGATAGGGAAGGAACACCACCATGGCACTGACCAAAGACCAACTGATTGCCGACATCGCTGAATCCATCGACGCGCCGAAAACCACCGCGCGCGCTGCCCTGGAGCAACTGGGCCAGATCGTTGCCGACCAACTGGAAAACGGCGCCGAAATCACCCTGCCAGGCATCGGCAAGCTGAAAGTCACCGAGCGTCCTGCCCGTACCGGCCGCAACCCTTCGACTGGCGCCGCCATCGAAATCGCTGCCAAGAAAGTCGTCAAGTTCGTGCCTGCCAAGGCTC
>NZ_JAOCDM010000189.1 GCF_029840925.1 Pseudomonas sp. GD03858
GCATAAAAAAACCCGGCCGAGGCCGGGTTTTTTATGCGCATCGCAAGAAGGATTACTTCTTGGAACGGCCCTTGAAGCTGTTGTCGCGAGTGTCGATGTCGATCCACTCGTCGATCTGGATGAAGTCGGCGACCGAGATCTCGGTACCGTTCTTCAGCTTGGCAGGCTTCATGACCTTGCCCGAGGTGTCGCCACGGGCGGCGTTCTCGGTGTAGACCACTTGACGGCTGATGGTGGTCGGCAGTTCGACCGATACCAGGCGGCCTTCGAAGAACACGGCTTCGCAGATGTCTTCCATGCCTTCTTCGATGTACGGCAGAACGGCGTCGATGTCTTCGGCGTTCAGTTCGTACATGGTGTAGTCGGTGGTGTCCATGAAGGTGTACGAGTCACCGCTGATGAACGACAGGGTCGCTTCTTTGCGATCCAGGATCACGTCGTCCAGCTTGTCGTCCGCACCGTATACGGTTTCGGTCTTGTAGCCGGTCAGCAGGTTCTTCAGCTTGGTCTTCATGATCGCGCTGTTACGGCCCGACTTGGTGAACTCAGCTTTCTGAACCAGCCACGGGTCGTTGTCGATCCGCAGTACGGTACCGGGTTTCAGTTCTTTACCAGTTTTCATTACGAAGTATCCGAATCTGGATGGATTTATAAAAATCGAGGCCGCGTATCATAGCGAATTTCGGTAAAACTGCACCAGCCTCGTGGCAAGGTCCGGCCGAGCGGCTTGGGCGGCCTGCCACTGGCAGGCGTGTTCGCGGACTTCGTCCCAGTGCGGTTGCAGCGCCCGCCAGGCCTG
Source organism: Pseudomonas sp. GD03858 (assembly GCF_029840925.1). Taxonomy (GTDB): domain Bacteria; phylum Pseudomonadota; class Gammaproteobacteria; order Pseudomonadales; family Pseudomonadaceae; genus Aquipseudomonas. Next base: position 800 of record NZ_JAOCDM010000189.1, read on the forward strand.
GCCCATCGGCTGATCCATGTTCCAGGCGCGCCACAACCCGGTCAGCGCCTGGCCAGCCGCATCCGACAGCCCGCGTCGATAAAGGGCGAGAAAGGCCTCGAGCTTTTCCCAGTGGGCGTTTTCTTCCTGGACATAGATGTGCCACAGCATCGGCACGCCGGCCCATTGCGCCCGCACGAAGGAGTCCTCGCCGCGCACGGCGTTGAAATCGCAGCTCCACAGCAGCCGGTCGTAGTCGTCCTGGCTGACGAAAGGCAGGACCTGCACGGTCAGGGCTCCACGCCGATGGAGCGCGCCCACGGGCAAGTCGCCCTCCCCCAGCCAATGGCCAAGGTCCCCCAGGATGCGCCCTTGCGGGACCAGCAGGTGAGTGGGCTGTGCGTCGCTGGCCAGCGCATCGAGCCAGTCACCCAGTTGCGGGTTCTCGTAGGCGAACAGAGAAATCAGTCGCGTACCGTCCGTGGGCTGGATGCCCAGCCCCGCCAGGAACCTCGCCCGCTCGCCCGGCGTGTGCCGGAACGCTTCGCTGCGTGGCAGCAGGGAGGCCTCACGCAGCAGACCACCGGTCTGCTCGGTGAAGCCGGGGAAGAAGAAGATCTTGCGCAGCCCATTGGCCTGGGGTGACGGCAACCCATGGCAACCCTCCACCCAGTCTTCGGCGCTCAAATACTCGAGGTTCAACCACAACGGCGGCTTGGGCTGCTTGCCCATGGCGTCGACATAACCTTCAGGCAATTGGCAAGCGAAGGCGCCCACCACCACTTGTGCCGGCTCTGCGCCCTGCCATTCGACGGGCCAGTGGCGCACCTCGACCCCCTGTTGCCACTGCCGCCCGACCTGGCTGTCCGCCTCGGGGCACAGGCGCACGAAGGCATGCAGGTCGTCCACCCACAGGCGTACCGCCAGGTCGTGCTCGCCCGCCAACTGACGGGCCAGGCGCCAGGTGACGCCAATGTCGCCATAGTTGTCGACGACCGTGCAGAAGATGTCCCAGGTGGTTTTCATCGCCACGTTCCGTTACCTGCGAAAAAGACCGCGAATTTTGCGGACAAACGCCCGCCAACAAAAGTGCAGCGCTGAAAAAATCCGCCGCGCCGTGCGAGAATGCCGCCATACGATACGCCTGCCAGGAGGCCAGCATGCCCCGCTCCCGCGAACTGAAGATTACCTTGAAGCCCATGCAGTTGATCCTGTGCGTGGCCTTCGGCCTGTGGCTCGGCGCGCTGGCCATCGCCGTGAGCCTGTGGCTGGCCCTGCGGTTGTGGCCGGATCAGGTGCAACCGCTGACCCAGGCCCTCGCGCCGACAACGCGCCAGCCTGCTCCGGCACAACCGGTCGATGCACAGGCACGGATGTTCGAGCAGTACAAGGAGATACTGCACAAGCAAGAGCTGCAACAGGCCGCCGATGCCGCCCAGGGCAACCCGCGCAACCTCGGCAGCCCCAAGTGCCAGTTCTGGCTGCAGCAGAACCGCACCGCGCCGACCGACAAGAGTCAGGCCAACGTGCTGGAGTTCTGCTACTGATCATGGACAAGGCCAGCCTGCTACAACGCATCATCGCCACCCTCGAGCACGACATGGAGGTGTTGCGCCGCGCCGCGCAGACCGCCTACGAGGCCGCCACCGCCGAAGAGAACATCGCCGAGAACAAGTACGACACCCTGGGGCTGGAGGCGTCTTACCTGGCTACTGGGCAGGCCCGGCGCACGGCCGAGATCCGCCAGGCGCTGCTGACCTACCAGCAGCTGGTGCTACGCGATTACGACCCGGCTCGGGGGATCCAGATCGGTTGCCTGGTGACCCTGGAAGATGAGGCGGGCCAGCGGCGCCGGCTGTTCCTCGGGCCGGAAGGTGCCGGGCTGAAGGTGGGTGAGGGAGATGGGCTGGTGACGGTGATCACCCCGCGTGCGCCGCTGGGGCAGCAACTGCTCGGCAAGCGGGTGGATGACGAAGTAGGCCTGGTGGTGGCTGGAGTGGCGCAGGTGCAGTTCATCATCGCTATCGCCTGAGCGAGCCTGTTTATTCAGCAGGCCCCTGTGGGAGCGGGTTTACCCGCGAATCAGGCAGCGCGGTGAAGGGCACCAGCTTCGCTGGTGTTCGCGGGTAAACCCGCTCCCACAGGGCTGGCACGTCTCTACAGGGCAGTGCAATGGGCATCAATGACATTGCAGCGCATCGAACCGCTGCGCCAACCCTTGCTCGGCGAACTGCTCGACCACGAAATCGATGAAGGCCCGGGTCTTGCCCGGCAGCAGCTTGTGCTCGGCGTAGTACAGGCTGATGTTGCCATCGTCCACGTACCAGTCGGGCAACACCCGGCACAGGCGCCCGGCGCTGAGGTATGGCACCGCGAACGGCAGGCTCACCAGCGCGATGCCCAGCCCCTGCTCGGCCACCGCGCACGCGGCGTCGGAGTCGCTCATGGTCATGCTCTGCGGCAGTTGCAGCGGGCATTGCTCCTGCCAGCGACTGGTCAGTGGCCAGGCGCGCACCCGACCGGTCTGCGGCGAGCGGATCAAAATGCCTGCATGGGCCTGCAACACCTGTGGATGATCGATCAGGGCGTGCCGCCGCAGATAGGCCGGCGCCGCTACCAGCACCCGGTGCGCGGGGGTCAGCTTGCGCGCCACCACGCCCAGCGGCAGCTCGAAGCCTCCGCCGATGGCGGCGTCGAAGCCCTGCCCGATCAGGTCGACCTGACGATTGTCGAAGTGCCAGTCCGGGGTGATCGCGGGGTAGCGACGCAGGAACTCACCCAGCAGCGGCAGCACATACAAGCGCCCGAACACCGTGCCCATGCTCACTCGCAGCAGACCCGCCGGTTGCCCCTCGGCACTGGCCAGGTTGGCCATGGCGTACTGGATGGTGCGCAGGCTGTCGCTGACCTCGCCGAGAAAACGCTGCCCGGCCTCGGTCAGGGTCAGCTTGCGCGTACTGCGCTGGAACAGCCGCACGCCCAGGCGCGCCTCCAGCTGAGCGACATTCTTGCCCACCGCCGCGGGTGTCAGGGACAGGCGCCGGGCCGCTTCGGCGAAACTGCCGACCTCGGCGCTGCGCACGAAACATTCAAGGCTGCTGAAAGATTCCATGGTATCGATTGCCAACCAAAGGTTTACTCTGCATATCGCGATTGCCATCTTATCAGCATGCAATCTTGGGCCGATACTGCGTCCATCCAAGGCATCCGGCCTTGCTTGAACGCAGGAGATCAGCATGTCCCAGGCATTCCCACTCACCGGCAAGGTGGCCCTGGTCCAGGGCGGTTCCCGAGGCATTGGCGCGGCCATCGTCCGCCGCCTGGCGCGCGAAGGCGCCAAGGTCGCCTTCACCTATGTCAGCTCGACCGCCACCGCCCAGACGCTGGCTGACGAGATCAACGGCAGTGGCGGCCAGGCCCTTGCCCTGCGCGCCGACAGCGCCGACAGCCACGCCGTGCAACAGGCCGTGACCGACACCGTGAAGACCTTCGGCGGCCTCGATATCCTGGTGAACAATGCCGGCGTGCTGGCCGTGGCACCGGTCGCCGAGTTCGACCTGGCCGACTTCGACCGCTTGCTGGCGGTCAACGTCCGCAGCGTGTTCGTCGCCACCCAGGCCGCCGTGCGGCACATGGGCCAGGGCGGGCGGATCATCAACATCGGCAGCACCAACGCCGAGCGCATGCCGTTCGCCGGTGGCGCGCCCTATGCCATGAGCAAGTCGGCCCTGGTCGGCTTGACCAAGGGCCTGGCGCGGGACCTGGGGCCGCAGGGGATCACCGTCAACAATGTGCAGCCGGGGCCGGTGGACACCGACATGAACCCGGCCAGCGGCGAGTTCGCCGAGAGCCTGATTCCGCTCATGGCCATCGGGCGTTATGGGCAGGCGGACGAGATCGCCAGTTTCGTCGCGTACCTGGCGGGGCCTGAAGCGGGGTACATCACCGGCGCGAGCCTGCTGGCCGATGGTGGGTTTGCGGCTTGAT
>NZ_JAOCDM010000019.1 GCF_029840925.1 Pseudomonas sp. GD03858
ATGAACATATCTTGAGTTCATCTCAAATTTAATGAGTTTGTCTCACCTTTCCCGTCCCCCCAGAATTCCCTCATTCACGTTTAAGGATCGAGGGACGACAACATGGCACTGGCACACAACCTGGGTTTTCCACGCATCGGCCGCGACCGTGAGCTGAAGAAAGCCCAGGAGGCCTTCTGGAAGGGCGAGCTGGACGAAGCCGGCCTGCGTGCCGTGGGTCGTGGCCTGCGCGCCGCGCACTGGCAGGTGCAGAAGGCTGCCGGTATCGAGCTGCTGCCGGTGGGCGACTTCGCCTGGTACGACCAGGTGCTCACCCATTCGCTGACCTTCGGCGTGATCCCCGAGCGCTTCCGTGCCAAGGACGGTGCCAAGCCGACCCTGCAGACCCTGTTCGCCATGGCCCGGGGCGCCGTGGCGACGGACCGCAGCGATAGCTGCTGCGGCGGCGCCCACGCCCAGGAAATGACCAAGTGGTTCGACACCAACTATCACTACCTGGTCCCCGAATTCACCGCCGACCAGCAGTTCGCCCTGAGCTGGGAGCAGTTGTTCGAGGAAGTCGAAGAAGCCAAGGCCCTCGGCCACGCGGTCAAGCCGGTGGTGATCGGCCCGCTGACCTACCTGTGGCTGGGCAAGACCAAGGGCGCTGATTTCGACAAGCTGGAGCTGCTCGACCGCCTGCTGCCGCTGTATGACCACATTTTCAATCGCCTGGCCGTGCAAGGCGTGGAGTGGGTGCAGATCGACGAGCCGATCCTCGCCCTGGACCTGCCGCAGGACTGGAAGAACGCCTACGAGCGGGTCTACAACATCCTCCAGCGCGCGCCGCTGAAAAAGCTGGTCGCCACCTATTTCGGTGGCCTGGAAGACAACCTGGGGCTGGCCGCCAACCTGCCGGTCGATGGTTTGCACATCGACCTGGTACGTGCGCCGGAGCAGTACCCGACCATCCTCGATCGCCTGCCGGCCTACAAAGTGCTGTCGTTGGGCGTGGTCAACGGTCGCAACGTCTGGCGCTGCGATCTGGAGAAGGCGCTGGAGGTGCTGCGCCATGCCCACGAACGCCTGGGTGACCGCCTGTGGGTCGCGCCGTCGTGCTCGCTGCTGCACAGCCCGGTGGACCTGGCGCGCGAAGACCAGCTCGATGACCAACTGAAAAGCTGGCTGGCCTTCGCCGTGCAGAAGTGCCAGGAAGTGGCGCTGCTGGCCAAGGCGCTCAACCAGCCCGAAGCGGTCGATGTGGTCGAAGCCCTGGCGCAGAGCCGCGCCGTGCAGCACGGCCGCGCCACCTCGCCGCGTATTCACAAACCGGCGGTGCAAGCTCGCGTGGCGGCGATCAAGCTCGCCGACAGCCAGCGCGTCTCGGCCTTCGAGCAGCGCATCGCCAAGCAGCGCGCCAGGCTGAACCTGCCGGCGTTCCCGACCACCACCATCGGTTCGTTCCCGCAGACCTCGGCGATTCGCCTGGCGCGTCAGGCGTTCAAGCAGGGCAGGTTGACGGAGGCGGACTACGTCGAGGCCATGCACAGCGAGATCCGCCACGCGGTGCAGATCCAGGAGAACCTGGGCCTGGACGTGCTGGTGCATGGCGAGGCCGAGCGCAACGACATGGTCGAGTACTTCGCCGAGCAGTTGGACGGCTATGCGTTCACCCGTTTCGGCTGGGTGCAGAGCTATGGTTCGCGCTGCGTGAAGCCGGCGGTGATTTTTGGCGACCTGAGCCGCCCGAAGGCGATGACCGTGGCGTGGATCGAGTACGCCCAGGGGCTGACCCGCAAGGTCATGAAAGGCATGCTGACGGGGCCTGTGACCATGCTGATGTGGTCCTTCCCGCGCGAGGACGTGACCCGCGAAGTACAGGCCCGCCAGCTGGCGCTGGCGATCCGCGACGAGGTGGTCGACCTGGAAGCGGCGGGCATCAAGATCGTGCAGATCGACGAGGCGGCCTTCCGTGAAGGCTTGCCGCTGCGCCGCAGTGCCTGGCCGCGCTACCTGGAATGGGCCATCGAGGCGTTTCGCCTGTGCGCCTCGGGCGTGGGTGACGCAACCCAGATCCACACCCACATGTGCTACAGCGAGTTCAACGATGTGATCGAGTCGATCGCGGCGATGGATGCCGATGTGATCACTATCGAGACTTCGCGTTCGGACATGGAATTGCTGGAGGCGTTCGAGCGCTTCGACTACCCGAACGAGATCGGCCCGGGGGTGTACGACATCCACTCGCCGCGGGTGCCGGACAAGGACGAGATGGTCACGCTGCTGCGCAAGGCGGCTCGGCGTATTCCGGCCGAGCGGTTGTGGGTCAACCCGGATTGCGGGTTGAAGACCCGCGCCTGGCCGGAGACCGAGGCGGCGTTGGTGAACATGGTCGCTGCTGCCCGCGAGCTGCGTGCGAGCGTCTGATCCTGAAGGGCCCTCTCGCGCATGTTTCCCGCACTTCGGCTAGAGTGCCCGGACACTCCAGCCAAAGCCCCGCCATCGCCATGAAACCCATTCACCTCACCCTGATCTGCCACGCCCGCACCGAGGCGCAAAGGGTGGGGCGCTTCGCCCTGGACGACGAACCGCTGCGTGATCCTCCGTTGCTGGCGCCTGAGCGTTCGGCCCGCTACCTCACGGCACCTGAGCTGCGCACCCGCCAGACCGCCGAGGGGCTGGGAGCGGTGGTCGATGACGGCTTGCGCGACTGCGACCTGGGTCGCTGGAAAGGCTTGCCGCTCAAGCAACTGGATGACGCAGACCTCCAGGCTTGGTTGGCCGATCCGCAGGCCGCGCCCCACGGTGGTGAGTCGATCGCCGGCCTGTGTCAGCGTGTCGCCGGTTGGATGGACAGTGCCCTGAGCGAGGGCGAGTGGGTCGCCATCACCCATCCTTTCGTTATCCGTGCGGCGATGTTGCATGCGCTGGGTGCGCCACTGCAGGCCTTTGAGCGCATCGATGTGCCACCGCTGGCGCGGGTGCGGTTCAGCCATAGTGGCCTGTGGCGGTTGCAGCTGGGCTGACGGTATGCCTTTCGAGGTGTTCGCCGCAGCCCTTGCAAGGCCCAGGTCTAACGCCGAACCAACGCCGGTACTGCACGGACATAGAGCAGCTCGCTCACCAACTCCACCAACGTCTGGGTGATCACCGCCGCGGCCGCCAACGCGCGGATCGACTCCGGCAGCGCCAACGCCAACGGCAGCACCACCAGCGAATTGCGCGTGGCGGCACTAAACGTCACCGCTCGGGCTTCGCCTGTGGACAACCGGAACAGCCGCGCAGCGATCATCCCCAGCAGCGGTGCCAACAGGGCAAAACCGACATACACCGGCACCACCGGCAGCAGGTCGTCCAGCCGGCTGGCCACCACGCCGATCTGCGAGCCGATCACCGCGATCAGCACCAGGGCCATGGCCGGCACTGGCAGCCAGGCCCAGGCGTCGTTCCATTTGGCGACCAGCGTCGAGCGCCGTGCTCCCGCGCTGGTGGCGACCGCCAGCAACAGCGGCAGCACGATCAGCAGCACGAAGGCCTCGACGAAGGGCGCGATGGAAATCTCGACCTGGCCGCCACCAAGCATCAATGCCAGGTACAGCGGCAACAGCGCCAGTTGCACCAGCAGGAGTACCGGCGTGGCGGCCAGGGTCAGGCGCGAGTCGCCCTTGCCGATATGGGTGAACACCACCACATAGTCGATGCACGGGGTCAGCAGCACCAGCAGCGCGCCGACCAGCACCGCCGGATGATCGACCAGCCCGCGGGTGCCGATCCATACCAGCAGCGGCACCAGCACGAAATTGGCCAGCAGCAGCGCGGCCATGAAGCGTCGGTTGCCCAGGCCGGCGCGCAGGTCGAGGAAGGGGATCTGCAGGAACATCGCATACATCAGCACGGCGATGGCCGGGGTCACCAGCATCTCCAGTGACTGGGCCACGCCCGGCGCCAGCAGGCCGACGGCGGCGGCGAGCGCCACGGCGATGAAGTACAGGGGGATCTGGTTGCGTTCGAGCTGCTCTCTGTCCACGGGCGTCCTGGCATTTCTGACTGAATTACTGGGTCGGGCAGGGTACTATCTGGCGCAATCCATAGGGAGTGATTCGATGCGAATTCTAGTGGTGGGTGCGAGCAAGGGATTGGGTAAGGCACTGGTCGAGGGCCTGGGTAACGCGGGCGACACGCTGATCGGCGTGTCGCGTACCCGGCCGGCGTCGTTGCCGAGCGCGGTGCGCTGGATCGAGGCCGACCTGGGCCAGCCGCGCCAGGCGGCGACGGCGATCCATGAGGCGCTGGCCGACGGCGGATTGGATGTGCTGGTCTACAACGTCGGGATCTGGGAGCAACGGGCCTTCGAGGACGACTACGACTTTCTTGGCGATGACGACGGGCAGATCGAGCGCATGGTCGCCACCAACCTCACCGCGCCGCTGCTGCTGATCAAGCGCCTGCTGCCGCTGCTGCTGCAGAGCGACCGGCCACGGATCATCCTTACCGGCTCCACCTCGGGCCTGGCGGGCAGTGGTCGCCCGGAAGTCACCTTCGGCGCGAGCAAGTTCGGCCTGCGCGGGATCGCCGAAACCTTGCGCGAAGGGTTTCGCGAGCAGGGCTTGGGCGTGAGCTGCCTGAACCTTGGCTACCTGAACACCGAGGATGGGCTGGACGTGCCGCTGGCGCAGGCCGAGCAGCGGGGCGAAGGGACGCTGATTCCGCTGCACGATGTGGTGCAGGTGTGTCGGATGATGCTGAGCCTGTCGTCGGCCAGCTACGTGCGCGACATCACCTTGCCCGCGCTGCGCGACGAGCGTTTCTGAGATGACCTTCGAGCAACAGGTCCGAGCGATTATCCACAACGATCCGCTGCGCTGGCGGTTGCTGGCCTGCGTGCGGGAGCTGGCGCTGGCGGATGGCTGGGTTGGCGCAGGCTTCGTGCGCAATGCCGTGTGGGATCACCTGCATGGTCGGGCGACGACGGCCCCGGGCGGGGATGTGGATGTACTGTGGTTCGATCGCTCGCGCACCGACCCGGCAGAAGACCGGCGCCTGGAGGTACGGTTGCAGGGTTATGCGCCACAGGTGCCCTGGTCGGTCAAGAACCAGGCGCGCATGCATCTGCGCAATGGCCAGGCGCCGTACGCCTCGACCGAGGATGCCATGCGCTATTGGCCGGAGACGGCCACGGCGGTGGCGGTGCGGCGCACGGCGGACGACCGGTGCGAGGTGCTGGCGCCGTTGGGGCTGGACGATCTGTTTGGCCTGCGGCTGCGCTCCACGCCGGGCAAGGCCGAGGTGATGGCCGCCCGGGCTCGGGACAAGGGTTGGATGCAGCGCTGGCCGACGTTGCGTTCGCTCGGTTGAACAAGCCCGGCAGGTGAACCTGCCGGGCTTGGTTCGCGGTCTCAACTGACCAGGCAGATCGCTCGCAATGTCGAGCCTGGTTTCACAGGCGTGGTGGTGTCACCGAGCCATTGCTGGGTATCGGTCTTCTGCTGTTTGGCGAACACGTCCCTGACGTTCTCCCAGCTTTCCACCGACAGCTGGTAGACCGCCTGGGACAAGGTGTAGGACGACTGGAAGGTAATGGTGCCTTTCTTGCTGGTGGCCTTGATGGTGAATTCGCTGGCATACAGCATGAAATTCACCGAGCCGGCGATGCCGGTCTGCAGGATGTTCTGGTTGAAGTTGGACTGGCGCTCGGTCTGTTCGGAATAGGACAGCGCCGCGTTCACCAGGCTGCTCAGGGATTTCTTGATCTGTTCGACGTCCTTGGCCGCCAGGCCGATGAAGCCTTTGACGAACGAATCGATCAGCGCATTGGCGTCATGGCTTTTCTGCTGGATCTGCGTTACCTGGGCGGCGAGCAGCGACAGGAAGGGGATCTCGGCGATCTGCTGGGTGAAGGCGATGAAGTGTTCGCGGTCACCCTTGGCCTTGGGCTTCTGGTCGGTGGGTTGGTCCAGTGGGTTGTATTCGGAGCGCCGGCGGGCGATGTCGATGGCGGTCTGCAGGCCCTCGTAGATGCTGACCGGCGCTTTGCCTGGGCTGACGTTCTTGTTGGCATCGTTGGCATAGCTGTCGGTCGCCGAGCCGGCCGCAGGGCTGAAGAACGGGTTGATGGCGTCGGCGCCGCTGCGCATGGAGCGACCTGTCGCGGTGAGCTGGTGGTGATGATTGTAGTCGTGGGCGAAGATGTTGCCGTGTGGTGTCGTCGACTTCACGCGGGCCTTTCCTTCCAGCCAGGCATGAGCAACTTCTTTCTCGGACGGGGCGGCTCCTGGAGCGTTCATGGCAAATCCCTTTAGCAGATTTATTAATAGGGTCTGGTGCGCTGGAACTTAAGCAGTTCATTGGGCGCCTGACTCAGGCTAGAGGGGAGTTTGAAAGTGTCAAAGTGTCATTTCTAACACTGTAGGAAAGTAGTGGAGTACATGGAGCCAATCGAATTAAATAAAGATTGGCTTATCGTGAAATGCAGATATTTATGGATGATGAATATTCATTTGAATATGTTTTATTGGTAAACATATTCGTTGGATTTTTTAAGTAAATTGCAACTAATGCTTCGGAGAGGTCAGGCGGTCGCTGCCGGACGCTTCGCGGGTGAACCCGCTCCCACAGGTTTCGGTGTCGCCGTGGCGGGAGCGGGTTGGTCGGGGCGTGGATCAGCGCTCGATGGCCAGCGCCACACCCTGGCCACCACCGATGCACAGGGTCGCCAGGCCCTTCCTGGCATCGCGCTTGATCATCTCGTGCAGCAGGGTCACCAGCACCCGGCAACCGGAGGCGCCGATGGGGTGGCCCAGGGCGATCGCGCCGCCGTTGACGTTGACCTTGGACGCATCCCACTCCAGCTGCTTGCCCACCGCCAGGGCCTGGGCGGCGAAGGCTTCGTTGGCTTCGATCAGGTCCAGTTCGCCGAGCTGCCAGCCAGCCTTGTCCAGGCAGCGCTGGGTCGCCGACACCGGGCCGATGCCCATGATCGCCGGGTCGACGCCGGCACTGGCGTAGGCGGCGATCTTCGCCAGCACCGGCAGACCGAGGGCCTTGGCCTTGCTGGCGCTCATCAGCAGCACCGCGGCGGCGCCGTCGTTGAGGCTGGAGGCGTTGCCGGCGGTGACACTGCCGTCCTTCTTGAACGCGGCGCGCAGCTTGCCCAGGGATTCGGCGGTGGTGCCGGGGCGTGGCTGCTCGTCGGTGTCGAACACCAGCGGCTCGCCTTTCTTCTGCGGGATGTGGATCGGCGTGATCTCATCCTTGAAGCGCCCGGCCTCGATGGCGGCCACGGCCTTGCGCTGGGATTCGGCGGCGAAGGCGTCCTGCTGCTCGCGGGTCAGGCCGTATTTTTCGACCAGGTTCTCGGCAGTGATGCCCATGTGGTAGTCGTTGAACGCGTCCCACAGGCCGTCGCTGATCATGCTGTCGATCAACTGGCCGTGGCCCATGCGCTGGCCGGTACGGGCCGAGGGCATCACGTAGGGCGCCAGGCTCATGCTTTCCTGGCCGCCGGCGATGACCACCTCGGCGTCGCCGCAGCGGATGGCCTGGGCACCCAGGTGCAGGGCCTTGAGGCCCGAGCCACAGACTTTGTTCAGGGTCAGGGCCGGGACCTCGAAGGGCAGGCCGGCCTTGACGGCGGCCTGGCGGGCGGGATTCTGGCCGGCGCCGGCGGTGAGCACCTGGCCGAGGATCACTTCGTCGACCTGGGCCGGATCGAGCTGGGTCTGGGCCAGCAGCTGGCGAATCACGGCGGCGCCCAGCTCGACGGCGGACACGTTGGCCAGTGCCCCCTGGAAACTGCCGATGGCAGTGCGGGTGGCGGCGACGATGACGACTTCGTTCATTGTTGTTCTCCGGGATACGAGCGTGATCGGCACAGCATCCCCGCCCCGCGCTCATTTGAGAAGTTTGTTTTTCTTTGCGATTGATCGGGTTTGCAAATGAATGGGCATCCCGTGCCGGCCCCACGGCAATAGCGCAAGACTTGAGGTCAGCGCGATCACTGAGGGAGCGGGCTCGCCGCGAAGCGCACCTTCACGCCGAACCCGCCGCCATCACGGTTGAAGTACTCGAGCCCGCCCCCTAGCTGTTCCACCACCAGCGCCACGATCGCCAGCCCCAGCCCGGCACCGCCGGGATTGCTGTCGCTGTAGAAGCGATCGCTCAGCCGCGCCAGCTGCTGTGGCGCCACCCCGGGGCCCTGGTCGAGCACCTGCAGGGTCAGCCAGTCATCGTGCTGGCGCAGTTCGAGGGTGACTTCGCCACCGGGCGGGCTGAAGTGCAAGGCATTGCCGATCAGATTCTGCAGCATCACGGTCACGGCGGTGGGGTCGGCGTAAAGGTGGCAACTGCCTTGCTCGTCGAGCACCAGGTCGACCTGGCGGCGCAGGGCCAGCGGCGCGAGTTGCGCCAGCTCCTCCCGGGCCAGGGCATCCAGGCGTACGCGCTGACGGACTTGGGTCAGGGGCTCCAGGCGGGCCATGGTCAGCAGTTGGCTGGCAAGGCGGGTGGCACGGGCCACGCCCTGTTCGAGAAATACCAGCGCTTCGTCGCGCTCGGCATCGCAGGTGGCACGACGGGCATTGCTGGCATGAATGGCCAGCACCGCCAGCGGCGTGCGCAACTCATGGGCGGCGTCGGCGATGAAGCGGCGTTCGCGTTCGAGCAGGCGGGTGAGCTGCTGCAGTTGATGGTTGAGGGCGTTGGCCATGGGGGCCAACTCAGGTGGGAGCGGTGCGACGGCCAGTGGCTCCAGGCTGTCCACCGGGCGGACGCGCAGGTGCCGGGCCAGGCGCCGCAGCGGTTGCAGGCCCCAGCCTAGCAGCAGCCAGATGGCCACGGCCAGCAGCGGGATGCCGACCAGCGCGGGAGCCAGGGCCTGATCGGCGATGCGCTGGATCAGGTCCTGGCGCAGGTCGTCGCGCTCGCCGACCCAGATCAGCAGGCCGCGCTGGCGGTCTTCGAGCAGCACGCCGCACCAGTCCTGGCCCTGGTAGAGCAGGTCATGGATGCCGGGAGCGGGCGGGCTGTCGAGGTGCGGCGCATCGGCCGAGCGCATCAGCAATTGGCCATCGCTACGCCAGACCATGAAGTCGAGGTTGATCTCGTAGGGGTGGCTGAGAATGTCCCTGCCGGACTGCTCCATGGCTTGTTCCAGCGCCGCGCGCACGCCTTGCCAGTCCTGCTCCGCCGGCATCTGCCGGAACAGTCCCTGCAGCACCCGCGCGGCCTGCACCAGCTGGGCGTCGTAGACGTTCTCGATCTCCTCGTGGTTGTCGCGCAGCACGCTGAGCACCAGGCCGAGGCTGCCGAGCAGCACCAGCAGCAGGGTGGGCAGCAGGATACGTGTGCGGATGGCGGTCATGGGGCATCCTCGATGAGGTAACCGACGCCGCGCACGGTGCGGATCAGGCCACTGTCGAGCTTGCGTCGCAGGTTGTGGATCAGCACTTCGAGGGTGTTGCCGCAGCCGCTTTCGTGCCAGCCGTATAGCGCCTCGGCCAGGCGTTCGCGGGTCAGCACGGTGCCGGGGCGGGCCAGCAACTGGTGCAGCAGCTGGAACTCCATGGGCGTCAAGGCCACCGGCCGGTCCCGGTAGCGCACCGTCAGGCGCGCCGGGTCGAGGCTGACCCCGGCATGCTCCAGCAACGGTTGCGCGCGGCCCTGGCTACGCCGCAGCAACGCACGGATGCGCGCCTTGAGCTCGTCCACGTCGAAGGGTTTGACCAGGTAGTCGTCGGCGCCGGCATCCAGGCCCTGGATTCGTTCGCGGGTGGCATCGCGGGCGGTCAGTACCAGTACCGGCGCCTTGCCCGTGGGGGCGGCGCGCAGGCTGCGCAGCAAGTCCAGGCCATCGCGTCGGGGCAGGCCGAGGTCGAGCAGCACCAGGTCGAAGGTTTCGCCGCGCAGGGCCTGCTCGGCCTCCAGGCCGTCGGCCAGCCAGTCCAGGGTGTAACCCTCGCCGCGCAGGGCGGTGCGGATGCCCTGGGCCAGGGCCTGATCGTCTTCCACCAGCAGTACGCGCATGCTTCGGTTCCCCCGTCGAAGGCGCCATGATGGGCCCTGCGCGCAGCCTGTCGCCCGGGGAAATGTAACCAGTGATGACCTACTAAGCTGCCATTAAGTTTGGCACTGCATCGTGCGGGTCCCTTCTCATCAACGGAGCTTATCGCCATGCGTTTCCTTCTTGCCTTCGCCTTGCTGCTGGGCAGTGGCAGCGTCTTCGCCGCCACCCAGTGCACCACCGCCGACAAAAGCACCTGGCAGGACCCGGACAAGTTCCAGGCCCAGCTCAAGGAGCAGGGCTACAAGATCAACAAGTTCAAGGTCACCAAGGGCAACTGCTACGAGATCTACGGCTTCGACAAGGACGGGCGCAAGGTCGAGATCTATCACGACCCGGTTAGTGGCAAGGCGGTGAAGACCGAGATCGAAGACTGATGCCCGAGGCCACGGTGCGCCTGTGGGACCCCTTGCTGCGGGTGTGCCACTGGTCCTTCGCCACCGTGTTCTTCGCCAACTACTTCTTCACCGAAGAGGGCGAGGACTGGCACCAGTGGCTCGGCTACTACGCCGTTGGCTGTGTACTGCTACGCATCGTCTGGGGCTTCGTCGGGCCGCGCAGCGCGCGCTGGGCCGACTTCTGGCCGACGCCCAGGCGCCTGGCGGCCCACGCCAGGGCGCTGCTGAACGGGCAGCCCTACCATCGCCTGGGCCATTCGGCCATCGGCGCGCTGGTGATGGTGCTGATGCTCGCCTGCATCGCTGGCCTGGGGCTGACCGGCTGGCTGGCCGAGGAAGTCGATGCCCTGTGGGGCGCCGATTGGCCGATGGACCTGCACAGCTGGCTGGCCGATGCGCTGCTGGCGCTGGTGTGCGTGCATGTGCTGGCGGCGCTGGTCGAGAGCCTGCGCCTGGGCGAGAACCTGCCACTGTCGATGCTCACCGGCCGGCGCCGTTACCGCGACGATCCCTGACCACGAGATTTCCCATGCTGATGTCCCTGACCCTGCGCGCCCAGCCCGAGCGTGGCGCCGCCTGGCTGCGTTTGTGCGCGCTGGCCAGTTTGAGTTGCGCGTTGCTGCTGGCTGACGATTTCATCCAGCAACTGTTCACCGGCAACAACCGCGCCGAGCTCGAGGCCGGCTGGGTCGCGGGGCTGTGGGCGTTCTGCGCGGCGTTGTGGCTGTGCAACCTGCGCGTGGTCGTGGTGGCGATCCTGCTGCTGTTCGCCGGCATGCAACTGCTGCAGCTGGCCAATATCAGCTTTTTTGGCGAGCCGTTGAGTGCGGTGGACATTCGCAGCCTGCTGCGCGAGCCCGGGGAGGTCGGGCTGACGGCCTGGCACAGCCTGGGCGCGCATTGGCCGGCGGCGCTCAGTGTCGGGCTGCCCTACGCGTTGCTGCTGGCCTTGCATGGGTGGCTACCGGGACGAGTGAGCCTGCCGGCCAGTCGCTGGGCGCTGCTATTGATCGCCGTGGTGCTGCTGGCCAAGCCGTATCGGGCCACCTATCGCAACCTCGATTCGTTCACTCCGGGGCCGACCCGCAGTGGCCTGCACAACAGCCTCAATGCGTTTTCCGCCTGGGCCGTGCGCCTGGCGTTCGCGCCCGAGGTGAGCTTGCCGGCCGCGCCGTTCGCCCCCTATCGGATCGAGCCGATTCCCAGCAGCGCCCGGCATGTCTGGCTGGTGGTGGCCGACTCGCTGCGCAGCGAGCGCATGGGGTTGTACGGCTACGCCCGGCAGACCACGCCGCGCCTGCAGCGTTACCTGGACAGCCATCCCAGTGCCTTGGTGCGGCCAGGTGTTTCGGCAGGCGTGGCCACCGATGTCAGCCTGCCGTACTTGCTCAACCCGATCCGCGAGCCTGGCCAGGACCACCTGCTGCGCGAGGGCGATATCAACCTGTTCCGCTTCGCCCGCGAGGCCGGCATGCGCACGCACTGGATATCGTCCCAGGAATCGCGCTTGCTGGCGCACCTGGGCAGCCGCCATCTGGACGTGGCGATCACCCGCGAAGACCACCCGCTGCGCTTTCTCAAGCGCCAGGACCATGCCTTGCTGGAGATCCTTGACCAGCAGCGCTTTGGCCCGCGCAACTTCGTGGTGCTCAACCTGCGCACGGCGCATCTGCCTTACGCGCGCAACTACATGCACCAGCAGGGCGAGCGGCCCTGGCCGGATCAGGGCGTGCAGGGGCAGGCCAATGCCTATGACAACTCGATTCATTACCTGGACGGTCTGCTGGAGGACGTCATTGCCCGTTTCGACCGCCTGGAGGGCGAGCGCTACCTGGTGATCACCGGCGACCACGGCCAGCGTCTGGGCGAGGATGGCAAGTGGGGGCACAACGACCTGGTCCCGGAGGTCAGTGACGTGCCGATGATCGTGCTTAGCCGCGAGGCGCCGCGCGAGGCACTGGGGGCGTTGGCGCCGGAGCGCTGGATCAGCCACTACGAGATCGGCAAGTGGCTGGCGGCGCGGCTGGGCATGCGCATCGACAACCCCAACCTGCGCAAGGACGAGCATTTCGTGCATGGCAAGTTGCTGTTCAGCGACAACTATATCCAGCCGGTGTGCGAGACGGCGCAGGGGTTGGTGCACCTGACGCCGGTGCAGCTGAGTGAATGGCTGGCCAGGAGCAGCCAAGGCGCGTGCGGCTCCTGATCGGGCTCGGTTTGCGTGCCGCGAATACCGGAACCGCGTGGCCTGCTTCGCGGCGGCTCGGCGCCCCGATAAGCCCGCCCCCAGGAACAGCACATGGCTTGAGCTCAGTGCGCTCCCTGTGGGAGCGGCTTTAGCCGCGAACACCGGCGAAGCCGGTGCCAGGCACCGCAGCGCCTACATGTCTGCGGCTTTTGCGCAGGCTCCGTCATTCACAGGGCGGGACACTGGTTGGTCACGCAGTGAATCCCGCCGCCACCGGCGGCGATCGCGTCGATATCCAGCAGCACCACGTCCCGGCCCGGATACAGTTTTTCCAGCAACGCCCGTGCCTTCTCATCGGCGCTGCGATCGCCGAACTGCGGGGCGATCACCGCGCCATTGATCACGAAATAGTTGATGTACCCCGCGGCGAAATCCGGGTTGCCCTTGCTGAACTTGTTACGGCGTGGCCTGAGCGGCGGCGACACCGTGTGAATCTCCAGCTTGCGCCCATCGGCGTCGGTGGCGTTGCGCAGGATCTCCAGGTGCTCGCGGGTCACGTCGTGGTCATAGGAATCCGGATCGTTGTCCAGGTTCGCCACCACCACGCCGGGCGCCGCGAAGCGCGCATAGAAGTCCACGTGGGCATCGGTGATGTCCTTGCCCTTGATGCCCGGCAGCCAGATGATCTTGCGCAGCCCCAGCCGCTCTTTCAGCTCCGCTTCGACCTGGGCCTTGCTCCAGCCGGGGTTGCGGTTGTCGTTGATCCAGCTGCTCTCGGTCATGATGCCGGTGCCGTGGCCGTCCACCTCGATGCCGCCGCCTTCGCCCACCAGCCCGCTGCGCTGGTACTGGGCACCCGCCAGCTTGGCGACGCGCTTGGCAAGCTTGCTGTCGTAGCGGTGCTGCTGCTTGCCGCCCCAGCCATTGAAGTTGAAGTCCACCGCCGCCAGCTCGCCATCGTCGTCGACGACGAAGTTGGCGCCGATATCGCGCATCCAGATGTCGTCCAGCTCGGTCTCGACGTAGGTGATGTTGTGGCTGCCGCATTCTTCCTCGGCGATATCCCGCTCGCTGGCGCGGCAGAACACCGTCACCGGCTGGTAGGCGGCGATGGCCCGGGCGATGCGCCCAAGGGCGGCCTGGACGTCTTCGGTGAAGTCCTCCCAGATGTCATCCTGGGCGCCGAAGGCGATGTAGGCACGTTGCTGTTTCTCGCCTTCGTCGGGCATGAACCAACGCTCCGGGTCGGCGGCGCGGGCAACGCCCATGGGCAGGCCGAGCCCGGCGCCGATACCGGCGGCGAGTGACAGTTGCAGGAAGGTTCGACGGGTAGGCATGGGTTCAGTCCTGTGCAGTCTTGAAGCGGGTCCAGACCCGCATGCGCGCGCGCATGTCGGCCTGGGGGATGTCCTTGCCCGGGATCAGCCGGGCATAGGTGGCTGGGTCGATGTAGATATCGGGGTTGTCCCGCAGGCTCGCGTCCACCAGCGGACGCGCCTTGGCGCTGGCGGTTGGGTAGCCGGTGGTGTTGCTGATCGCCGCCATGTTCTCCGGGCGCATGACGAAGTTGATGAAACGATAGGCGTATTCCGGGTGCTTGGCATCGGCGGGGATGGCCATGGTGTCCATCCACACCGTGGTGCCTTCGCGGGGCACGCGGTACTGGAAGTCGATGGTCTTGCCGGCGGCCTCGGCGCTGCGCTGGGCCTGGATCACGTCGCCGCTGTAGCCCAGCGACAGGCAGGTGTTGCCGTTGACCAGCTCGGTGACCGGCTGCGACTGCAGCTTGCGCACGTAGGGGCGGATGCCCTTGAGCAGCTCGCTGGCGGCGGCCAGGTCTTCGCGCTTGGCGCTGCGCGGTTCGCGGCCCAGGTAGTGGAGCACCACGGCGAGCACTTCGTCGGGCGAGTCGATCATCGAGATGCCGCAGTCGGCGAACTTGGCCGCCAGCTCAGGCTTGAACAGCAGGTCGAGGCTGTTCAGCGGGGCGTCGGGCATGCGCTCGCGGATCTTCTTCGCGTCCATGGTCAGGCCGATGGTGCCCCAGGTATAGGGCACGGTGGCCTGGCTGGCCTTGGGGTACTGGTCGTGCAGCTTGCGCAGGCCCGGCTCGATATCGTCCAGCGCGGTCAGTTGCGTCTTGTCCAGCGGCAGCAGGCTGCCGGCGCGCATCAGTCGTTCGGCGACGGTGTCGCCGGGGAAGATCAGGTCGTAGCCGCTGCGCCCGGACATCAGCTTGGCTTCCAGCACCTCGCTGCCGTCCATGACGTCATAGATCACCGGGATACCGGTCTCGGCGGTGAAGCGCTTGAGGGTGTCTTCGGCGAAGTAGTCGGCCCAGTTGTACAGGCGCAGGGCGTCCTGCTTGGCCTGGGCGACGCTGGCGCAGGCCACCAGGGCGGCGATGGCCAGCAGTTTCGATGGACGGCTTGGCATGGTTCAGGCCCTCGCGGTTTGTGGGGTGCGGCCGTCCAAGGTCAGCAGCGGCGCGTACATGCTGGGGCGGCGGTCGCGATAGATGCCCCAGGTCAGGCGGTCCTCGCGCATGCGCGCCAGGTCCAGGTCGTGCAGCCAGACGCCGCTGCTGTCGCGGTCGGCCTCGGCGAGCATCGCGCCCTTGTGGTCGCAGATGAACGACGAGCCGTAGAAGCGCATCGACAGGCTGTCATCGCTGCGCGCCACTTCATGACCGACACGGTTGGCGGCCACCACCGGCAGCAGGTTGGCGGCGGCGTGGCCACGCATGGCCATCTGCCAATGGTCGCGCGAATCCAGTTCGGCGGCGCCCGGCTCCGAGCCGATGGCGGTGGGGAACAGCAGCACCTCGGCACCCATCAGGGCCAGGCAGCGGGCCGTTTCGGGGAACCACTGGTCCCAGCAGATACCGATGCCCAGGCGGCCGAAGGCGGTGTCCCAGACCTTGAAACCAGTGTCGCCGGGGCTGAAGTACTCCTTCTCCTGGTAGCCGATGGCGTTGGGGATGTGGGTCTTGCGGTACACGCCCAACAGGCGGCCATCGGCGTCGGCCACGGTCAGCGAGTTGAAGAAGGCGTTGCCGGCGCGCTCGTACCAGCTTAGCGGCAGCACGACGCCAAGCTCTTTGGCCAGGGCGGCGAAGCGCCTGAGCAGCGGGCTGTCGTGGTAGTCCTCGGCCAGCGCCTGGTGGCTGTGGCATTGCTCGATGCAGAAGTACGGGGTGGCGAACAGTTCCTGCAGCAGGATCACCTGGGCGCCCTGGGCCGCGGCCTTGCGCACCAGCTTCTCGGCGCGCTCGAGGTTGGCGGGCAGGTCCCAGCTGCAGGGCATCTGCGTGGTGGCGATGCGCAGGGTGCTCATGGGCGCTCTCCCTGCACTGGCCAGGCGGGCTGTTGCTGGGTGATGCAGTGGATGCCGCCGCCACCGTGGGCGATGTGGTCGATGCGCACCGGCACGATTTCGCGACCGGGGAAGGCCATGGCCAGCTGCTGCGCGGCGGCCTGGTCGGCGTCGATGCCGTAGGCCGGCATGATCACCGCGCCGTTGGCCAGGTAGAAGTTGGTATAGGAGGCGCAGAACACCTCGGCGTCGGTATCCACGGCGGCGGTGGCCTCGAACAGGTCGAGCAGCTCGAACGAACGGCCCTGGGCGTCGCTGGCCAGTTCCAGGGCGCGGCGGTTCTCGCGCACCACCTCGGCATACACCGACCCCTGGTCGTGGGTAGCGTCCACCAGCAGCACGCCGGGGCGGGCGAAGGCGCACACGCCATCGACATGGCCGTCGGTCATGTCGCCGGTGACGTACTCAGGGTCGCCCGGCAGCCAGATGGTCTTGCGGATGCCCAGCAGGCGGGCGAAGCAGTCCTCGAAGTCGGCCTTGGTCAGCCCTGGGTTGCGGTTGGGGTTGAGCAGGACCGATTCGGTGGTGATCAGCGTGCCTTCGCCGTCCACGTGAATGGCGCCGCCTTCGTTGCACAGCGGGGTGCTGAAGCCTTCCAGGCCCAGCTGGTCGAGGATGCGCCGGGCCAGGCTGCGGTCCTTGCCGTGCTCGGACTTGTTGCCCCAGGCGTTGAAGCGCCAGCTCAGCCCAGCGACGCCGCGCTGTGGATGCACCAGGAAGCTCGGACCGCTGTCGCGGCACCAGCTGTCGTCCACGGCCAGCTCGATCAGTTCGATGCCAGGGCCGCACAGTTCGCGGGCGCTGGCGATGGCGCAAGGGTCGACCACCATCTTCACCGGCTCGTAGCGAGCGATGGCGGCGGCCACGCGGGCATAGTCACGCTGCACGTCGGCCAAGGTCACGCCCCAGCCGGACTCCCACAGCGGTTGGTTGTGCGGCCAGATCATCCAGGTGGCGGCGTGGCGGGCCCATTCGGCGGGCATGCGCCAGCCGCTGTCGATGGACAGGGTCATAGTGAACTCCGATCTATTAGGGATTTTTATCAACGAAGCCCGCCGTCGCGGGTGTTGGGATCAATGTTATGACTGTGAAGTAGGCGCGACAAACGATAGATTTAGCGTACTTCTGATCAGTAAGGCTTATCAGCATGCTCAAGCATTGGCCCCCGCTCAACGCCCTGCGCGGCTTCGAAGCCGCCGCTCGCCTGGGCAGCTTCCACAAGGCCGCCGAGGCCCTGAACCTCACCCAGTCGGCGATCAGCCAGCAGATCCGCAGCCTGGAAAGCTACCTGGAGCAGCCGCTGTTCCACCGCAGCGGTCGCAGCGTCAGCCTGACCGATGCCGGGCATGACCTGCTCAGCACCACCCAGGCCTTGTTGCAGCAACTGGCGGTGGGCATTCGCCGGCTCGACCAGTACCGCAAGCCCAACCAGCTGGTGGTCAACACCACGCCGGCGTTCGCCCGGCACTGGTTGCTGCCGCGCCTGGCGGACTTTCACCAGCGCTACCCGGAGGTGGACCTGTGGCTGTTCACCAGCTTCGAGGCGCCGGACATGGCCAGCGAGACCATCGACCTGGCGATTCGCGACGATATCGGCGCCCAGGCCGAGTGCAGTTTCACCGTGTTGCACCTGGATCAGTTGTATCCGGCCTGCCACCCGGACTTGCCCGCCCAAGGGCGTACCACCTTGCATGGCGAACGGGAGATGGACTGGAGTCACTGGCAGCTGGAGGGGGGCGAGGACATCGGGCAGCAGGGCAAGGGACTGAATTTCTCCGACCCAGGCCTGTTGCTGGATGCGGCGGCGGAGGGGGTGGGCGTCGCGCTGGTCAGCCAGCTGCTGGCGCAGCGGCTGGTGGAGCAGGGGCGCTTGCAGGCTTTGTCGGCGCAGCGGGTGCGTGGGCCGGTGTGGAGTTGCCTGGTGCATTGGGAGAGCCAGGATGACCCGCTGGCGCGGCGGTTTCTGGCGTGGCTGCGAGAGGCCCTGCAGCCCTGAGGGCGCGATTCCCTGTGGGAGCGGGTTTACCCGCGAAAGCTTCACCACGGTGCATGGCACGGGCTGCGCCCGTGTTCGCGGGTGAACCCGCTCCCACAGACCATGCAGCAATCCCTATGACCCCGTAATATGTGTCGGATGTCCCATGAGGGTAGTCTTACCCTCCAGATCAAACGGAACCGTCCGCTATCCGGGCGCTTCCCCAGCCTAAACCTGACGAGGTACAGACATTGGCCATCATTCATCCCAAGGTTCGCGGTTTCATCTGCACCACGACTCACCCCAAGGGCTGCGAGCTCAACGTCCGTGACCAGATCGAAGCCACCCGCAAGCTGGGCGTGCGCGAGGATGGTCCGAAGAAAGTCCTGGTGATCGGTGCTTCCAGCGGCTACGGCCTGGCGGCGCGCATCACCGCGGCATTCGGCTTCAAGGCCGACACCCTGGGCGTGTTCTTCGAAAAACCGGGCACCGAGACCAAGGCCGGTACCGCCGGCTGGTACAACGCCGCCGCCTTCGACAAGTTCGCCAAGGCCGAAGGCCTGTACAGCAAGTCGATCAACGGTGACGCCTTCTCCGACGAGGCCCGCGCCAAGGTCATCGAGCTGATCAAGAACGAAATGGGCGGCAAGGTCGACCTGGTCGTCTACTCGCTGGCCTCGCCGGTGCGCAAGCTGCCGCAGACCGGTGAGCTGATCCGTTCCGCGCTCAAGCCGATCGGCCAGCCGTACAAGTCGACCGCCATCGACACCAACAAGGACACCATCATCGAGGCCAGCATCGAGCCGGCCACCGAGCAGGAAATCGCCGACACCGTCACCGTGATGGGCGGGCAGGACTGGCAGCTGTGGATCGACGCCCTGGCCGGCGCCGGCGTGCTGGCCGAAGGCGCGCGCACCGTGGCCTTCAGCTACATCGGCAGCGACATCACTTGGCCGATCTACTGGCACGGCGCCCTGGGCCAGGCCAAGCAGGACCTGGACGAAACCGCCCTGCGCCTGGACCAGAAACTGGCCGGCGAAGTCAAGGGCGGCGCCAACGTGGCGGTGCTCAAGTCCGTCGTTACCCAGGCCAGCTCGGCCATCCCGGTGATGCCGCTGTACCTGTCCATGGTGTTCAAGATCATGCAGGAAAAGGGCGTTCACGAAGGCACCCAGGACCAGCTGGACCGTATGTACCGCGACCGCATGTACCGCGCCGATGGCCAGCCTGCCGCAGTCGACGACAAAGGCCGCCTGCGCCTGGACGACTGGGAACTGCGCGACGACGTGCAGGACGCCTGCAAGGCGCTGTGGCCGCAAGTGACCACCGAGAACCTGTTCCAGCTGACCGACTATGCTGGCTACAAGAAGCAGTTCCTCAACCTGTTCGGCTTCGAGCGTGCTGACGTCAACTACGACGAAGACGTGGCCACCGACGTACGGTTCGACTGCATCGAGCTGTAAGCAAGTCCTTGACCGCGCAGCCGTTGATGACGGCTGCGCGGTTCCCGCCGACGACTTGTTAATATTCTGAAACAAATCACCAATGGCCCTTTGCCATGGGCACCCTCCGCCTGATCTATACCCCAGCTATTGGCCTGGCAATTCCGCCGGGGCCAGGGAGGGAGCAATGGGCGCACTGCAAAAACTACAAGAACGAATTCGCCAGAAAGGTATCAAGCGCACAGCCAAGACCTTGTTCGAACGCTACGTGTTCTTCCACTGGGAGTTGTTGTGGATGGAGCGCGACCTGGTCAGCCCGGTGCCACCCTACAGCCTCAAGGAACATCCACCCGTTACCCTGGTGCCGATCACCGCCGCCAACGCCGATGCCTTCGCCCGTCATTTCGGCGACCGCGTCGAGACCATGCGCGAATTGGCCGTCGAGGGGCATACCGGGCACATGTATCTGGACGAGCAGGGCGATGCCGTGGCCTTCATATGGGCCAGCGTGGTCGACTACCACGACAAGCACTACTACGGTTGCACCTTCCCGGTGAAGCCTGGCGAGTTCTTCGAGTTCGGTGGCGAGATGACCCGGCGCTACTTCGGCAGCGAGCTGTCGGTGACCGCCCAGGTCGAGCTGTGGAACGCCATGCATGAAAAGGGCTGCCACAAAGTGGTGGACGTGGTGGAGACCCACAACGTACCGGCGATGAAACTGCACCTGCGCATGGGCTACCACGAGCAGGGACGGGTCATGCACGTGTACGGCCTGTTCGGTCGCTGGAAGTTCTTCCGCGAAACCCGCTACGACGGCTCGCGCCTGGCGGTGCTGCGCAAGCCGGGCGTGGCACGGGCCCTGCCGACCACCTGAACCTATCGCGGGGCAAGCCCGCTCCCACGCCAGCCCCGTAGTTGGCGTGGGAGCGGGCTTGCCCCGCGATAGGGCCGGTACAGGCACCGATTTTTTTGCTAGCGTGGGCGCACGACAACAGCCCGTCCGCCAGCATGGCGCGACGCCGCAGGGAGCGCGCCATGAGCAGCCTCACCCAACCCGCCTGTGCCTTTCGTCATGCCGCCGCCGACGGCTACCGCCTCGGCGGTTTGCGCTGGCGCCACGCCGAGTCCGACCCCCGGCGCCCGCTGGTGATCATCAACGCCGCCACCTCGGTACGCTGCCGTTACTACGCGCGCTTCGCCGACTACCTGTTCGCCCAGGGCTTCGATGTGTTGACCTACGACTATCGTGGCATCGGCGAGTCGCGCCCGGCCTCGATGCGTGGTTTCCAGGCGAGCTGGAGTGACTGGGGCCGCCTGGACTTCGAGGCGATGCTGCAGCTGGCCAGTGCCGAGCATCCCGGCCAGCCGGTGCATGTGGTCGGGCACAGCTTCGGTGGCTGGGCACTGGGGCTGGCGCCGTCGGCGGCGCAGGTGCGCCATGCGGTGCTGGTGGGGGCGCAGTTCGCCTACTGGCGCGACTATGCGGCGGATCAGCGCTGGCAGCTGTTCGGCAAGTGGCATGTGCTCATGCCCCTGTTGACTCGGCTGTTCGGCTACTTTCCCGGCAAGCGCCTGGGGTGGCTGGAAGATACCCCTGCTGGCGTTGTGCAGGATTGGAGTACCCTCACGCCGCGCTACGAGCATCGCCCCAGTGGGCGCTTGCTCGAGGCGGTGCCGTTCGATCAGGTGCGCGCGGCGACCTTGGCCGTCAGCTTGACCGACGATCCGTTCGGCACGGTGGCGGCCACCGAGCGGCTATTGAGGTATCTGCGCAACGCCGAGCATCGGCACCTGCGGGTGGCGCCTGTGGATATCTCGGTCGGGGAGATCGGGCATTTCGCGTTCTTTCACGATCGTTTTCGGGAAAGTTTGTGGCCGATTGCGCTGGGCTGGTTACAGAAGGGGCGCCTGGAGGCTGGAGCACCAGGCCAAATCATCAGCTGATGTCATCGGTGTCGGCGAAAGGGCCGCAAAGCGGCCCTATCCGCTATCAGGCCAGACGCGCCAGCGGCTGCGCGGCGAACTTCACGCCGGCCAGGCCATGCTTGATCAGCGCGCGGATGTTGCCGTGGTCGCTGCCCTCGGGGGTGGCCAGCACGCTGCGGTAGTGTTCGCCGAAGGCCAGCAGTGCTTCCTGATCGCTCAGCCCTTCGAGCAGCGCCAGGCCCAGGGTCTTGCACGAGCCTTCGTTCTGCCCGGCGGCGTTATGCACGTCGCCATTGTCGAAGGCCTGGGGCTGGTAGCTGTAGTTCGCGGCGATGAACGCCAGGGTATCGGCGAAAACGTGCTCGCCGCCGGCAAGGCTGTTGCGCAGGGTGTTCAGTTCAGTCACGGGGTTTTCCTTGTTCGAACGCGGCCTGTTGCTCGGCGCTGGCCTCTTTCTGGTACTGGGCTTTCCACTCGGCGTAGGGCATGCCGTACACCTGCTCGCGGGCATCGTCCAGGCTCAGCTCGACCTGGCGCTCGTCGGCCGCGGCCTTGAGCCATTTCGACAGGCAGTTGCGGCAGAAGCCGGAGAGGTTCATCAGGTCGATGTTCTGCACGTCGGTACGCTTTTGCAGATGATCGACCAGGCGCCGGAACGCGGCGGCTTCGAGTTCGAGCTGTTGTTGCGGGGTCATGGGCGGTCTCTTCAGGTCATGCGGTTCTTCAGATGGCGGCCACCGTTGATGACCACCTGGCTGCCGGTGCTGTACTGGCTTTGCAGCAGGAACAGCACGGCGTCGATCAGCGGGCGGGCGCCGGGTTCGAATTCCAGCAGGGCCTTTTTCAGGGTCTGCTGGCGGTACTGCTCGTCGCCGCCTTCCTTGAGGATCAGCAGGCCGGGCAGGATACCGTTGACCCGCACCTGCGGCGCGTACTTTTCGGCGAACGACAGCACCATGTTCTGCAGCGCGGCCTTGGTCGCGGCATAGCCGATGTGGCTCTTGCTGCCGCGCGAGGAGGTTTCGTCGCAGATGTGGATGATGTCGGCCTTGTCCACCTTGCTCAGCAGCTCGCCCAGGGCAAGATTGAGGTGGTAGGGCGCCTCGACGTGCAGGCGGAACATGGTCTCGAGGTTGTCCAGGCCATCATCGAGCCACAGCGAGGCGTTGTGGATGATCGCGCGCAGGCCGTCGTAGTGGCCATACAGGTGGTCGATCAGGGCCTGGCGGTCTTCGCCGCGGGTCAGGTCGGCCTGGAACTGCCGGATGTTCGGGTGTGCCGCCTGGGCATGCAGGCTGCGGCTGGCGCTGACCACCGTATGACCGGCGTGGGCCAGCTCCAGGGCCAGAGCTAGCCCGACGCGCTGGCTGGCGCCGGTGATGAGGATTGGGCTGTTCATGTGCGGGCGGTCTGTTCGTCTGTCCGTGCGTGATGCCCCAGCATACCCGAACTGCGTGGCCTTGCGCGCCTGCGCCTCAGCGGCTGCGCAGGCCGGTGGAGCGTGCCTGCGCATCGCCGGGCGCGGGGTTCAGCCAGCCGGCCAGCAGGCGGGTGGACAGGGGAATGAACAGGTACACCATCACCGGTGTCAGGGCCAGGGTGCTGATCAGCACCCGGGGCAGCAGCTCCAGCGGCGCCAGCCAGTGGCCGAACAGCAGGTTGAACAGCAGCGAGACCGGGAAGAAGGCCAGCCAGATGGCCGTGGCCTGCTTCCAGCGTGGCGGTTTTTGCACCATGTTGGTGCCGAACCAGTCGTCGATGCCGCTTACGCGCCTCTCTTTGGGGCGCTCGAACAGGCCGTTGCCGCGTGCCAGCCAGGCCCGGCGCGAGGCCGAATGCTCCCAGGCGTGCAGGGTCTGCTCGCTGGTGAAGCGGAAGATGATCTGGAATTCGTCGCCCTCGATGGGCGGGGCGAGGATGCCCGAACCGAGATAGCCGGGGAAGTCGGTGGCCAGTTGCTCGCCTTCGTGCAGCCAGGACAGCAGGTCCTGGTAACGGCCATGGGCGGCGCGGCGCGACACCATCAAGGTGACGGGTGGGGTAGACATCGTGTATCTCCTGGCGACGGGGCTAGCGGGTAGCCGGCCCCTTGGCGTGCGGCCCGGGGTGGTGGGCGGCGCAAGCGTGCTTGCAAGAATCGGGCACGGATTATCGCTGATCGATCATGACCGGTCAGTTTCAGTCGGCGGACGGTCGTCAGAAGGTGGTCGGGGCCTGGGCGTGCAGTTCGGGATGGGCCTGGCGGTGGGCCTGCAGGATGTACTCGCGCAGGCGCTCGATTTCCTCGGCGGGGCTGTGGGACAGGTCGTAGGCGGCCAGGCGTGGGCCGATGCGGCGGCGCAGCAGGCCGAGCAGGCCGATGGGTGGGATGTCCTCGGCGGCGAAGCGCAGGTCGAACTGCGCGGGCGCTTCACCGCCGCCGCGCACCTCCACCAGAACGCCCTTGAACGAGATATCGCGCACCCACAGATCGCTGGCCTGGCCGTGGTCGTCCAGCAGGGCGACCGGTTGCTCCAGCGACAGGCGCCAGGGGCGCAGCATGGGGCCGTCTTCGTAGATGTCCGGCGAGCCCAGCTGCAGGTGCAGGGCGTGGAACTCGTCCTCGACCAGTTGCAGGGGGAAGCTCAGTTGCTGGTTGTTGAAGCTGGCTTGCAGCGTCACCTGCTCGTTGGCCACCAGGCGGGTGAGCAGATCCTTCAGGCGGCGATCGCCATTGACCAGCAGGCTGGACATGGGGTCGGCCAGGTTCAACTGGGGCGAATGCTGCATGTCCTGGATGAAATCCAGTTCGTCCTGGGAAAGAAGGGCGTCTGCTTGCATGGTCGAACTCGAAGGGGCGAGCGATTCGGGCGGTTTCTTCACGGCGATGGACAGCGGCAAATGGGCTTTGTTCAGGTCACTCGTCGGATGACGGTGCGGGCATGTGACTTTGGGCTGAGCAGGCCTTTTGCCACTGTCGGATGCTAGTATCCTACGTTTTCACTCAGTTTCGGAATCCTCACCCGATGAAAGTCGCCATTATTTCCGGTTCGGTGTATGGCACCGCCGAAGAAGTCGCCCGTCACGCCGAATCGCTGCTCAAGGCCGCCGGCCTGGATGCCTGGCACGCCGCCCGCGCCACCCTGCAGGACATCGAGGGCTTTGCCCCGGACGCGCTGCTGGCGGTGACCTCGACCACTGGCATGGGTGAACTGCCCGACAGCCTTATGCCGCTGTACAGCGCCATTCGTGACGTGCTGCCAGCGGCCTGGCGAGGGTTGCCGGGGGCGGTGATCGGGCTGGGCGACTCGAGCTATGGCGATACGTATTGCGGCGGTGGCGAGCAGATGCGCGAGTTGTTTGCCGAGCTGGGGGTGAACGAGGTGCTGCCGATGCTGCGCCTGGATGCCAGCGAGACCGTGACCCCGGAGACCGATGCCGAGCCGTGGTTGGCGGAGTTTGTGGCTGTCCTTAAAGGCTGATGTTGCCTGGACTGGCCCTATCGCGGGGCAAGCCCGCTCCCACAAGTGCCATTTGGGTCTGTGGGAGCGGGCTTGCCCCGCGATAGGGCCGGTCGCCTCAATGCATGGCTGAATGTTCACGCAGCAACGCCAGCCACGCCTGCGCCGCCCGCGAAAGATACGCTCCGCGCCGCCAGATGAAAGCGATATCCCATCTCAGGTAGTCCGGTGCCCGCAACGGCAGGCGCACCACCCCGGGGCGCTCCAGCGCCCGGGCGACGATCGCCGGCAGCAGCACCACGCCTTGCCCGGCCGCCACCAGCGCGGCGAGAAAATCCGCCTGGCCGCTGCGGCCACCTTCCTTCGGCGTGAACCCCACCTGCTGACAGGCACTGAGCAGCCGGTCGTTGAGCAAGAAACTGCGCTGGTACAACAGGAATGGCGTATCGGCCAATTGCGCCAGTTCGACTTCAGCCTGCCCAGCCAGTGAATGCTCGGATGGCAGCAAGACTTCCAGCGGTTCATTGCAAAAGGGCTGGTACTCGAACGCCGGATCGTTTGGCGTGAGGCTGCCGCCCAGTTCCAGCTCGCCACTTTTCACCGCCTGCTCGACCATGCGGCTGCCGCCTTCGAGCAGCTGAATGGCGATGTTCGGGTGGCGTCGCCGGTACTCGGCGAACAACCCGGCGAACAGCGCGTCGCTGCCCAGCAGCGGCAGGCCCAGGCGCAGCTCGCCGCGGGCCATCTGGCTGAGGTCGTCCAATTCGCTGAGCAGTTCCTGGCGCTGGCGCAGCAGCGCCTCGCCGCGCTCGAGCACGATGCGCCCGGCGGCGGTCAGCAGCAATTGCGAGCCCTGGCGTTCCAGCAGCGGCTGGCCGATGTCCTGCTCCAGTTGGGCGACTTGCTTGCTCACCGCCGACTGGCTGACATGCAGCGTGCCTGCCGCCTGGGTGAAACCGCCGCGATGGACGACTTCGATGAAGCTGCGCAGCTGTTTGAATTCCATGTTCGTTGAATTCCATTTTGGAATGGATGCCATTCTAACAATTCGCTTCTGGCCTAGCTGGGTGACTTTTACAATGGCCGCGTTGTCGAGGAACTCCCGTCATGAATCCCGAATTGCTCAAGAAAACCCTGCGTCTGCTCGCCGAACTGACGGTGCTGCTGGCGCTGTTCCTGATCGGCGGCCAGCTGGCCGCCTGGCTCGCCTGGCCGATCCCCGCTGGAGTGATGGGCCTGGCGCTGCTGCTGGTGCTGTTCGCCACGGGCGTGCTCAAGCCAGCCACCCTGCAACTTGGCGCCGGCTGGCTGATGGCCGAGATGCTGCTGTTCTTCATTCCGGCGCTGATGAGTCTGCTGGACTACGGCAGCCTGCTGCGCAGCGAAGGCTGGCGCATCCTGCTGGTGATCGCCGTCAGCACCTTGCTGGTGATGGTGGTCACCGCCGCGACTGTGGAGCTGGTGTGCCGCTGGAGGCTGCGCCATGAGCCTTGAACCCATGCCGCTGTTCTGGCTGGCACTGACCCTGGGCGCCTACCTGGGCAGCCGCTGGCTGTACCGGCGCAGCGGGCGCTACCTGCTGTCGCCGTTGATCCTGGTGCCGGCGCTGTTGCTGGCGGTGGCCGTGCCGTTGCACACCGCCTACGCCGAGTACGCCCGCAACACCCACTGGCTGATGGGCGTGCTGGGGCCGGTGACGGTGGCTTTCGCGGTGCCTATCTGGCAACAGCGGGCATTGCTGGCGCGACACTGGCCGGCGTTGCTGGTGGGCATGCTGGCCGGCAGCGTGGCCTCGATCGGCAGCTCCTGGGCATTGGCGCACATGCTGGCGCTGGACGATTCGGTCAGCCTGTCGTTGCTGCCGCGCTCGATCACCACGCCGTTCGCCATGCCGGTGGCCCAGGATCTGGGCGGGGTGCCGGAACTGACGGCGGTGTTCGTGATGTTCACCGGCGTGCTCGGGGCGATGTTCGGCGGCATCCTGTTGCGCTGGCTGCCGCTGCGCACACCGCTGGCGCGGGGCGCGCTGTTCGGTGTCGGGGCCCATGGCGCCGGGGTGAGTCGGGCGCAGGAGGTCGGGCGCGAGGAAGGATCGGTGGCCGGGCTGGTCATGGTCCTGACCGGGTTGCTGAACCTGCTGGCCGCGCCTTTGCTGGCGAGGCTGATCTGACCGTTCGTGCCACTGACCCGTTCGGTCATCAGGCTGGCTGCCAAGGCGACCTATCACCTTCGTATTGGCTTCTAGACTCAGCCTCGACATAGAGAGCACATGTATGTGCCGAGGTGACATGCAATGAACGCAGCCTTGCCCTATTCCGACACTTATCCACCGGGACGACCGTGATGCCACTGGCCGAGATTCCATTGTGCGTCTGGCGCACCCGGAGCCAGGGTTTCACCTTCCGGGGCCAGAACATCCGTTACTGGACGGCAGGGCAGGGCGAGCCGCTGCTGCTGCTCCATGGCTTCCCCACCGCCAGCTGGGACTGGCACTACCTGTGGGCACCGCTGGCCCAGCGCTTTCGCGTGGTGGCCTGCGACATGCTGGGCTTCGGCGACTCGGCCAAACCCGCGGACCACGACTACAGCCTGTTGGAGCAGGCCGATCTGCAGCAGGCGCTGTTGGCGCACCTGCGTATCGATCAGCCGGTACACCTGCTGGCCCACGACTACGGCGGCAGCGTGGCCCAGGAGCTGCTGGCCCGCCACCACGAGCAGCGTCTGCAGATCGCCAGCTGTGCATTCCTCAACAGCGGGCTGTTTCCCGAGACCTGTCGGGTGCTGCTGATCCAGAAGCTGTTGCTGAGCCGGCTGGGCTGGCTGGTTGGGCGCTCGTTCGGGCGAGACGACCTGGTGCGCAATGTCATCCAGGTCTACGGCCCCTGCACCCATCCCAGCGAAAGCGCGCTGGACGATTACTGGAGCCTGATCGCCTCCAACCGTGGGCCGCGTATCTTGCACAAGCTGATCAGCTTCCTGCCCGAACGCCGAGCCCAGCGTGAGCGCTGGGTCGGGGCGCTGCAGCGCGAGGGCGTGCCGCTGCGCTTCATCAATGGCGCGGTCGACCCGTTGTCCGGGGTGCATATGGTCGAGCGCTACCGCCAGTTGGTGCCGGAGCCGGACACCGTGGTGCTACCGGGCATCGGCCATTATCCGCATACCGAGGCACCGGTGCAGGTGCTGCGCCATTACCTGGCCTTTCGCGAACAGCCGATGAGCTACCTGCCGCAGAAGGTCGCCTGGTCCTGACCGGGCGATCATCGCCGTGCGTTATTGCCCGGCATTCGCCGCGATGCGCTTGATTGCCCGGCCTTGGCTGGCTGGTCGACACTGCCTTGCATCCCTTCATTGCCAGGAGCCTTGAGCATGAGCGAGCCGGTAAGTCTGCAGGATCGAGTGGTGATCGTCACGGGGGCCGGCGGCGGCCTGGGGCGGGCCCATGCCTTGCTGTTCGCCGCCCGGGGCGCGAAGGTGGTGGTCAATGACCTGGGCGGCTCGACCCATGGCGAGGGCGCCAACGCCTCGGCGGCGGACCAGGTGGTGGCGCAAATCCGCGCGGCCGGGGGCACGGCGGTGGCCAACCATGATTCGGTCACCGATGGCGCGCGGATCGTCGAGCAGGCGCTGGACAGCTTCGGTCGGGTCGATGTGCTGGTGAACAATGCCGGCATCCTGCGCGACAAGACCTTCCACAAGATGGAGGACAGCGACTGGGAGCTGGTCTACCGCGTGCATGTCGAGGGCGCCTACAAGGTGACCCACGCTGCCTGGCCGCACCTGCGGGCGCAGAATTGGGGGCGAGTGATCTTCACCTCGTCCACCTCGGGCATCTACGGCAACTTTGGCCAGGCCAACTACGGCATGGCCAAGCTTGGCCTCTATGGATTGACCCGCACGCTGGCCATCGAGGGGCGCAAGCACGGCATCCTGGTCAACGCCATCGCGCCCACGGGGGGCACGCGCATGACCGAGGGCCTGATTCCACCGCAGGTGTTCGAGCGCCTGAAACCTGAGCTGGTCAGCCCGCTGGTGGTGTACCTGGGCAGCGAGCAGTGCCAGGACAGCGGCGAGCTGTTCGAGGTAGGCGGCGGCTGGGTCGGCAAGCTGCGCTGGGAGCGCAGCCTGGGCATGGGCTTTGACCCGCGCGAAGGTTTCACGCCCGAGCAAGTGGCGGACAACTGGGCGCGGATCGGCGACTTCGACGGTGCCGGGCATCCGCAGGACAGCCTGCAGGCGTTGCAACAGATGATGACGAACCTGCAGAAGTATCCATTGGGTTGAACAATGCCGGGACCGCACAGCGGCCCTTTCGCCGAATTGCCGGCGATGAATCTAGTGTCGATCTTGCGATTCTTGCAGAAATAAAAAAGGCCGCTGCAAACGCAGCGGCCAATCGAGACGTTAGATCAAGGAGCTTCAAAATCAACGTCGGTGAACCTTGGTGGCGCGAAAGGCGGGGGAGAGCCCTGCGTGCCGAACCAATGACGTAAGAATAAGCACTTGGTGGCGCGGGAAAAATAGTCGCTTCTGACATTCTCTATTACGTCCTTCGAGATAATCGTAAAGCTCTTACCCCGGTATGTCGGCCTGCGCTGCTGGTCGTAGGATGCTTCTGCAAGATCGCTCTGGCTTGCGCGTAGGAATGAATTCCCGATTTTTCGCGGCCCAGGCTTGACGACACCATCCGGCTCCATTTTTCCGTTTGGAGTTCGTGATGATTTCTGAGGCCTTGTTTCCCGATCTTTCGTTTCTCAAAAAGCAGAACGCTCCCGCTTCCAACGATGAGTTGCTGGCTCAACTGTCGTTGCTGACATTGGCGCTTCAAGCGCAGCTGTCCACCGTGCCCCGTTTCAGCAAGGAGTATGAACCGGACACCCTCGAGCAGGTGTCGCTCGATACGGCGCGGATCGAACAGCGAATGCCTGAATGGCAGGTCGACATGGATGAGTGGTGGACGGCACAGGGAAAAGGTGGGCCGTCGTCCTCCAATTTACGTGCGCAGCTCTATCAACTGTTCGAGCTGGAGCTGGCCTTGCATGCGATCGTCGAGCCGGAATTCAGGGCGGTGATCGAGTCCCTGCTCAGCGCCGGCGAGCAGTCAGGTGACATGGTCGGCGTCGTGGTCACCGCAGGTGAGGTGCGGGTGCCGTTGGCGGGCAGTTTCGCGGTGGTCCGCGATATTGATGAGTTTGCCGATGACGACGCGTTTCTTTTCTACGGGCCAGCCTGGGGCGTAAAGGTGCACAGCCAACGCATCGATGCTGTCGATAGCCTGCGCCAGGCGTTGCTCCAGGGTATGGCCGAGCAGGCCGGGTGGATTCGATTCCTGCCCGGCGAATTGCTGACTGCCGTTGAGAATGGGGAGACGCTGGCGCTGAGTTTCGAGGACTTTGCGCAGGCGTTCGCGGTGCGGCAGATGGCGGATCTGCGGACGTTGCAGGGCAATCTGTTGGCAGACCTCGAGGCCAGGGCCACCGAGAGCCCGGTCGAGGCGCGTCTGTTCAACGAAACAGCGCGGTTGGACGCTTGGATCGGCCCGATTCAGACGCGTCTGGCCGCCCATATGAAGACGTTGCGGCTAGCGCGTGTGCCTTCCTGGCGCAGTAACCTGGAGGAGGAGGCGTTGGCTGCGTATTCACAGCTGGAGCTGCAGATGGCGCAGACGAAAGCGCGCGTCGATGAACACTTGGGCAATCTACGTGACTACCGCACGTTTGCCGCAAGCAGGATGCGCGATTGGTTGCAGCGCAATCTCAAATGGGCAAGCGTGGCGCCCGAGCGGATTCGGGTTACGGTTCGCACTACCGGCTACGGGGCTCCCCTGTACCGTTCCTGCAGTTTGCTGGACTGGGTCATCAGTGGCGGTTACGCACCTTCCAACGAACTTGGGCACAGGCTTGTAGCAGAGGTGGACGATGAGGGGCTGCGCGAGCGCCTGACACATGCCCAAATGCAGCGGATGATCGATGGCCTGAATCTGCGGCTGGAGTATCGCCGCCTGCTCGTCAACGCCTTGAACACGCCAGCAACCCGCGACCGCTTGAGCGACGCAGCGACTACCCAGCTGGCCCTGGCGAATGCGCAGGCTCACCATTCAGGCGAGCTTCCTGAGCCGATCCACGCGCGCATTACCGAGTTGCTGGCCGGAAATCTGGCTGTCGAGGGGCTTGATCTACACCGGATCAAAGTGCATGGCATGCCACTGCGCAACATCTACTGCATGACTCATGGCAATGACTTCTTGCTCTATGCGCCAGGCGCACCGGGTGGTGACCTTCGACGTTTTGCACCGCTGGTGGCTGTCCAGCTCGCGCTGGTTGGCATGTTGTCCAATCCGACGGGGATGGCCTTCGTGCTGTCGCGCACGCGAGCCGCCCAGCGCGCGAAACTGCAGAGCTATCTCAGCCGGCTCGAGTCGCCCACCTGGTACCCCGGGATGATCACCCTGGAGCCACTCAAGGGCAGCCTCGCCCAAGCAATGGCCAGAGACCTGATCCTGGCGCAGTACGACGAACTCCAGTTGCTCGTGCCCAGGTGGTATCTCAACGCCAAGCCCGAGGATCGACTGCGGATCGCCTCGCTCGACAACGAGTTGGCGTCATTGCAACCGGCGCATCAGGCCGATTGCACGATACCCACGCTCCAGGCCTTCGCGCGTGAGGTGGCGGCCAAACGGATCAACGAGTATCCGGGCAACTCGGGTCGCTGGATCGATCCGGACAGCGTGATGATCGAGTCGACAGAGGGCAAGTTGACCTTTAC
Source organism: Pseudomonas sp. GD03858 (assembly GCF_029840925.1). Classification (GTDB taxonomy): domain Bacteria; phylum Pseudomonadota; class Gammaproteobacteria; order Pseudomonadales; family Pseudomonadaceae; genus Aquipseudomonas. The sequence goes on from NZ_JAOCDM010000019.1 coordinate 31,543, forward strand.
CCAATGGATGGCCTGGGGCTATCCGAGCAGCGTCAATTTCCAGGAGAGCTCGACGATAAGCTCTGAAGTCGGTCAGGATCTTTCGCACCTGGAACTGGCTTCGCTTGCTGGCGCCATTCGCGAAGCCAGCAGTGGTATGGGAGCCCGATACGCGAACCACATGAAAGCGGTTTTCCTCGATAAGGCGCGTCCGCAGCAGGAGCGGCAATCGTGGTTGCACCGGTCGATGATGGGCGTGAAGGTCCGTCGGGATTTTCTTGCGGCCAGTCTGGCAGGGCACCTCGACACAGAACAGTCGGCGTGGCTACGGTCGATCAGCGAAACCGTCGCGGACGATGACATCCTCAAATTTCATCATTTCGAGCGATTGGCGTTCAAGCAAGGGCTGGACCGGCTGGTGGAGGGGGGCTATCTGCTCAATGGATCGCCAAACGACCATCTCGTCTATCTGAGCGACGCCGCCGATGGGCGTATGGTGCGCACGCTTGCGGACATCGCCGAGTCGTGGCGAGTGGAAAACCTGGGCGTTTATTTCGCCAGTCGGGCCACCTCCGCCGACAAGGCCGCGATGCGGCAATTGGATCATGTTCGGCTGAATGATCCAGAGGGCGTGCAGATTGTGTATGACGCTCATTCCCATACCGCCCAAGGTCGAATAACGGACTGGGATCATGACTTGGTCCTGCGTGCAGATCATCGCCTTCGTGACGCAGCGCATCAGACGACAAGCATCAGTGACCGTGTCCTGCAGTCGATGGAGCATGTCGTGCTTCCTGTGGTTGGCGTCTTGACAGGAGGGATCGCAGTGCTGGGCATGCCTTTGCTGCTGATTTCCTCCACCGTCAACTTGGCGTTGTCCTCGCTGACGTTCTCGGAGGGGGCGCATGCCTGGTGGGAAGGCAACAGAAGCGAGGCCGTGATGAAGTTCGTCAGCGGTGCGATGAGCGTGGGCTCCGCCGTTGGCCTGGGGAAAGTCATCGCCTCGCTCTACACCATCTGGTCCCCGGGCCCTTCAGGGGTTTTCAGCGGGCTCTTGAAAGAGACGCTCTTCGACTGGGGGCCAAAGAGTGCCTCCCCGGTTGCCGAGACATTCGGCGACGAGCTGATGGCGTTTTTGGATAGCGCACTGAGCGGGGCCCCCCAGGCTGCCCGCGAGCTAGCGCCGATTCTCGACCTAACCTGATCAGCCGACAACCTCATGTCCCATTCGCCTGCTGGTCGCCTGGGCGGCGGCCAGCAGGCTCTGCGCCGCAGGCCCCTGTTCATCGGCATGGAAGATCGACGTCGGCCCGACCACGGTCATCACCGCGCAGATCTGCCCCATGGCATTGAACACCGGGGCCGACAGCGCATCCACCCCTGGCATCAGCAGGCCGTGCACATGATGCAGGCCGCGTTGGCGGATCTGCGCCAGCAGTGGCGCATAGTCCCCGGCAGCCTGGCCCAGTGCGGCCAGTTCCCGGTCGCGCAGCTCGACGATCTCCCGCTCCGGCAGATGGGCGGCGAACACCAGCCCGGTGGACGAACTGAGCAATGGCAGCACCGAGCCGATCTGGGTCACCACCGTCACCGCGCGTACCGCCGGCTCGATGCTCACCACCGTCGCCCCTTGGTTGCCCCACACGGCGATGAAGCAGCTTTCGTTGAGTTCGTCGCGCAACTGCGACAGCGGCAGCGCCGCCACCTTCAACACATCGATGCTGCCCAGCGCCGCCATGCCCACCCGCAGCGCCTCGCGCCCCAGGCCGTAGTGATTGGTGGCCGGGTCCTGCTCGGCGAAACCGCTGGCGATCAGCGCCTGCAGGTAACGATGCACCTTGCTCGCCGGCATCTGCACATGCTCGGCCAGGCGCGACAGCGAGGTAGACGGCGAGAGCTCGGCCAGGGCCTTGAGGATATCGGTGCCGACTTCCGCCGAGCGAACCTTCTGTTTGCCGTTGTCGGCGCTGCTGCTGGCTTTGGCCATGGGGGACTTCTTATGCGGATTTTCCAGGGTGGCGCCTTTATAGCTTGACGCCTGCGCAGGAGCAAATTACGTTATTCGTAATCTGATTACGATAAAAACAATGCAGACGCGCTGCCGCCCTTGGTGCCGGTTTCAGGATCGGGCCCGCAGCCAGCTGCCCGCAACGGCTCCCAGCAGCCCGGAGGCACCGAGATGACCCGCGACACCTCACCCGAACTCCAGTACCTGAGCGGTTTCGGCAACGAATTCGCCAGCGAAGCCTTGCCCGGCGCCCTGCCGGTCGGGCAGAACTCGCCGCAGAAGGCCCCCTATGGGCTGTACGCCGAGCTGCTGTCGGGGACCGCGTTCACCATGACCCGCAGCGAACTGCGTCGTACCTGGCTGTACCGTATCCGCCCGTCGGCGCTGCATCCGCGCTTCGAGCGCCTGGAGCGCCAGCCGCTGAACGGCGCGTTGGGGCCGATCAATCCCAATCGCCTGCGCTGGAGCCCGCAACCGATTCCCGCCGAGCCCACCGACTTCATCGAAGGCTGGCTGCCGATGGTAGCCAACGCGGCCTCGGAGAAACCGGCCGGCGTGAGCATCTACATCTACCGCGCCAACCGCTCGATGGAGCGGGTGTTCTTCAACGCCGACGGCGAATTGCTGCTGGTGCCTGAGCAAGGTCGCCTGCGTATCGCCACCGAGCTGGGCGTGCTGCAAGTGGAACCTCTGGAAATCGCGGTGATCCCGCGTGGCATGAAGTTCCGCGTTGAGCTGCTCGATGCCCAGGCACGGGGCTATATCGCCGAGAACCACGGCGCGCCGCTGCGCATTCCGGACCTCGGCCCGATCGGCAGCAACGGCCTGGCCAACCCGCGCGACTTCCTCACCCCGGTGGCGCATTACGAAGAGGACACCGGCCCGGTGCAACTGGTGCAGAAGTTCCTGGGCGAGCACTGGGCCTGCGAGCTGCAACATTCGCCATTGGACGTGGTCGCCTGGCATGGCAGCAACGTGCCGTACAAATACGACCTGCGCCGCTTCAACACCATCGGCACGGTCAGCTTCGACCACCCCGACCCGTCGATCTTCACCGTGCTCACTTCGCCCACCAGCGTGCATGGCTTGGCCAACATGGACTTCGTGATCTTCCCGCCACGCTGGATGGTGGCCGAGAACACTTTCCGTCCGCCATGGTTCCACCGCAACCTGATGAACGAGTTCATGGGCCTGATCCACGGCGCCTACGACGCCAAGGCCGAAGGCTTCCTGCCCGGCGGCGCCTCTCTGCACGGGGTGATGAGCGCCCACGGCCCGGATGCCGAAACCTGCGACAAGGCCATCACGGCGGACCTGGCGCCACACAAGATCGACAACACCATGGCCTTCATGTTCGAGACCAGCCAGGTGCTGCGTCCGAGCCGCCAGGCCCTCGAAAGCCCGCAGTTGCAGGCCGACTACGATAGTTGCTGGGCCACCTTGCCGAGCACCTTCAACCCGAACCGGAGATAACCGATGAACCACACCGCCATTGCCCGTAGCTGGGTCGAGCACGCCAACGGGCACCGCGACTTCCCGCTGCAGAACCTGCCCCTGGGCATCTTCAGCCGTCCAGGGCAGGCGCCACGTTGCGGCGTGGCCATCGGCGACGCGATCCTCGATCTCGAGACCGTGCTGGCCGCCGGGCTGTTCGATGGCGCGGCCAAGGCTGCCGTCGAGGCCACCGTCGGTGGCGCGCTGAACGCCTTCTTCGCCCTTGGCCGTTCGGCCCGCGTCGCCCTGCGCGAGCGCCTGCTAGTACTGCTGGGCGAGGGCAGCGAGCACCAGGCCGCGCTGAAGGCCGCCCTGTACCCGGCCAGCGAATGCCAACTGCACATGCCGGCGCGGATCGGTGACTACACCGACTTCTACGTGGGCATCGAGCACGCCAAGAACGTCGGCAAGCTGTTCCGCCCGGACAACCCGCTGCTGCCCAACTACAAGCATGTGCCGATCGGCTACCACGGCCGCGCCTCGACCATTCGCCCGTCCGGTACCGATGTGCGCCGCCCCAAGGGCCAGACCCTGCCGGCGGGCCAGAGCGAGCCGAACTTCGGCCCCTGCGCGCGCCTGGACTATGAACTGGAGCTGGGCATCTGGATCGGCCAGGGCAACGAGATGGGCCAGTCGATCCCGGTGGGCGACGCCGCCGAGCACGTGGCCGGCTTCTGCCTGCTCAACGACTGGTCGGCACGGGATATCCAGGCCTGGGAATACCAGCCGCTGGGTCCGTTCCTGTCCAAGAGCTTCATCACTACCGTCTCGCCCTGGGTGGTCACCGCCGAGGCCCTGGAGCCGTTCCGCTGCGCCCAGCCGGCCCGTCCGGAAGGCGATCCGCAGCCGTTGCCGTACCTGCTGGACAAGCGCGACCAGGCCGGTGGCGCCTTCGACATCGAACTGGAAGTGCTGCTGCTGACCGCGCGCATGCGCGAGCAGAACCTGCCGGCCCATCGCCTGACCCTGAGCAACACCCGCAGCATGTACTGGACCGTGGCGCAGATGGTCGCCCACCACAGCGTCAACGGTTGCCAGCTGCAACCGGGCGACCTGTTCGGTTCGGGCACCCTGTCGGGCGCCGCGCCGGGCTCGTTCGGCAGCCTGCTGGAGATCACCGAGGGCGGCAAGCACCCGGTGGAGCTGGCCAGCGGCGAGGTGCGCAAGTTCCTCGAGGATGGCGACGAGATCATCCTGCGCGCCCGTTGCGTGCGCGATGGCGTGGCCAGCATCGGCTTCGGCGAGTGCCGCGGCACCATCGTCGCGGCCAACTGAGGGGCTGGCGATGGAACTGTTCACCTATTACCGCTCCACCTCGTCGTATCGGGTGCGCATTGCCCTGGCGCTCAAGGGCCTGGACTACCAGGCCGAGCCTGTGAACCTGCTCAAGGGCGAGCAGCGTGGCGCGGACTACCTGGCGCTCAACCCCCAGGGCCGGGTGCCAGCGCTGCGCCTGGAGAGCGGCGAGCTGCTGGTGCAGTCGCCGGCGATCATCGAGTACCTGGAGGAAGCCTTCCCGGAAGCACCACTGCTGCCCCGTGCGCCCGAAGCCCGGGCCAAGGTGCGCGGCGTGGCGGCGATCATTGGTTGCGATATCCATCCGTTGCACAACGTCAGCGTGCTCAACCAGCTGCGCCAGCTAGGGCACGACGAGGCCCAGGTCAATCAGTGGATTGGCCACTGGATCAGCCAGGGGCTGGCGGCGATCGAGCAGCTGATCGGTGATGACGGCTTCTGTTTCGGCGCTGCGCCGGGGCTGGCCGACGTCTACCTGATCCCGCAGTTGTACGCGGCCGAGCGCTTCAACATCGACCTCGGTGGCTACCCGCGCATTCGCCGCGTGGCCGCCTTGGCCGAGCAGCACCCGGCCTTCCAGAAGGCCCACCCGGCGAGGCAGACCGACACCCCCGACTGACCACAAACCCATTGTGTTGGCAGGGACACTGTGGGAGCGGGTTTACCCGCGAATGCAAGGGTGAGGCCACCGACGCTTTCGCGGGTAAACCCGCTCCCACAGGTACTGCTTCAGCCCGCAGGAGCAAGCTCCTGCAACGACCATCGCGACCCATGGCATAACAACAAAAGACAGGTACCTTGCGATGCACAACCAGATAGCCAGCTTTCGCGCGGCGCTCGACGCGCGCCCGGTGTCACCCTACCAGTGGCGCCTGCTGCTGCTGTTGATCCTGCTGTTGGTTACCGATGGTTACGACGCCCAGGTGTTGGGCTATGTGATCCCCGCCCTGGCGCAGGACTGGGGGTTGGAAAAGGCAGCCTTCGGGCCGGTGTTCAGTGCCAACCTGCTGGGGCTGACGGTGGGGTCGCTGGTGGTGACGCCGCTGGCCGACCGCTTCGGCGTGCGCCGCGTGCTGCTGTGTTGCGTGCTGTTGTACGCCAGCCTGACGGTGCTGATGGTGTTTGCCTCCTCGCTCGACAGCCTGATGCTGGCGCGCTTTCTTTGCGGCATCGGCATGGGCGGCGCCATGCCCAGCGCCATGGCGCTGATGGCCGACTATGCGCCGCCACGCCTGCGCACGCTGATGGTGACCCTGGCGGCCTGCGGCTTCTCCCTGGGAGGGGCGGCAGGTGGCTTCGTCGCCGCAGGTTTCATCGATCACTACGGCTGGCAGGCGGTGTTCCTCGCCGGTGGCGTGGCGCCGCTGCTGCTGTTTCCGTTCCTGGCGCTGTTCCTGCCCGAATCGCTGCCGCGCCTGCTGCGCGACGACCCGCCCTATGCGCGGCTGCAACGGGTAACTGCCCGCCTGCTGCCCGGCTGGCAGGTGCCGACCGCCCAGTTTGCGGCGGATGAACCCGGCAACAGCAAGTTCACCGTGGCGGCCCTGTTCCGTGAGGGCTTTGCCCGGCCGACCCTGCTGTTGTGGAGCACCTTCTTCGTCAGCCTGATCCTGCTGTACTTCATGATCAGCTGGCTGCCTTCGCTGTTGCAGGAAAGCGGGCTGGCGTTGAACCAGGCCAACCTGGTCACCTCGCTGTTCCTGTTTGCCGGCACCTTCGGCGCGGTGTGCCTGGCCTGGTGCGCCGACCGCATGAAGAACAAGGCCTACCTGTTGGCCTGCGTGCTGCTGGGCGCGGCATTGTTCAGCGTGCTGGTGGGCCTGAACCATGACGACCCGCGTTGGCTGGTGCCCAGTGTGTTCGCGGCGGGCTTCTGCATCATCGGTGGGCAGCTGACGCTCAATGCCTTCGTCAGTAATTTCTATCCGGCCCAGGTACGTGCCACCGGCACTGGCTGGGCACTGGGCGTCGGGCGCTTCGGTTCGATCCTGGGACCGTTGCTGGGCAGCCTGCTGTTGACCCTGCATATGCCGGTGGAACAGATTTTCTTCTTCTGCGCCATCCCGGCATTGCTGGGCGCGCTGCTGATCAGCCAGGTACGTGTGCCACGGCCGCGGGAGCCGCTGGCCAAGGCGCAGGTGTCAATGGATTGAGCGTTTGTCGCTGGGCAACTGGCCGAGGCGCTCGCTGAGCTTCAGGCGTTGCACAGGGTCGTCGCTGAGCAGCAGGGCATGCTCCAGGTCGAAGCGCTCGGCCTGGGGGCAGTCCAGGTGCTGGTACAGCGTGGCTCGGGCCAGGTAGTCGCCGACCTGAGCCGGGCCCAGTTGCATCACCCGCTCGGCATCGATCAGCGCGGCGAGGTCGTTGTCGTTGCTGCCGTGCAGTTGGCGCAGGTTGCGCGACAAACGCTGGAGCATCTGCATCGGCGAGGCGCCGCGCAGGTGTTCGGCGCTCAGCGTGGCCTGGGGGCCGAACTGACGGGCGAGCAGTTCCCGGCAGTCGTTGGGGTAGAGTCGACGGCCACCACAAGGGTCGAGCAGATGATCGGCGCCAGGCACGCGCAGCAGGAAATGTCCGGGAAAGTTGACCCCTTCGAGCGGGATCGACAGGCGCCGGGCCAGCTCCAGGGCGAGGATGGCCAGCAGCAGTGGCTGGCCACGGCGGCGTTGCAGCACCTTGTCCATCAGCGCCGCCTGTGGCCGCAGCGGGTGATACTCGTCCTGTTGGAAACCCAACGCATTGAGTTGACGCAGCAGGGGCTGGGCCAGTTCATTGACGGGCAGCATCGGCAGGCAGGTGCTGACTTCCCGCTGCAACTCCTGCAGTCGGGCAAGGCAGGTCGCGGGCTCGACCGTGCGATCATGCTCGACGGCGATCCACAGAGTGGCTTCCAGCAGGGCGACCGGCTCGCGCTCCAGGCAGGCCAGGCAGGCTTGGCGTGGGTTCATGGGACCTCTCCATCACGCTTAACTTGTAGCCCTGGCGCAGGCTTTCGTCCAGTGGTCCGCCCGCGTAGTGTCGGGCCTTGACCTGCCTATACTGGTAGGAGCACCTCTCGGGGGAGCCCGTCGATGTTCGCGCTCATGCAAAGCACCCGTACTCAGTCGCTGCACCTGTTCATCGACCCGCCCACCGGCCTGAAGGCCGTGGTGGTGATCCACAGCGAGCAGCTGGGACCGGCAATTGGCGGTTGCCGCTATCTGCCCTATGCCGATGACGAAAGCGCCATGACCGATGCCATCCACCTGGCCCAGGGCATGAGCTACAAGGCCGCCCTGGCGGGGCTGCCGATGGGCGGCGGCAAGGCGGTGATCGTGCGCAACCCGCATGTGGAAAACCGCGCCGCGCTGTTCGAGGCCTTCGGTCGCTTCGTCGACACGCTGCAGGGGCGTTTCATCACTGCCGTGGACAGCGGCACGTCAACCCTGGACATGGATTGCATTGCCCAATCCACTCCCCATGTCACCAGCACCACGGCCTCGGGCGACCCCTCACCCCACGCGGCCATGGGCGTGTTCGCCGGTATTCGCGCCACCTCCATGGCACGCCTGGGCAGCGACAACCTGGAAGGCTTGCGGGTGGCGGTGCAAGGGCTGGGCAATGTGGGGTATGCGTTGGCCGAGCAGCTGCATGCGGCGGGCGCCGAGCTGTTGGTCAGTGATCTGGACCCGGGAAAGGTGCGGCTGGCGGTGGAGCAGTTCGGCGCTCATCCGGTGGCCAACGATGCGTTGATCAGCACGCCGTGCGATATCTTCGCGCCCTGCGGGGTGGGGCCGGTGCTCACCGGTCAGAGCGTGATGCAGTTGCGTTGCGCGGCGGTGGCCGGTTCGGCCAACAACCAGCTGACCACCTTGCAGGTGGCCGATCAGCTGGAAACCCGGGGGATTCTGTATGCGCCGGACTATGTGATCAACGCTGGTGGGCTGATCTACGTGGTGCTCAAGCATCGAGGCGAGGACCTGGGCACCATCACCGCGCACCTGGCGCGGATTCCGACAAGGCTGACCGATGTGTTCGCCCATGCCCAGGCGGAGAAGCGATCGCCGGCGCGGGTCGCGCAGATGCTGGCGGAGCGGCTGCTGTACGGCTGAAGATGGGTGTCGGCCCCTTCGCGGGCAAGCCCGCTCCCACAGGTACCAGCGCCGAGACTACTCGGCTTGGCCAGCTTCGAGCAGTTCGGCCAGCGCATCGGGTTGGTTCTTGAACGCCCGGGCGAACACATCGCGATGCTTGGCCATGTAGATGCCGGCTTCCTCGACCTGCTGCTCGCTCAGTGACGGCACCGCCTTGTGCAGCACCTCGGCCAGGCGCTCGGCCAGTTCGAGCATCTTGTCGTGACGGTCTGCTTCGGCCTTATCCATGAACAAGCGCTCCGGGTCGCGGCTGCTGCGGTACACCACTTCGACGGCCATTCATCACCTCTATGCCTTTTTGCTGGTTGGGTTGCTGGTTAACTGTATTTTTATACAGTACATGGGCGCGCCACCGACCTGCAAGCTCGATGATGGCCTTGTGCGCAGAAAAACAGCGTAGCCCACAGGTGCCCTGCGGCAATCGACCGCCTTCCAAGACAAGGGCCAAGGCCCGTTAACTGCATGGCACAGCTGTCACAGGCGTGACGCACCATCCTTAAGGTCGTATCGGGGAATCGAACATCGTGAACATCAAATGGGCAGACAGACTGCGCAAGGGCCTGCACGGCTCCGCCGACTCGCTGGGCAACCTGTGCGTGGAGGCATTCCACTACCTGGCGCTGTTCGGCATTGGCGCGATCACCGCCTATGCGGCGGTAGTGACGTTCCTGGACATGCTGAGCAAGGGTGGGGTCAGCGTCGATGACATCCTGCTGCTGTTCATCTACCTGGAGCTGGGGGCGATGGTGGGGATCTACTTCAAGACCAACCACATGCCCATCCGCTTCCTGCTGTACGTGGCGATCACCGCGCTGACGCGCCTGCTGATCGGCGACGTATCGCACCACAAGGCGCCGGATGTAGGCCTGTTGTACCTGTGCGGCGGCATCCTGCTGCTGGCGTTCGCCATCCTCGTGGTGCGCTACGCGTCGTACCGCTACCCCTCGACCCGGGTGCTCGATGCCAACGGCAAGGAAGTGGACGAGGGCAAGTAGCCTTCAGTTGGCCAGGGTGCTCGCCGGCAGGTGATGGCTACGGGTGAGCGCGGCGAGCACTTGCAATGGATTCTGGCCGAGTTCGATGGCCAGGCCCAGGCGGATGCTGTCGATGACCCGCTGCAGGCGCACCGGGTCGTTGCGCTGGGCCTGGCTGATCAGGCGCTTGGCGACCACGCCGCTGTCATCGGAAAGGGTCAGCATGATGCTGCCGTCCAGGCGCTCGATGCTCAGGTTGACCCGGTACTCCGGCGCGAAGGCGGCACTGATGCGATCGAAGGGGTTGCTCATGGTCGGGCTCTGCAATGAATGGCTGCAGTGGTTGACCGGGGCGGGGCACGTTTGGTTCAGGCCCGTTGATCGGCACAAATGAAAACGCCCGGCGCAAGGCCGGGCGTTTTCGTTCGAGCGTCAGGCTTCTGGATCGCTCACTTCCAGGGCGCCACGCTTGCTGCGCAGCTTGCCGTAGAAGTGTTCCAGTGCGTGATTGAGCTTGCTGGCGGCGCCATCGACGGCCTGATCCAGCGACGCTGCGGTGTGGGTCACGGAAATCGGTTGGTGGCCTTTTGGGCGAGCCTCCATCTGGCAGCGTTTGTCGTGCGGTCCGGGCTTGGCGCCGTTGTCGTCGCGCAAGTGGACTTCGATGCGGGTGAGGTCGTCCTCGAAGCGTTCGAGGCTGCTGTGCAGCGTGCTGCGGACCCACTCGTTCAAACGGACGTTGCCTTCGATCTGGTTGCTGCTGTTGACCTGGATTTGCATGATTCAATCCTTATTCAGCTTGCTCGCAGAAGGCGCGCCCAGGTCACTGAGGACGTTGGGGTTTTTTGCGCCTCTTGACTCTAAGGTCAGGCATCCGCGCAACGAATTCAACCCCCTTTCGAAGAAAAATTTCCTGTTGCAAAAAGCCCGGCGCTGGCCGGGCTTTTCTTGTCGTCGCTCAGAACTCGACCGAGGTCTGCAGGTATAGAGTACGGGGTTCGCCCACGTACTTGCCCTTGTTGTTGTCGTCGAACGAGCGGGTGTAGTACTCGCGGTTGAACAGGTTCTTCACTCCCACCGCCACCTTGAGGTTCGAAAGCGTAGGCCCGAAGTCGTAGCCGGCGCGGGTGCTGACCAGCATGTAGCCGGGTATGCGCCCGGTGCTGCCGTCGGCGCTCTCGCGGCTGGTGTTGGCGTTGTCGGCGTACTGGCTGCTCTGGAAGCTGCTGTCCAGGTTCAGCTGCCACGGGCCCTGGGTGTAGCCCACGCCCAGCGTGCCTTTGTGGCGGGACGAGAACGGTACCTGGTTGCCCTTGTTCGGCCCGTCTTCGCGAATGCTGGCGTCGACGAAGGCGTAGCCGGCGTGCACGTCGAACCCGGCCAGCGCCGGGCTGAGGCCGTCGAGGGCGTAGCGCAGGCTGGTCTCGATGCCCTGGTGGCGGGTTTCGCCGCGGGCGATCACCGAGTCGTTGGTCTGGTTGCTTTCGTACTGGTTGTCGAAGTTGATCAGAAATGCGCCGATTTCCGCCTGCAGGTCGCCATTGTCGTAGCGCGTGCCGACTTCCCAGGTGCGTGCCTTCTCCGGTTTCACCTCGCCGCTGCTGACCCGGTTGGGCATCTGGCTGTACTGCACGCTGCCGAACGAGCCTTCGGTGTTGGCGTAGAGGTTCCAGTTGTCGGTCAGGTGGTACATCACGTTGAGCGCCGGCAGCGCGGTGTTGTAGCTGCCCTGGTAGCGCTGGCCGCTGAGCTTGTTGCTCTGCTCGGAATCGATCATTTCGTAGCGGATGCCCGGGGTGATGGTCCAGCGCCCGATGTCGATGCGATCGTCCAGGTAGATCGCGTGGGCTTCGGTGCCGCCACGGGTATCGCGGTCGTTGCGGCTGGCGCTGCTTGGCAGGCGGTTGGCGTTGCTCGGCTCGCGGTAGCGCAGTTCGTGGCCAGCTTCGTTGACGTAGCGGTAGCCGATGCCCAGTTCGTGCCAGCTGTCGCCCAGGGCGACGCCTTGGGAGAAGCGGGTCTCGATGCCGCGCACCCAGTATTCGCGCGGTGACAGCGAGACGAAGCTGCCCTGGTCGAGGTAGCCGCTGCGCAGGGTCTTGGTGAAGAAGCTGTTGACGCTGAACTGGCGGTCGTCCTGCTTGTAGTCGTAGCCGAAGTTGAACAGCGTGCGGCGGCCCCAGAACTTGTCCTTGAGGCGGGTCGACTGGTACGGATCGGCGTCGAAGTCGGCGCTGCTCAGGCCACCGGGCATCTGCGCCTCGCCCTCGTAGTACTGGGCCATGGCGTGCAGGCTGTTGGCCTCGTCGAGCTGCAGCTTGCCCTTGAGCATCAGGTCGTCGATCTGCGTGTCGCTGTGCTCGCGCCAGTCGCCGCCACGCGTGCCGGAGTAGAGCAGCGCGCCGCCCAGGCCGTTGGCGTTGGTGCCGCCGACCAGCAGGTTGGCGCTGTTCTTGAAGCCATCGTGGCTGGACGACGGGCTGACCTGGTTCTGCATCGCCGCCTTGAACGTCGCTTGCTCGGGAATGGCGCGGGTCACGAAGTTGACGATGCCGCCGACGTTCTGCGGGCCGTAGCGCACCGCGCCGCCACCGCGCACCACGTCCACCGCGTCCATGTTGCCCAGGCTGATCGGCGCCAGCGACAGCTGCGGCTGGCCGTAGGGCGCGAAGGGCACCGGGATGCCGTCCATCAGCACGGTGGAGCGCGACGCCAGGCGCGGGTTGAGCCCGCGAATGCCGAAGTTCAGCGCCAAGTCGTGGCTGCCGGTGCCGTTGTTCTCCGGGGCGTTGACGCCGGGGATGCGGTTGAGCACTTCGCGGGCGCTGCTGGCGCCGCTGCGCTCGAACTCCTCGCGGCGCACCACGTCGCGGGCGCCGGGGTGTTCGAAGACGTTGTCCTGGCGCGCGTCGGCCAGCCAGTCGCCGACCACGGTCGAGGCGCCCAGCTCCATGGCCGCGTCCTGGCCGGTGGCCTGCACCGGTTGCAGGCTGTAGGCGTTGTCGGTCTCCCGGCGCGCCTGCAGGCCGCTGCCGCGCAACAGCGTGTCGAGGCCTTGGCCGACCTCGTACTGGCCCTCAAGGCCAGGGCTATCCAGGCCTTGGGTCAGTGCCGGGCTGAACGAGATCAGCGCGCCGCTTTCGCGGCCGAACTGGGTCAGGGCCTGTTCCAGGGTGCCGGAGGCGATGTGGTAATCGCGGGATTCGCCGGCCAGGGCGAACGGCGCGGCGAGGATCAGGGCGTAGGCGAGGGGGCTGGGGCGCAGGGGCATGTGGCGAAGGTCCTGTGACGAGAGGGTTCTGCCTTCTCTGTCACGCGAGGTTCGGGAAATGGCTCAGGTGATTGAAAAGAATTTCAGCAGGAGCCCGTGGGAGCGGGCTTGCCCCGCGATGGCGATGCAAGGCACTCACGAGGCAAGAAGCACCAACGCTCACAGGCCATGACCATCACTCGCTGTTCAGCCGGTTGACGCAGCCTCGAGCGACACCCAGTAGCGGGTGAACCGCCGCACCTTCACCGGCAGCGCCACCTCCAGCATCTCCAGGATCCGCTCACTGTCTGCCAGTGGATACGACCCGGAAATCCGCAGGTCGGCCACCCGTTCGCTGCAACCGAGCTGCCCGAGCCGGTAGCGCGACAGTTCGGCGAGAAAGTCCGTCAGGCGCATCTGCGACACCACCAGCATGCCGTCGACCCAGGCCGCGCGGTTCGGGTCCAGCGGCGCGACCGCCTGCCAGCCATCCGCGGCGAAGCGCGCCTGGTGGCCGGCCAGCAACGCCGTGCCCGCCACGCTGGCACTGCCGCTGAACACCGACACCAGGCTGAAACCGTCGAACTGGCGTACGTCGAAGCGACCGCTGTCCAGGCGCAACTCGCCCTGGGCCGTGTGCAGGCGCAACGGTCGCGGGTCGCTGTTCACCTCCAGCAGCAGCTCGCCCTCCAGCAGCCGCACCCGGCGTTGTTCGCTGTCGAAGCGCACATCGGCGGCGCTGCGGGTGTTCAGGTGCAGTTGGCTGCCGTCATCGAGCGCCAGATGCCGCCGTTGTCCCACCGGGCTGCGGTAGTCGGCCAGCAGCCCCGGCACTGGATTGTGCCCGTGCAGGCCCAGCCCGGTGGCGCTGGCCAGCCCTGTCAGCAGCAGTGCCTTGAGCGCTCGGCGCCGGGCCGGGGAGGGCGGTGCCTCGAGGGTCGCATGAACCACGGGCGAGGCCACCCCGCGCAGACGTTGGTTGACCTGCTGGATATGCGCCCAGGCCCGCTGGTGCTCGCTGTCGGCCAGCAACCAGCGTTCCAGGGCCTGCTGCTGGTCGAAGCCGGCGCTCTGCGATTCGATCAGCCAATGCACCGCCTGCTCGGCGATATGTGGGGCGAACGCGCTGTTCACAGGGCGAAGTAGCAGCGCAGGGCTGCCTTGTGCAGGTAGCGCTTGACCGTCGCCAGCGAGATGCCCAGCTCACGGGCGATCTCGCCCTGGCCCAGGCCATCGACCTGGGCCAGCAGGAAGGCGCGCTTGACCAGCGGCGGCAGGCCATCGAGCAGGCGGTCGAGCTCGAGCAGGGTGTCGAAGATGATCGCCTTCTGCTCTTCGCTGGGCGCCACTTGTTCGGGGAGTTGTGCCAGGGCCTCGAGGTAGGCGCGCTCCAGTTCCAGGCGGCGGAAGTGGTTGCACAGCACGCGCTTGGCCACGGTGGTGAGGAAGGCGCGGGGTTCGACCAGTTGCGGCGCTTCGCGCGCCTGGAGCAGGCGCACATAGGTGTCCTGGGCCAGATCGGCGGCGCTGTGCGGGCAGCCCAGGCGCCGCCGCAGCCAGCCGGTCAGCCAGCTGTGATGGGCGAGGTAGAGACCTTCGACGGTGGAAGAGAGGGCGCTGGGCACCGATGCGACTCCGGCGCCAGGTAGCGCAACTGGAAGTAAGAATTGTTCGCATTGTATTCATCCGTCCGGTGTTCGGCAATCGATGCCGATATCCGGGCGTTCACTGCGCGATGGTTCAGCCTGGCAACTCATCTCTGATGTTTTGCCTGTGAGAATTAAAATCATTACTATTGCAGCCCCGCCCCTCGGACCCTCGCCATGAACAGCAAAGCCGCCGGCATCCCCTTGAGCTACCGCCTGGCCGTGACCTCGCGCAGTCTGGCCGCGTTGCTGGGCGGCTACCTGCTGGCGTCCATGGCCAGCATCGCCATCGCCCTGCTCGCGCCCATGGCCCAGGTCGATGCCGCGCTGACCGGCATGATGCTGTCGTTCGTGGTCTATCTGCTGGCCTTTCTCTGGTGCTTCGCCTGCCGCAGCGCCTGGCGGGCCTGGCTCGGCGTGCTGCTGCCGAGCCTGGCGCTGGGGTTGATCAATGGCCTGGCCTATTGGATGAAACAGCCATGAAAGAGGGCTTGCGCCAGGCCATGGCCTGGCTACACACCTGGACCGGCCTGATCTTCGGCTGGCTGCTGTTCGCCATTTTCCTCACCGGAACGCTGTCGTACTTCAAGGACGAGATCAGCCACTGGACCCAGCCCGAGGTCCAGTTTCACCCCTTGGACCCGGTGGCCAGCCTCGGCATGGCCCAGCGCTATCTCGAAGCCAACGCCGGCCATGCCAGCACCTGGTTCATTCGCCTGCCCAGCGAGCGCGATGCCGCCCTCGGTGTCACCTGGCGCGACCCCAACGGCGTCGGTCGCGCGGCTTTCACCAACAAGGCGCTGGACGCGCGCAGCGGCGAGGCGGTCGAGGCGCGTGACACGCGCGGTGGCGAGTTCTTCTACCGCTTCCACTTCCAGCTGCAGATGCCCCATCCATGGGGGCGCTGGCTGTCGACTTTCTGCGCCTTCATCATGCTGCTGGGGCTGGTCACCGGGATCATCACCCACAAGAAGATCTTCAAGGAGTTCTTCACCTTCCGCCCCGGCAAGGGCCAGCGTTCCTGGCTCGACGGGCACAACGCCATCGGCGTGCTGGTGCTGCCGTTCCACCTGATGATCAGCTACAGCAGCCTGGTGATCTTCATGTACATGGTCATGCCGGCCGGCATCCTGGCCAGCTACGGCGACAGCGATGGTTACTTCAACGACCTGTTCGGGCGTGACGAGGTGGTCAGCGCTGCCGCCCAGCCGGCGCCGCTGGTGCCGTTGACCGAGTTGTACGCCAAGGTCCAGGCACATGCGCCGGGGGCGCGGATGGGCTTCATCCAGGTGCTGAACCCCGGTGATCGCAATGCCCGGGTCAACTTCTCCTGGACGCCCGCGGACAGCGTCGCCTATTCGCGCAGCGCCACCTGGACCTTCGACGGCAGCAGCGGCGCACTGCTTCAGCAAGGTACGCCGGAAAGCGCGGCGATGAAGACCTCTTTCACCCTGGTCGGCCTGCACATGGGCAACTTCGCCGGGCCCTGGCTGCGCTGGCTGTACTTCGTGTTCGGCGTGGCCGGCACGGCGGTGATCGGCACCGGCCTGGTGATGTGGCTGGGCAAGCGCCAGCTCAAGCATGCCAAGAGCGCGCGCATGCCCGGCGAGCTGCGCCTGGTCGAAGTGCTGAACATCGCCGGCATGAGCGGCCTGCTGCTGGGCGTGGCGGCGTTCTTCTGGACCAATCGCCTGCTGCCGGTAGGCCTGGAAGGGCGCGCCGACTGGGAAATCGATGCGTTCTTCCTGGCCTGGGGGCTGTCGTTGCTGCACGCCATGCTGCGGCCGGGGCGTCGCGCCTGGGGCGAGCAGTTGCTGCTGGGCGCGCTGGCGTTCGCCTTGCTGCCGCTGCTCAATGCCCTGACCACCGGCAAGGGCCTGGACCATTCCATCGCCACGGGCGACTGGGTCATGGCCGGGTTCGACCTCACCGCGCTGGCGACCGGGCTGTTCCTGGCCTGGGCGGCTGGCAAGATGCTGCGCGCGCCCAAGCCTGCGCCCAAGCGTGCGCCACGCGCGGTGAAAACCGTGGAGGCGAGCTGATGCTGGCGATCGCCCTGATCGGCTTCGCCGGTTTCGCCGGCCTGTGCCTGGCCATGGACAAGCATTTCAGCGACCTGCTCGGACGCAAGCCCACGGCGTTCCAGCTGCGCGCCCTGCGCCTGGGCGGCTGGGCGTTGCTGCTGCTGTCGGTGGTCCTGGCCGTGCATTGGCGTGGTTGGGCCTTGGGCCTGGTGGAGTGGATCGCGGTGCTGATGGCCGGGGTGACGCTATGGGTATTCGCGCTGCCCTATCAACCGCGCCTGCTGCTTGGCCTGGCAGCGGCCAGCCTGGTGCTCGGGCCGCTGCTGGCCGTGCTGGCGGTGTAGGGCGGTGAGCGAGCCGGGCGCCGACAACGGCAGTGGCCGGGCGCGTTTTCTCCAGGTGTTCCTCGCCCAGCGCGCGCGCATGGAGGCGCTGGTCAGCCGGCGCATCGGCTGCCGCGCCACGGCCTCGGACCTGGTCCAGGACCTGTTCCTGCGTTTCTGGCGTCGCCCCGAGGTGCAGGTCGAGGCGCTCGATACCTACCTGTTGCGCAGTGCCAGCAACCTGGCCATCGACCATCTGCGCAGCGAAGGCACGCGGGATCGCGCCACCGAGGGCCTGCACAACGCTGATGATCCGGCGTGCGCCCCGGCACCCGAACAGGCCCTGGAAGTCGACCACGACCTGCAGCGCATCGAGGCGGCCCTGCGCGCCTTGCCCGAGCGTACCCGGCAGATCTTCCTGCTCAACCGCATCCATGGCTGTACCTACGGTGAGATCGCCAAGGCCATGCAGCTGTCCCAGAGCGCAGTGGAAAAGCATATGATGCGCGCCCTCGAAGCGTGCAAGGCGAGCGTCGCCGAACCCGCATCCCCACTGCGCCGGCCAGGGAGCGCCCGTCGATGAATGTTGAACAGCCGATCAGCGCCGAACAGTCCCAGGCGGCCCTGCGCTGGCTGGGACGTATCCAGCAGCAGCCGGCGCAGGCGCAGGGCGCGGCGTTCAAGCGCTGGCTGCTGGAGCACCCGGCCCATCGCCAGGCCTATGCCGAGGCCCAGGCGCTGTGGCGGCTGAGCGAAGTACCGGCGGCGCGGCTGGCGCTCGAGGAACGGGACAGCCTGCAGCAGTACCTCGAGGCGATGAACCGACCATCCCGCCGACGCCCCTGGCGCGGCCTGGCGGTCGCGGCCTGCCTGGTGCTGGCGCTGGGTTGCGCGGCGGGCTGGCAGCCACAGTCCTGGCTGCAGGACCTGCGCGCCGACTACACCAGCGGCGAGCGAGTGCGCCAGGTGACCCTGGCGGACCGTTCGCAGCTCACGCTGGACGCCGGCAGCGCCGTGGTGGTGGATTTCGACCATGGCGAGCGGCGCGTGCGGCTACTGCGGGGCGCAGCGTTCTTCGAAGTGACCCATACCGGCCAGCCGTTCATGGTCGAGGCCAATGGCGGTGAGGTGCGCGTGCTGGGTACCCAGTTCGAAGTTCGCGACCAGAATCAAGGCGCCTTGGTCACGGTGCGCAGCGGGCGGGTGGCGGTCACGGCGGGGCCGGGCCAGATGCCCCGGGAGCTGACGGCCAACCAGCAATTGGCCTATGCCGCGGGCGAGGCCGGCGCCGTCGAGGTCGCGGACAGCGAAAGCCGCCTGGCCTGGCGCCAGGGTTGGCTGAACTACTACCAAGTACCGCTGGGGCAGGTGGTCGAGGACCTCGGGCGCTATTACCCCGGGCGGATCCTGCTGCTCGACGGTGATCTGGCGCAGCGTAAGGTCAGTGGCAGTTTCCCGCTGGAAGAGCCGCTGGCGGCGCTGGACTCGCTGGGCAAGGTCATGGGCTTTTCGCGGCAGACACTGCTGGGGCGACTGACCGTATTGCGTTGACCTGTGCCGACGCCATCGCGGGGCAAGTCGCATCGGCGTACCGCCGCTCCCACGAGCCAGACACAAGCTGCGTGGGAGCGGGTTTACCCGCGATGGCGTCGGTACGGCAAAAAAATCCGATCAGGCGATGAGGTATCCCACCGCGGCATACGTGTAGTGAGTGGAAGTGCGATTCATTCGCAAACGATCATCCCTCTCACAGGTCAGCGTCCATGAAGTTCTCCCCGCGTTGTGTCCCGCTCTGGTTCGGTCTCTGTTCCTTGCCCGCGATGGCCGTCGCGCCCCAGGCCCTGGCCGCGCAGCAGAGCCAGGCCTACCGCTTCGCCCAGCCAAGCCAGCCGCTGGCCCAGGCGCTCAATGCCTTCAGTCGCGCCACCGGGCAGAGCGTGGTCTACACCTTGGCGCTGCCCGACCTGCAGGCCCCGGCCTTGAACGGTACCTTCGACGCCGAGCAGGCCCTGCAGCAATTGCTCGGCGGTTCGGGCCTGGGCTGGCGCCGTCTCGACGCCCGTACCCTGACCCTGGAGCCCATGGATACTTCCGGCGCGCTCAAGCTGCAGGCGATCAATATCGACTCCCAGAGCGACAGCTACAGCTACCAGCCGCCGACCAGCGCCTCGATCATGCGCGGCCAGGGCCCGACCCTGGATATCCCCCAGGCCATCAACGTGGTGCCGGCCCAGGTGATCCGCGACCAGGCGCCGCGCAACCTCGACGACGCGCTGTACAACGTCAGCGGCATCACCCAGGGCAACAACTTCGGTGGCACCGCCGACACCGTGATGAAGCGTGGCTTTGGCGACAACCGCGACGGCTCGATCATGCGCGATGGCATGCCGATCGTGCAGGGCCGCGCGCTCAATGCCAGCACCGAGCGGGTCGAGGTGCTCAAGGGGCCGGCCTCGCTGCTGTACGGCATCCAGGACCCGGGCGGGGTGATCAACGTGGTCAGCAAGCGTCCGCAGCTCGAGCAATACAACGCCCTGACCCTGCGCGGCTCGACCTACGGCAGCGGCAAGAACGGCAGCGGTGGTGGCCTGGACAGTACCGGCGCGCTGGGCGACAGCAACCTGGCCTACCGGCTGATCGTCGACCACGAGGACGAGGACTACTGGCGCAACTACGGTGTGCATCGCGAATCGCTGGTGGCGCCGTCGCTGGCCTGGTACGGCGAGGATACCCAGGTGGTGCTGACCTACGAGCACCGCGAGTTTCTCTACCCGTTCGACCGCGGCACCGCCTTCGGCAGCGATGGGCACCCGCTGGACATTCCCGCCACCCGCCGTCTCGACGAGCCGTTCAACGACATGCAAGGGCGCTCCGACCTGTACAGCCTGGAGGTCGATCACCAACTGGCCGACGACTGGAAGCTGCATTTCGGCTACAGCTTCAACCGCGAGACCTACGACGCCAGCCAGGTCCGCGTGACCGGGGTGGATGAACGCAGGGGCACCCTGACGCGCAGCATCGACGGCACCCAGGGCGCGATGAGCCGCGATCAGTTCGCCACCCTCAGCCTCAACGGCAGCGTGGAGCTGGCGGGCATGCGCCACGACCTGGTGCTGGGCGCCGACCACGAGGACCGCAAGGTCTACCGCGCCGACCTGATCCGCCAGAACAGCCGCTCGACCTTCAGCTACCTCGACCCGGTCTATGGCCGAGAAGTGCAGGGCACCACCGTGCGTGCCAGCGACAGTGACCAGACCGACAAGCTGCGCAGCGACTCGCTGTTCCTCCAGGATGCCTGGCACCTGGACGAGCACTGGATCCTGGTGGCCGGCGGGCGCTTCCAGCAGTACGACCAGTACGCCGGTCGTGGCCGACCGTTCACCGCCAACACCGACACCAGCGACCAGACCTGGGTGCCCCATGCCGGCGTGGTGTACAAGGTCGACGAACAGCTGTCGTTCTATGGCAGCTACAGCGAGTCGTTCAAGCCCAACTCCACCATCGCCCCGCTGAGCATCGGCGGTGGCCGCACGCTGACCCTCGACTCCGGCGTCGCGCCGGAAGAGGGCAAGTCGTGGGAAATCGGGGCCAAGCTCGATGTGCCGGGCGCGGTGACCGGTACCCTGGCGCTGTTCGACATCACCAAGCGCAATGTGCTGGTGGCCGATGGCGACAGCCAGCCCGGCACCATCCTCTACAGCAACGCCGGCGAGGTGCGTTCGCGAGGTGTCGAGCTGGACTTGAGCGGCCAGCTCAGCGAGCGCTGGAGCCTGATCGGCGCCTATGCCTTCACCGATGCCGAGGTGACCAAGGACCCGCAGCTCAAGGGCAATCGCCTGCAGAACGTCGCCCGGCACAGCGGTTCGCTGTCGGCGGTGTACGACTACGGCAGCCTGTTCGGCGGCGACAACCTGCGCCTGGGCGCCGGTGCCCGCTATGTGGGCGAGCGGGCCGGCAATGCGACCAACGATTTCGAGCTGCCGGCCTACACCGTGGCCGATGCCTTCGCCAGCTACGAGACCAGGCTGGACGAGCACAAGGTGCGTCTGCAACTGAACGTGAAGAACCTGTTCGACAAGGTTTACTACAGCTCGGCGGTGAACCGTTACTTCGTTGCGGTGGGGGATGCGCGGCAGGTCAGTCTGTCGAGCACGTTCGAATTCTAGATCGCCGGGACCGCGTTGCGGTCCTTTCGCGGTACAAGGCCGCTCCTGCAACTGGCGAACGCCGCCCGATACTCCCCCGGCGTCGCGCCCAGCACCTGGCGGAAGCGGTTGTTGAAATGGCTGGCGCTGGCGAATCCACACGCCAGCGCCACCTCGCCCAATGGCAGCGCGTCCAGGCGCAGCAAGCGGCACGCCCGCTGCAGCCGTCGGGCCAGCAGGTACTGGTGCGGCGGCAGGCCGAAGCTCGCCCGGAACATCCGCGCGAAGTGGTATTCGGACAGGTTGCAGCGCAGCGCCAGCTCGCCCAGCGTCAGCGGCTGGTCGAGGTTGGCTTCGATGTAGTCCACCAACTGCCTGCGTTGGTACGGCGCCAAACCTCCCTTGAGCTTGAGGCCCTGGCGCAAGCCAGCCTGGTTGAGCACCGCGTGGTCGATGATGTCGTGGGCCAGGCTGCTGGCCAGCAAGCGTTCGCCGGGTTCGGCCCAGTCCAGGGTGATCAGCTCCCGGAAGCGCCGGGCCTGTTGGGGTTCGTCGAGAAAGGTTTCTTCGCGCAGTTGCATCTCTCGCGGTTCGCGGTCCAGCAGGCGGGTACAGCCGAGGGCGAACTGCGCCTCGCTGATGTACAGGTGGGCCAGGCGGATCGGCCCGTTGACCACCCAGTTCGACTCGTGGCCGGCGGGCATGATGCACAGCTTGTCCGGCGCGCCCTTGTCGGCCGGGCGCTGGCGGCGGAAGGTGCCGGTGCCGTCGGCGATGTAGCAGGACAGGGTGTGGTGGCTGGGGGCGTGGTAGTCGCGGGCGTCGTCGCGGTTGCTCCACAAGGCGGCCGCCAGTCCGTCGCCCAGGTGCGCGCTCAGCTCCAGCCGGGCGTTGGGCGAGGCGTGCATGGCGTTGAAGACGTGCAGGTGATCGAGTGCGGGCATGGGCGGTTCCTCTGCTGGCCATCGTACTGCGCTGGCGCCGAGAAGACAGCTGGCGCGAGTGGAAAAGCGCAAGTTTGTGCAAGCGCCGGACCGGTGTGGCGCAAGAAACTGGGCTCATGGGGTGCCCATCGCGGGGCAAGCCCGCTCCCACGAAGACCTTCTGCGGCCTGTGGGAGCGGGCTTGCCCCGCGATGGGCCTAATGCCTGTCGAGGGAGTCCAACATGAACCTGTCGCTCTACCTGCTCACCGTCCTGATCTGGGGCACCACCTGGATCGCCCTGAAACTGCAGTTGGGCGAGGTTGCCATCGCGGTGTCGATCGTCTACCGCTTCGCTCTGGCCGGGGCGGTGCTGTTCGCGTTCTTGCTGCTCACCCGCCGCCTGCAACCGATGGACCGGCGCGGCCACCTGGTGTGCCTGGCCCAGGGCTTTTGCCTGTTCTGCGTCAACTTCATGTGTTTTCTCACCGCCAGCCAGTGGGTCGCCAGCGGCCTGATCGCCGTGGTGTTCTCCACCGCGACGCTGTGGAACGCGATCAATGCGCGGATCTTCTTCGGCCAGAAGATCGCCGCCAACGTGATTGGCGGTGGCGCAATGGGGCTGCTGGGGCTGGGGCTGCTGTTCTGGCCGGAGCTCTCCCATCATGCGGCCAGCCGCGAAACCCTCTACGGGCTGGGGCTGGCCTTGCTCGGCACGCTGTGCTTCTCGGCCGGCAACATGCTGTCGAGTTTGCAGCAGAAGGCCGGCCTCAAGCCGCTGACGACCAATGCCTGGGGCATGCTGTATGGCGCTTCGATGCTGGCGGTGTACTGCCTGGTAAGCGGCATTCCCTTCACCATCGAATGGAACGCGCGCTACATCGGTTCGCTGCTGTACCTGGTGATCCCGGGCTCGGTGATCGCCTTCACCGCCTACCTGACCCTGGTCGGACGCATGGGGCCGGAGCGGGCGGCCTACTGCACGGTGCTGTTCCCGCTGGTGGCGTTGAACGTGTCGGCGTTTGCCGAGGGCTACGAGTGGACGGCGCCGGCGTTGCTGGGGTTGGTGGCGGTGATGGCGGGCAATGTGCTGGTGTTTCGCAAGCCCGTGGCCAGGCCCGCATCGGCCGCGCTGGCGCGGTGAGAGAGGCTGGCTAGACTTGCCCGGACGTTTTCGTCTGGGGAAAGGGAATGTCCTGCGCTTCATCCTGGAACAGGCCGCTGACGCCGGTGCAGCTCTGGCTGCTGTGCTCGGCGGCATTGGCGCTGCACATCCTGCCATTGCTCATGGCCGACATGCCGTTCCTGGACGACTTCGCGCGCCAGCACCTGGCCAGCAATGATTGGGGGCATGTAGGGCGGCCGTTGGTGGTCGCCCTGTTCGCCGCGCTCAGTTTCGCGCCGGGGGCGGTGAACCTCTACCCGCTGCCGCTGCTGCTGGCCGTGCTGCTCACGGGCGATGCCCTGGCGCGCCTGGTGCGGCACTGGTTCGCCACGCCGACGCTCAGCGCCGTGCTGGTGGTGCTGCCGCTGTGGTGCCAGCCGTTCTTTCTGCAGAACCTTTCGTACCAGTACGACGGCGCCACCATGGCCCTGTCGCTGGCGGCCTGCGCGTGGGCCATCGTCCTCGGCGCGCAGCCGCTGCGCGGCTGGCTCTACGGGGCGCTGCTGGTCGCGATGGCGGCCGCGCTGTACCAACCCGCTGTGAACCTGTTCGCCGCATTGTGTGGCCTCGAGGCGATGCGCCGGGTCATCGAGGGCGCCAGGCTGGCGCTGATCGGTCGGCGTGTCGGCGCGCGCCTTGGCCAGTTGCTGCTCGGCTGTCTGTTGTACTACGCCAGCAGTGCCTGGATGGTCAGCTCGAGCCGTGCCGGGCTGCTGGCGTTCGATGGCCAGTGGCTGGGCGAGGTCGGCCATCGGCTGGCGGCTACGGTCGATACGGTCGGCCTGCTGGTCACCCCGGTGAGCGCCTGGGTCTTCGCCGCGCTGATCCTGCTGGCGTTGCTGGCCCTGGGGCGGCATCTGCTCGCCGTGTGGCGTCGCCCGTTGCCTGGGCGCGAGCGCCTGGGCCTGAGCCTGGCCTTGTTGTTGCCGGTGCCGCTGGTGCTTCTGTGCGTGCCTGGCCTGATCCTGCTGCTGGCGGAGTTCGAGCAGACGGTGCGCGTGCTGCTCGGGCTGGGAGCCTTCCTGGCGCTGCTGGCGTACCTGGCCCATGACACGTTGGCCGGGCTGCCACGGATCCGTGTGCTGGTGCTGGCGATCCCGGTGTTGTTCATGCTCTCGTATGCCTATGCCTATGGTCGTGTGCTGGTGTTGCAGAAGACCTTGCACCAGTCGATCGCCCAGGCCCTGGCCCACGATCTGTCGTCCACGCCGGCGCTGCGGGGGGCCAGGCATCATTACCTGCTGGGGTTCTGGCTGAAGCAGCCCTGGATTCCGGCAGCCCAGGGCACGCTGCAGGCGATGCCGGCGATCGCCAGGATCCACGCCTACAACTACCTGGTATTGCCCGAGATGTTGCCGCGGATGGGTATCGGCGACTTGCACACCTTCTATGGCGGCGCGCCGCTGGATCGCCGGCAGGTGCTGGCGAGCAGCCCTGCGCCAGAGGTTTCCAGCCGCTTCTACGATATCCATCTGGTCGGCGACGCCGCCTATGTGCTGGTGCATCCGGCGCAGGATACGGGCCAATGAGCCTGTCGCGTTTCATCCGCTATGGCCTGGTCGGCGTCGGCAACACCCTGGCGCACTGGCTGGTGTTCCTGGGCCTGCACCTGGGGCTGGGGCTGCGCCAGGCCGGCAGCAACCTGCTGGGCTTCGCCGTGGCGGCGAGCCTGTCCTACTACATGAATGCCCACTTCACCTTCGCCGTGCGCCCCAGCCGTCGGCGCTATGTGCTGTTCCTGTTGGGGATGGGCGGCCTGAGCGTGGCCATCGGCGCTTTCTCCGACCATGCCGAGCTGTCGCCCTGGCTGACTTTGGTAACCTTCTCCCTGGTCAGCCTGGTGGTGGGCTACGCCTATTCGCACACCGTGGTGTTCAGACGGAGAACCCCATGAACATTACCCTGGTGGTACCGGTATACAACGAGCAGGAGACCCTGCGGCGCTTCTACCAGGCCGTGCGCGCCGAGCCGTCGCTGCGCGACAAGACGGTGGAGATCGTCTTCGTCAACGATGGCAGCAGCGACGACACCGAGGCCATCTGCGCGGAGCTGGCCGCTGGCGACGAGTGGGTCACGGCGATCAGCTTCTCGCGCAACTTCGGCAAGGAGTCGGCGTTGTTCGCAGGGCTGGAGTATGCCGAGGGCGATGCGGTGGTGCCGATCGATGTCGACCTGCAGGACCCGATCGCAGTGGTGGCGCAGATGATCGAGCGCTGGCAGGGCGGGGCCGACGTGGTCCTGGCCAAGCGCCGCAGCCGCATCGCCGACACGCGCTTCAAGCGCTGGACGGCGCGGCTCTACTACCGCTTGCACAACGCCATCGCCTCGATGCCCATCGAGGAGAACGTCGGCGATTTCCGCCTGCTCGATCGCAAGGTGGTCGCCGCCATCCGGCAGATGCCGGAGCAGCAGCTGTTCATGAAGGGCGTGCTGTCGTGGGTGGGCTTTCGCACCGAGATCATCGAGTACGACCGCCAGGAGCGCGCGGCGGGCAACAGCAAGTTCGGCTTCTGGCGCCTGTGGAACCTGGCGCTGGACGGCATCACCTCGTTCAGCACCGTGCCGTTGCGGCTATGGACCTACCTCGGTGGCGGGGTTTCGCTGGTCGCCTTGGTGTATGCGGCGTTCCTGGTGATCGACAAGCTGGTGTTCGGCAACGACCTGCCGGGGTATCCGTCGCTGATGGCGGCGATCCTGTTCCTGGGTGGGGTGCAACTGATCGGGATCGGCATCCTTGGCGAATACATCGGGCGGATCTACCAGGAGACCAAGCACCGACCGCGGTATGTGGTGCGCAAGGTACTGGGCAGGCGGCGGCAGCCTCGATGATGCATCGCGGGGCAAGCGCGTTCTCACGAGCCCCGCGATGAAGGCTTCAGTGTTTCCACACCTGGGGGTTCACCAGGTCTCGCGGCCGCTCGCCCAGCAGCGCCGCACGCAGGTTGTCCATGGCGCGGTTGGCCATGGCCTCGCGGGTCTCGGCGGTGGCCGAGCCGATGTGCGGCAGGGTCAGGGCGTTGGGCAGCTTGAACAGCGGCGAATCGCTCAGCGGTTCCTTTTCGTACACATCCAGCCCGGCACCGCGAATCGTGCCGTTCTGTAGCGCCTCGACCAGCGCCGCCTCGTCCACAACCGGCCCACGGGCGATGTTGATCAGGAACGCGCTGGGCTTCATCAGTTTCAGCTCGCGCTCGCCGATCAGCTTGCGGGTGTCCTCGGACAGCGGCACCACCAGGCAGACGAAATCGGCTTCGCCCAGCAGCGCGTCCAGGCTGCGGAACTGCGCGCCCAGTTCCTGTTCCAGCGCGGCCTTGCGGCTGTTGCCGGTGTACAGCACCTGCATGTTGAAGCCGAAGTGGCCACGGCGGGCGATGGCGGCGCCGATGTTGCCCAGGCCGACGATGCCCAGTTTCTTGCCGTGCACGTCGCTGCCGAACTGCGCCGGTCCCACGGTGGCCTGCCATTGCCCGGCCTTGGTCCAGGCGTCTAGCTCGGCGGTGCGGCGGGCGCAGCCCATGATCAGGGCGAAGCCCAGGTCGGCGGTGCTTTCGGTGAGCACGTCGGGGGTATTGGTCAGGGCGATGCCGCGCTCGTTGAAGTAGTCCAGGTCGTAGTTGTCGTAGCCGACCGAGACGCTGGACACCACCTCCAGCTTGCCCGCGCCTTCGAGCTGCGCCCGGCCGAGCTTGCGGCCGACGCCGATCAGGCCGTGGGCCTCGGGCAGGGCTTCGCTGAACTGGGCAGCGATGTCACCGAGTTTGGGGTTGGGCACGATCACGTTGAAGTCTTGCTGCAGGCGTTCGGCCATGGCCGGGGTGATGCGGCTGAAGGCCAGGACGGTCTTTTTCATCGGGCTGCTTCTCTGCAAGGCGGGAGGACGGAGTCAGGCAGAAGAGCGGGGCCGCTGTGCGGCCCTTTCGCGACGCAAGGCCGCTCCTACAGGTGCCGCGTAACCCTGTAGGAGCGGCCTTGCGTCGCGATGGAGGGCGAAGCCCTCCCATGTCCCTGTCTGCCAGACGCTGGAATCAATGGTTAGCAACCTACCATTGTCCCCACCCCCAATGCACCGGCTTTTTCAGTTGGCGATCAGCAGCTCGTGGGTCTTCAGGTCGGCCTCATGGGCGGCGAGAATCTCCGGCAGCGAGTTGCGCAGGTACTCGACCCAGGTCTTGATCTTCGCATCCAGGTACTGGCGCGATGGGTAGATCGCGTACAGGTTCAGCTCCTGCAGACGATACTCCGGCATGATCCGCACCAGGCTGCCATCACGCAGGCCATCGATGGCGGTGTAGATCGGCAGCACGCCCACGCCCATGCCGCTGCGGATCGCGGTCTTCATCGCGTCCGCCGAGTTGACCTGGAACGGCGAGGTGGTGATGTTGACCATCTCCTGGCCTTCCGGCCCGTCGAACAGCCACTTCTCCAGCGGGATCACCGGGCTGACCATGCGCAGGCAGGCATGCTGGAGCAGGTCGGCCGGTTTGTGCGCGCTGCCGTGGCGGGCCACGTACTCGGGCGAGGCGCAGACGATGCTGTAGGTGATGCCCAGGCGCTGGGAGACGAAGCCCGAGTCCGGCAGCTCGCTGGCCAGCACGATGGACACGTCGTAGCCCTCGTCCAGCAGGTCGGGCACGCGGTTGGCCATGGTCAGGTCGAAGGTCACGTCCGGATGCGACTCGCGGTAGCGGGCGATGGCGTCGACCACGAAGTGCTGGCCGACGCCGGTCATCGAATGCACCTTCAGCTGCCCGGCCGGGCGCGCATGGGCATCGCTGGCCTCGGCTTCGGCCTCCTCGACGTAGGTGAGAATCTGTTCGCAGCGCATCAGGTAGCGCTTGCCTGCTTCGGTCAGCGCGATGCGCCGGGTGGTGCGGTTGAGCAGGCGGGTTTGCAGATGGGCTTCCAGGTTGGAGACCGCCCGCGACACGTTCGCGGTGGTCGTATCCAGTTGCGCGGCGGCAGCGGTGAAGCTGCCGAGCTGGGCGACGCAACTGAAAGCACGCATGTTTTGCAGGGTGTCCATGGGTCACTCTCGGTTTAGAGGACAAAATTGTGACATGAAGTAACGCAAATGCACGTCCGACTAAAGCCGGATTATCGCTGTTTTGGTAACAAAGATTCGCAGGAATATACGCTTATCGCCAATGAAACCCGCCCCTAGAATTGCTCGGCCCCTCCACCTCTTCCTCGGGAAATCGCCGCTGTGCCGCGTCGCAACATCAGAGCGCTCCATGCGCTCAGTGCCTGTGCCCTTTGTCTCACCTTGAGCGGCTGTATCGGAACCTGGGGCATTGCCCCGCAAAGCAAGACAATCCAAGCCAATTCACTCGCCACCGACGAGGCCATCCGCGAGGCCGCGCGCGATGCCAACTGGCCAGCCCAGCAATGGTGGCGCGGCTATGGCGATGCCCAGCTGAACGACTGGATCGCCCTGGCCCTGGCCGGCAGCCCGAGCATGGCCATGGCCGCCGCCCGGGTGCGTGAAGCCAAGGCCATGGCCGGCGTGGTCGAGTCGGCCGAGAAGCTGCAGGCCAATGGCAACGCCACGCTCAAGCGCCACAACTGGCCCGAGGATCAGTTCTACGGCCCGGGCGCGCTGTCCGGCGCCAATACCTGGGACAACAATGCCGCCATTGGCCTGAGCTACGCGCTGGACCTGTGGGGCCGCGAGCGCAACGCCAGCGAACAGGCCGTGGACCAGGCGCACGTGAGCGTCGCCGAGGCGCGCCAGGCCCAGCTGGAGCTGGAGAACAACGTGGTGCGCGCTTACATCCAGCTCAGCCTGCATTACGCCCGACGCGATATCGTCCAGGCCGAGCTGGTGCAGCAGGAGCAGATCCTCGCCCTGGCCAAGCGCCGCCTCGACGGCGGCATCGGCACCCATTTCGAGGTCAGCCAGGCCGAGGCGCCGCTGCCGGAAACCCATCGGCAGATCGACAGCCTCAACGAGGAAATCGCCCTGACCGGCAACCAGCTGGCGGCCCTGGCCGGCCAGGGGCCGGGGCAGGGCGCGAAGCTGCGACGCCCGAGCCTGACCCTTGGCGCGCCGCTCACCTTGCCGTCGAACTTGCCCGCCGAACTGGTCGGCCAGCGTCCCGACGTGGTCGCCAGCCGCTGGCAGGTGGCGGCCCAGGCTCGTGGCATCGACGTGGCCCATGCCGGCTTCTTCCCCAATGTCGACCTGGTCGGCGGCCTCGGTTTCATGGCCACCGGTGGCGGGCCGCTGGAGTTTCTCACCGGGCGCAAGTTCAACTACAACGTGGGGCCTGCCATCAGCCTGCCGATCTTCGACGGCGGCCGCCTGCGCTCGCAACTGGGCGTGGCCTCGGCCGGCTATGACATGGCCGTGGCGCGCTACAACCAGACGGTGATCGGCGCGCTGAAGAACATCTCCGACCAGCTGATCCGTCGCGAATCGATGAAGGAGCAGGCGCATTTCGCCGCAGAAAGCGTGGCTGCGGCGCAGAAGACCTACGACATCGCCACAGTCGCCTTCCAGCGTGGCCTGACCGATTACCTCAACGTGCTCAATGCGCAGACCCTGCTGTTCCGCCAGCAACAGGTGCTGCAGCAGGTGCAGGCCGCGCGCCTGACCGCCCACGCCGAGCTGGTCACCGCCTTGGGCGGCGGCCTCGAGGCGGGCAAGGACGTGCCCGATCAAGAGCGCCAGGCCGCGCCGAAAACCCCGGCCACCCTGGCCATCTTCGACCAGCCGGATCACCCCGAATGAGCACACTGAGCTTGCCCTTGCGCTGGCTGCGGAGCCTGGAATGGCGCCGGGGCTTCTTCGCCTGGGCGCGTACCGATGGCGTCACCTGGGTCTACATCTTCAAGGTACTGGCCGCCGCGTTCATCACCCTGTGGCTGGCCATGCGCCTGGAGTTGCCGCAGCCGCGCACGGCGATGATCACCGTGTTCATCGTCATGCAGCCGCAGAGCGGCCATGTGTTCGCCAAGAGCTTCTACCGCGTGCTCGGCACCCTGGCCGGCTCGGCGATGATGGTCGCGCTGATCGCGATCTTCCCGCAGAACACCGAGCTGTTCCTGCCCAGCCTGGCGCTGTGGGTCGGCCTGTGCTCGGCGGGGGCCATGCGCTACCGCACCTTCCGCGCCTATGGCTTCGTGCTGGCCGGCTACACGGCGGCGATGATCGGCCTGCCGGTCCTGCAGCACCCCGACCAGGCGTTCATGGCGGCGGTATGGCGGGTGCTGGAGATCGCCCTGGGGATTCTCGTCTCGACCTTCGTCAGCGCCGCGATCCTGCCGCAATCGGCCAGCGCCGCCATGCGCAACGCCCTGTACCAGCGTTTCGGCACCTTCGCCGGGGTGGTGGTCGAGGCCCTGCATGGCGACAGCCAGCGCGACCGCTACGAGACCAGCAACGTGCGCTTCGTCGCCGAGGCGGTGGGCCTGGAGAGCCTGCGCAACGTCACCGCCTTCGAAGATCCGCACATGCGTCGGCGCTCTGGCCGGCTGGTGCGCATGAACAGCGAGTTCATGGCCATCACCACGCGCTTCAACGCCCTGCACCGGCTGCTCGAACGGCTGCGTGCCCGTGGCCCGTTGCAGATCGTCGGCGCCATCGAGCCGGGGCTTGCGACCCTCGCCGAGCTGCTCGAGCCTTATGTGGGGCGCGCCCTGACCGACGCCGACGCGCTGCGCCTGGCGCTGGAGCTGGGCAGCTACAAGGAAGGCCTGCAGGCGCAAGTGCGCGGCTTGCGCGCCCAATACCTGCAAACCAACCCCAGCGAATCCGACCTGCTCGACTTCCATACCGCCTTCGAACTGCTCTATCGCTTTGTCGACGAGATGTACAGCTACGCCGAGACCCACGCTTCGCTGGCGGTGCACAAGCACGAGCGCGAGCAGTGGGACGAGCCCTACGTGGCCCAGACCAGTTGGCTGGTGTCGCTGGCCGCCGGCGTGCGCGCCTCGGCGGTGCTGTTGTTGCTGGGCAGCTACTGGCTGCTCAGCGACTGGCCCAGCGGCGCGATGATGACCCTGATCGCCACGGTCACCGTGGGCCTGTCGGCGGCCTCGCCGAACCCCAAGCGCATGTCGTTCCAGATGGCCTGCGGCACGGCGCTCGGCGCGTTCATCGGCTTCTTCGAGACCTTCTTCGTGTTCCCCTGGATCGACGGTTTCGCGCTGCTGTGCATGGTCCTGGCGCCGGTGTTCGTGCTCGGCGCGTTCCTTGCGTCACGCCCGGCTTACGCGGGTTACGGCCTGGGCCTGCTGGTGTTCTTCGCCATCGGTTCGGTGCCGAACAACCTGACCGTCTATGACCCCTATACCTTCATCAACGACTACATCGGCATGGTCATCGGCATGTTCGTCTGCGCCGCCGCCGGGGCGATCATCCTGCCGCCCAACAGCCGCTGGCTGTGGAGCCGCCTGGAGCAGGCGCTGCGCGAACAGGTGCTGTTCGCCATCGGCGGGCGCTTGCGTGGGCTGGGGTCGGCCTTCGAGAGCCGCACCCGCGACCTGCTGCACCAGGCCTATGGCCTGGCCGCCGGCAAGCCGCGGGTGCAGAGCGAGCTGATGGGCTGGATGTTCACCGTGCTGGAGATCGGCCACGCGATCATCGAGCTGCGCAAGGAGCAAGCCCGCGCGCCGGTCCATCCGGCCTATGCCGAGAGTCAGCCCTGGCGCCAGGCCATCCGCGTGATGGGCCGGGCCCTGGCGCGTTTGTTCCTGCAGCCCAGCGCCAGCAACCATGAGCGCGCCCTGGTGGCGGTGGATCATGCCATCAGCCGTGTGCAGGCCACCGACGAACCCTTCGCCCGGCACTTCGACACCTCGGTGCTGCGCCGTGCGCAGAGCTACCTGCATTTCATCCGTTCCTCCCTGCTCGACCCACAGTCGCCGCTGGCACCGGCGAAAGGAATGCACCATGCCCCGTGAGATCGCCTTCCATGGCGTGTACATGCCCACCATGACCTTGATGTTCCTGTTCGCCCTGGGCCTGGCCTGGGGCCTGGACCGGTTCATCGCCAGCGTGGATGGCTATCGCTTCTTCTGGCACCCGGCGCTGCTGCGCCTGTCGCTGTTCGTCTGCCTGTTCGGCGCCCTGGCGCTGTCGCTCTACTGGTGAGAATCCTTCGATGAAAAAGTTTTTCAGCCTGATCGCCACCCTGCTGGTGCTGGCCGCCGCCGTGGTGATCGGTCGCCAGTTGTGGCAGCACTACATGACCACGCCATGGACCCGCGACGGTCGGGTGCGCGCCGACATCATCAATGTCGCCGCCGATGTACCGGGCTATGTGGTCGATGTGCCGGTGCTGGACAACCAGCGGGTGAAGAAGGGCGACGTGCTGATGCGCATCGACCCCGAGCACTACCAGCTGGCGGTGGACCAGGCCAAGGCCATGGTCGCATCGCGCAAGGCCACCTGGGAGATGCGCAAGGTCAACGCCAAGCGCCGGGCCGATATGGACAACCTGGTGATCTCCAAGGAGAACCGCGACGACGCCAGCAACATCGCCAACTCGGCCCTGGCCGACTACCAGCACGCCCAGGCGCAACTGGCCGCCGCCGAGCTGAACCTCAAGCGCACGCAGATCGTCGCCACCGTCGATGGCTACGTGACCAACCTGAACATCCACCGGGGCGACTACGCGCGTACCGGCGAGGCGGTGATGGCGGTCGTGGACGAGCATTCGTTCTGGGTCTACGGCTTTTTCGAGGAGACCAAGCTGCCCCATGTGAAAGTGGGCAACCAGGCCGAGCTGCAGATGATGAGCGGCGAGCGCCTCAAGGGGCATGTAGAAAGCATCGCCCGGGGTATCTACGACCGTGACAACCCGCAGAGCCGCGAGCTGATCGCTGACGTAAACCCGACCTTCAACTGGGTGCGCCTGGCGCAGCGGGTGCCGGTGCGCATTCATATCGATGAGGTGCCCGAGGGCTTCCTGCTGGCGGCGGGGACCACCTGCACCGTGGTGGTCACGCCGGACAGCGATTGACTCGCTTTGGTGCCGGGTACCTCGGGCGCTTGCTTCGCGGGTGAACCCGCTCCCACAGAGAGAGCGCATGGCCCGAGGTCCGTGGGAGCGGGTTCAGCCGCGAACACCGGCGTAGCCGGTGCCAGCCACCGCGTCGCCTGTTTCGCCAGCAAGGCTGGCGCCCACGGTTTGGCGCCGGGGCTCAGCGGTGCATGAACTGCGGGGCGCGTTTCTCGGCGAAGGCGGCCATGCCTTCCTTCTGGTCGTCGATGGCGAAGGTCGAGTGGAACAGCCGGCGCTCGACCCGCACGCCTTCGCTCAGGTTGCTCTCGAACGCGTGGTTGACCGCTTCCTTGGCCATCATGGTCACCGGGCCCGAATAGCCGGCAATGCGCGAGGCGGCCTGCAGCGCTTCGTCGAGCAGCGTGGCGTCGCTGACGCGGCGGCTGACCAACCCGCAGCGCTCGGCTTCCTCGGCGTCCATG
>NZ_JAOCDM010000190.1 GCF_029840925.1 Pseudomonas sp. GD03858
TGGCCCCGGGCGAGTGCTATGCCAGCGAGGCCGATGCCTCGGGCTGGAGCGAGCAGATCTATGTGACCGAAGGGCGCCTGACGCTGATCATCGAGCACGCCCAGCGGCAGTTGGACAAGGGCGAGTTCTTCATCTTTCCCAGTGATTGCCGCTACGCCTATCGCAACGACGGCGAGGAGCCGGTGCGTTTCGTGCGCAATGTGGTGATCTGAGCGAGCGTGCCCGCCCGTCAGTCGTGGCTGAGTGGATGTGGGCCGGGACCTTCATCACCCAGGCGGTCGTGGTGGTTGCGCAGCGGACATTCCTTCAGCGACATGCAACCACAGCCGATGCAGCCATCGAGCTGATCACGCAGCATCAGCAGCTCCTCGATGCGCCGGCTCAGATCGTCGCGCCAGCGCGCCGAAAGGCGCTGCCAGTCGTCGGCGCCGGGGGTGTGGTCACAGGGCAGGGCTTGCAGGGCGTTGGCGATGTCGGCCAGGGGAATGCCCAGGCGCTGGGCCATCTTGATCACCGCCACCCGGCGCAGCACGGCCCGCGGGTAGCGTCGCTGGTTGCCGGCATTGCGGGTGCTGTGGATCAGGCCCTTGGTCTCGTAGAAGTGCAGCGCGGTTACGGCCACGCCGCTGCGTGCGGCAAGTTGGCCGACACTGAGCAGGCGTTCCTGGGGCGATGGGGGCTTCATCGACGATAAACTCCTTGACCTTGAGTTAACTGGAGGTTTTACCCTCCACGACCATCTGCCGCAAGCGCTCGAAACGAGGAGATGTGTCATGACGGCCAACAGCCATTCCCTGTGGTTCACCCAGATGATCGAGTACGACGTGCCCCCGGTGCGCCAGGAGGCGCTGGCCGAGGCATTGGTCGCACGCAGCGAGCAGTTGGCGCAGCGTTGCGCGGGGTTGCTGAGTGTGAGCATTCAGGCCAGCGATGATGGACGCCGGGTGCTGCAGCATTTGCAGTGGCAGTCGCGGCAGGCCTGGGCCGCCGCTGCGGGGTGCTTCGTCGAGGAGCCCTTCCTTGACCTGCTCAGCCTGCATCAGGCGCGGGGGGTGAACTTTGCTGCCT
The DNA here is from genome assembly GCF_029840925.1 of Pseudomonas sp. GD03858. Classification (GTDB taxonomy): domain Bacteria; phylum Pseudomonadota; class Gammaproteobacteria; order Pseudomonadales; family Pseudomonadaceae; genus Aquipseudomonas. Next base: position 1,069 of record NZ_JAOCDM010000190.1, read on the forward strand.
ACCAGGCGCTGCGCAGCCTGGTGCGCGGCGCCGATGGTGGTCTGCACTGCCAGCTGGGCGAGGCCCAGGCATAAATAAGGTGGGCTGCGTGTTCCAGGTCCGTCGAGTGTTCACGAGCGTCAGGGGGGCCTTTGATGCGCGCTCGGCATGGCACTTGCGGCAAGACGTGTCTTGTTATGGTCGTGGCGATTGCGGGCGCCGCGCGGCTGTTTCATTATCGACGGCCTGGATCTGTCGAGACCTTTGCGCAGGAGAACGCATGAACAGTCAGTCCCCCCTTCACGAATCCGTACCGGCGCGGTTGGCGCGCGTGCGCGAGGCCATGGCCCGCGAGGGCGTGGACGCCCTGCTGGTACCCTCGGCCGACCCCCACCTGTCCGAATACCTGCCAGGTTACTGGCAGGGGCGGCAATGGTTGTCCGGATTCCAGGGCTCGGTGGGCACGCTGGTGGTCACGGCGGATTTCGCCGGGCTGTGGGCGGACAGCCGTTACTGGGAGCAGGCGGACAAGGAGCTTGCTGGCAGCGGCATCGAGCTGATGAAGCTGCGTCCTGGACAGCCGGGCGCGCTTGAGTGGCTGGGGGAGCAGGTCAATGGCACCGTCGCGGTGGATGGCGCGGTCATGGCTGTGGCGCCGGCGCGCCAGTTGAGTGAACGTCTAAAGGCCCGGGGAGCCAAGTTGCGTACGGACCTGGACCTGCTTGCGCAGGTGTGGCTCGATAGGCCGCAACTGCCGGGCAATCCGGTTTACCAGCACCTGGCGCCACATGCCACGGTCAGTCGAGCGCAAAAGCTCGCCGAGCTGCGGGACACGCTGCGGGAAAAAAGCGCCGACTGGCATTTCATCGCCACCCTCGACGATATCGCCTGGCTGTTCAACCTGCGTGGTAGTGATGTTTCCTATAACCCCGTATTCGTCTCCTTTGCCCTGCTGAGCCAGGACAAGGCCTACCTGTTCGTCGGGCGGGACAAAGTCGATCATCATCTGTGCCTGGTGCTGGCCGCCGATGGTATCGAGGTTCGCGACTACGCCGAGGTCGACGACGTGCTGGCCAGGCTTCCAGCCACGGCGAGCCTGCTGGTGGATCCGGCACGGGTAACCCGCGGCCTGCTGGACAACCTGCATGAGCAGGTGCGTCTGGTCGAGAGCATCAACCCGACCACCCTTAGCAAGTCGCGCAAGGAGGAGGGGGATCTTGCACATATCCGCCAGGCCATGGAGCAGGATGGTGCCGCGTTGTGCGAGTTCTTTGCCTGGTTCGAGGCCAGCCAGGGCAAGCAGCGCATCACCGAACTGACCATTGACGAAGAACTGAGCGCCGCTCGTGCCCGTCGTCCTGGCTTCGTGTCACTGAGCTTCTCCACGATTGCGGCCTATAACGCCAATGGTGCGATGCCGCATTACCATGCCACCGAAGAGTCCCATGCCGTGATCGAGGGCGATGGCCTGCTGCTGATCGACTCAGGTGGACAGTACCTGGGTGGGACGACCGATATCACGCGGATGGTGCCGATCGGCGAGCCGAGCCAGCAACAGAAAGCCGATTGCTCCCGCGTTCTCAAGGGCATGATCGCGCTGTCGCGGGCCAAGTTCCCGCGAGGGATCCTCTCGCCGTTGCTCGATGCCATCGCCCGGGCGCCGATCTGGGCGGACCAGGTCGATTATGGCCACGGGACTGGCCATGGCGTCGGTTACTTCATGAACGTGCATGAGGGGCCGCAGGTCATCGCCTATCAGGCTGCGGCCACGCCGCAGACCGCGATGCAGCCTGGAATGATCAGCTCGATCGAGCCTGGGACCTACCGCCCGGGGCAGTGGGGAGTGCGGATCGAGAACCTGGTGGTCAGCCGAAAGGCCGGTACCAGCGAGTTCGGTGAGTTCCTGGCGTTCGAGACCTTGACCCTGTGTCCGATCGACACGCGTTGCCTGTTGGTCGAGGCGCTGGGTAGCGAGGATATCGCCTGGCTGAACCGCTACCACCAGACGGTGCGGGAGCGGTTGGCGCCGCTGTTGGAAGGCGATGCGCTGGCTTGGCTGGAGCGGCGCACCGCACCGCTCTGAGAATGATGGAGCACTGAAAATGAAAGGGCAGCCACTGGCTGCCCTTCTTGCATCTGTTACTTGCAGATCACGATCATGCTTCGGCTGGTATAGCCGGCCGGATTGATGCCGAATACATAGTCGCCAGGTTCTTCGTCGGTGTCGCCGGACCGGGCGATGACCTTGTAACCCTTGCTGCTGCAGGAGCTGGCGGCCTTGCTGTAGCACTTCTCCCACGACGAGGACAACCCCGAGCAGTTGATATGCAGGCCCTTCTTTCCCCGCTTCACTTCGGTATTGGCTGTCGCGGCGCATCCAGCGATGGCCAGGATGGCCAGGATGAGCAAAATACGTTTCATTCCTGTCCTTATGCGGGCCCGACTACATTGTCAACGGGCCAGTCGTTTACGCTTCGTGTCTTCCCTGAAGGTCCCCGATTTCCATATGCGGCTCAGTAGATAGCGTCAAGATTATGATTTGGTGACAGCTTAATCAGCGATGCAGGGCGGTACAAGGTTGTGTAGGGGTTAAATGCAAATATTTCTCAAATCAGTCGACGGCTACGGGTGGGGGTGTCTCCCGTTTCATCGAAAGGGTTGCGCCCACTGACGCGGTGATGATCGCGAAGATCGCCAGCCATTGCCAGGCAGTGAGCCGCTCGCCCAGGAACAGTAGCCCGGACAGTGCACCGAAGGCGGGCTCGATGCTCATCAATGTGCCGAAGGTGCGGGCGGGCATGCGGGTCAGGGCAACCATCTCAAGGCTGTAGGGCAGGGCAGTCGAGAGGATGGCGACGCCCAGCGCTACGGGCAGCAGGGCGGGTGTCAGCAGGGCGCTGCCCGCATGGGCGATGCCGATTGGGGCAACGAAGATCGCTGCGATGACCACGCCCAGGGCGGCGGTCTGGATGCCGTTCTCGGCACCGGCCTTTTGTCCATAGAGGATGTACAGCGCCCAGCACACCCCGGCGCCAAGGGCATAGGCGGCGCCGACCGGGTCAAGTTCGCTCCCCGTCTGGCCGACGGGGATCAGCAGCAGCAGGCCGATCACCGCCAGTGCGATCCATACGAAATCCAGCGCTCGACGCGAAGCCCAGAGTGCCACCGCGAGCGGGCCGGTGAACTCCAGGGCCACGGCGATACCCAGCGGTACGCTGCGCAGAGACATATAGAAGAGGAAGTTCATGCCGCCAAGGGCCATGCCGTAGATGATCACGCTGCGCAGGGTGCTGGCATCCAGGCGTGCGCGCCATGGCCGCAGCAGCAAGAGCATGATGATGCTGGCGAAAATCAGCCGCAGCGCGGTGGTGCCCTGAGCGCCGACTACGGGAAACATGCTCTTGGCCAGTGAAGCTCCAGATTGGATGGAGGCCATGGCGATCAGCAGCAAGCCGATGGGGAAGAGGGTGGCGGCCAGGCTGCGGTTTGGGGTGTTCATGGGGGTTTCCGTTTTAATTATGCGCGCAAGGGTGCGCAATATAGTGCGCAGTGGTGGGCGGGTTGGCAAGGTTGGGATGGGGGTTATAGATGGTGTGACGGCTGCCAGGTGCCTGTCTTGGGGTTGGGTTGTGTTTGTTAGGTGTTCGCCGAGGGATAGTGGTGAGTCTCAGAGGTGTTCGCCGAGGG
>NZ_JAOCDM010000191.1 GCF_029840925.1 Pseudomonas sp. GD03858
CCAGGTCAGGGTGGTGGTGCGGCTGCCGCCGTTGGGGCCGGTCTCGGTGCGGGTACCGGGGTTGCCGTAGGCGTCGAAGGCCGAATAGACCGTCTTGTAGGTGGCGCCGTCGCGGACCACGGTCCGGCTCTGCAGATCGGCGGCCCAGGTCTTCTGGTCGGTGATCACGCCCAGCTCGAACATCCGGTCCCTGATACCCGAGACTTCGCGTGGCTGCCATTGATAGGTCTCGTAGCTGTTGTCCGGGAAGGTGTGCTTGATCAGCTTGCCGACACGCCACAGCGAGTCCTGGAATGTCTGCTGGCCGGCCTGGTAGCTGGTGGCGATGGAAAAGCCCGGGCCCGCGAATTCATAGCGGTCGACGCCGTCCGGGCCGCTGACCTGGGTGGTGTCGTACTGGCCAATGCCGCCTCGAGTATAGGCATAGGTCCACTTCTGACCGGTGGACAAGGTCTTTTCCACCACCCGCTCCTGGCGCTTGGCCAAGGTGGTGGTGTTCTTGCCGCTGGAATGCTTGCTGGTGAAAGGGACGGTCAGGCTGACGAACGAGTAGCGGAACGTGGTGCTTGCGCCTTCCGGTCGTTCGATGGCGATGAGCTTGCGCGACGCGATGCCCACATCGGTCAGTGGAATCGTTCCGTAAGGTGACATGGAGCGGTGGAAGGTGCCGGGCTGGTACCTGTACTTCCAAGCCTCGCCGGTTGGGCCGGTGGCCTGGATCAGTACATTCGAATTGAGGGTGTCTTCAGGGCTGTAGGCGTATGTGACGCGCCGCTGGGCATTGTCGGCGATCCACTGCAAGCGACCGGAGGTCGCGTCATAGGTAAGGGTGACTTCACGGCCATCGCTGCTGCTGATTCGGGTCAGCTGATAGTTGCCGGTCGCGCTGGGATGATTGTACTGGGTGCCAGGAATTTCCCACTTTCCGGCATTGCCGAACTGGGTGTAGCTGTAGTTGACCCAGTTACCGTAGGCGTCGCTGGCTTTTTTCGCCACGTAATAGGTTTCTGACGAGGCGGGGTACCTGATGATGGTCGTGCCTTGGCTGAATGCGCCATCGGAGAACAGGAAACTGCCAAATTTCTTGTCACTCTGGTAGTTGCCGAGGTCGTAGTGAATGCCCTGTGGCGAGCGCAGGGTCAAGTTGCCCGCCGTGCACTCGAGCTGCCAGTTTTCCTTGCTGCGGGCCACGTACGGCGTGACGGGGTACAACGCCTGGTCGCTACCGTCGGCGAGTTGCACGCGCAGGCTCGGCGCGCCGTAGAGCCCGGCGAACGCACTGCCGGAACACAGGTCTCGAACGGTGTTGGTGACATAGCTGGCGCCAGGGCCCGTGCCGATCAGTCCGTAGGGGTTGGGCTGGTAGAGGCGCGGCGCGGCGGCGATCGTCCAGCCTGGGCCGAGCGCCATCCATTCGTAGCTGCGCTTGAAAGACGCCTGCAGGCCCGCCGAACTGCGCAACAGGTCATAGGTACGGTGCACGGTGATGTCCAGGCCTGCGGGGCCGGGCAACATCAGGTCCACATGATGCAGGGTCAGGTTGCCGGAGTGCGGGTCGACCCGATCCACCTGTTGCGAGGGTGACTGGCGTTCCTGACGGCCGACGGTATCTTCATCGGAGGGGAGATCGGCAGCGCTTGCCGTGCCGAACGACATGGCGATGCCGAGCATCGCCCATGCGCCGCGCGAGGCCTGAGACTTCGTTGTCAATGGATAAGTCCTTTTGATCGAAATGACACCGCAAGCCGAAAAAAGAAGTTCTTCTGGCTCATTCATCTGCTCGAAACGAATGGTGGTGTTTTCGATTTACTGACAGGGACTTAAGTCTTGTGCCGAACAGCGAGTGGCCCTGTCAGTCAGAACCCATCGACTGGAACCGCGCTCATCGTTGGACGGGGCGCAACACCAGCCACAGCGCCGCGCCGATCAAGACTCCGCCATACAGGTGCGCCAGCGACAGCGGTTCATCCAGCAGCCACGCTCCCCACAGCACGCCAAACACAGGAATCAGGAAGGTCACGGTGCTGGCTTTGACCGGCCCGATCTCGTTGAGCAGGCGGAAGTACAGAATGTAGGCGAACGCCGTGCACAGCAGCCCGAGCCCCAGCAGCGACAGCCAAACCTGCCAGCCACCCCAACTGGCCGGTGGCTGGGTCAGGGCACTCCAGGCGAACAACGGGCTGAGCAGCAGCGTGGCGCCGAGCATGCTGCCCAGGGCCGACAGCCGGCTGTCCAGCGTGCCCACCCAGCGCCTGGCCAGAAAGCCGGCGAAGCCATAGCAGGTGGTGGCCGCGAGGCAGGCCAGGGCCCCCTGCGCCAGCGCCATGTCCAGCGCCACCGGCCCCGCGCCACTGAGAATGCCAACACCGAACAGCCCGAGGAAGATCCCGCAGAGCTTGGGCAGGGTCATCGCTTCGCGGAAGAACAGCGTGCCGATCAGCACACCCATCAGCGGCGTGGTGGCGTTGAAGATCGCCGAATAGCCGGCTGGCAACACCTGCGCCGCCACGGAATAGAAGGTGGCGGGGATGCCGGAGTTGATCATGCCCAGCACCAGGCAGGCGCCCAGCTTGCCCTCGAAGTCCCAGCGCACGCGGGCGGCGGCGAGAATGGCCATCAGCCCCAGGCAGGCGATCGAAACGCGAAAGAAGGCGGTCGGCACGGTGCCGAGTTCCGGGGCGATGATGCGCATGAACAGGAAGCTGGCGCCCCAGACGGCGGCAAGGGTCAGCAGGCGGGCAAGGGCGATGGGGCTCACGGGTGGTCTCCGACGGTGGGGCAGGGGCGCGAGTCTACGTCAGGGTGGGGGGCGATTCTTGTGCTTTCTTGCTGTATGAGTCCGTTCGGTCGATCGCGGGGCAAGCCCGCTCCCACGATCCATGGCATGCAGTCAGCGTGGCAGCGGGCTTGCCCCGCGATAAGGCTCACGCAGCCTGCGAGCCGCTTGCGGACGACTAAGCTGTCTAACTCCACCTGCCTTGAGATCTCGCGCATGACCCAACCCTGGCCCGCCGTCGATATCGCCCGGATGATCCTCGATGGCTTCGACGACTACCGCGAGCATTTCCGGCGCATCACCCTGGGGGCCCGCGAGCGCTTCGAACAGGCGCGCTGGCAGGACATCCAGCTGGCCGCGGCGGCGCGCATCAATCTCTACGAAGAGAAGGTCGCCGAGGTCAGCGGCTGGCTGCGCAAGGCCTTCGACGCTGCCGTGCTGCTCGATGTCGAGCAATGGCCGCTGGTCAAGAACGCCTACATTCGCCTGATCGACCCCCGGCTCGACGATGAGCTGTCCGAGACCTGGTACAACTCGCTGTTCTGCAGTTTGTTCAGCCACGACCTGATCAGCGATGGCTGCATGTTCATCCACACCACGCGCCCATCCATGCGCGGTCACGAGCGAGCGGCGCAGACTCGCACCTATGCGCTCGATGGTGGGCTGAAGGGGTTGTTGCGGGCGATCTTCGCCGATTATGCGTTCAGCGTGCCGTATGGGGATCTGGAAGGGGATCTGGCGCGGATGGAGGAGCAACTGCGCGAGTGCCTGCCCGACTGGGTATGCAAAGACCCGGCGCTGGCCGTGGAGTTGTTCACCCCGGTGCTCTATCGCAACAAGGGCGCCTATCTGGTCGGTCGCCTGTACACCCTCGACGAGCAGTGGCCGCTGGTGATTCCGCTGCTGCACCGCGAAGGCCATGGCATCGAGGCCGATGCGTTGATCACCGACGAGGCGCAGGTGTCGATCATCTTCTCCTTCACCCGTTCGTACTTCATGGTCGATGTGCCGGTACCGGCGGAGTTCGTCAACTTTCTCAAGCGTATCCTGCCGGGCAAGCACATTGCCGAGCTGTACACCTCGATCGGCTTCTACAAGCACGGCAAGTCGGAGTTCTATCGTGCGCTGATCAACCACCTGGCCAGCAGCGACGACCGTTTCGTCATGGCGCCCGGGGTGCGCGGGATGGTCATGAGCGTGTTCACCCTGCCGGGTTTCAACACCGTGTTCAAGATCATCAAGGACCGCTTCTCGCCCTCGAAGACCGTCGATCGCGCGACCGTGATCGAAAAGTATCGCCTGGTGAAAAGCGTCGACCGGGTCGGGCGCATGGCCGACACCCAGGAGTTCGCAGACTTTCGCTTTCCGCGCGGCAAGTTCGATCCCGATTGCCTGGCGGAGCTGCTGGAGGTGGCGCCATCGACCGTGGCGCTGGAGGGGGACACGGTGTTGATCCGCCACTGCTGGACCGAGCGGCGCATGACGCCGCTCAACCTGTACCTCGAACACGCCAGCGAAGCCCAGGTACTCGAGGCGCTGGAGGATTATGGGCTGGCAATCAAGCAGCTGGCGGCGGCGAACATCTTCCCGGGTGACATGCTGCTGAAGAACTTCGGTGTCACCCGCCATGGCCGGGTGGTGTTCTACGACTACGACGAGATCAGTTTCCTCACCGAGGTCAACTTCCGGCACATTCCGCCGCCGCGCTATCCGGAGGACGAGATGTCCGGTGAGCCGTGGTACTCCATCGGGCCACATGATGTGTTCCCCGAGGAATTTCCGCCGTTCCTGTTCGCCGATATCGGCCAGCGTCGATTGTTCAGCCGGCTGCATGGCGAACTGTATGACGCCGATTACTGGAAAAGCCTGCAGGAAGCGATTCGGGCGGGCAAGGTGATCGATGTGTTTCCGTATCGGCGCAAGGGGCGTTGACTGACGCTCGAACACGTCG
>NZ_JAOCDM010000192.1 GCF_029840925.1 Pseudomonas sp. GD03858
GTTTTAATAGGCCGACAGAAAAACGAACCACCGGTGTTTCTCTCGGATCAGTACCGCAAGCCAGACGAGACGGTCGAACGTATTCGGGCGGTCTTCTCCCGGGAGGTGGTGGCCTATCCACAGCGCGAAACCGAGACAGAGGAGCGCAAGGATCTCGAAGAATACGTGCGGATGACCAAGGCACGGTGTTACAGCGCCTACATGAAGAGTGTTGCGCCTGATTCTTGATGTTGAGCAAAGCCCAGCCTTGCGCTGGGCCAGTTGCATCCGTGGGTACGGTGACGCGCCAAAGTGAAGAAAGTATTGGAAGCGCTTCCGAAACAAACCCTTCCCAAGGGTGTTCCCACGGGTGGTTTTTCTAAGCCCCAGAAACGCAAAAAGCCCTGAAAAATCAGGGCTTTGAATATGGCGGAAGCGTAGAGATTCGAACCCTTATCCTAGGTACCCCCTACATTCTAGGGAAAAGCTTACCTAGCCAGATCCCTCTATCAACCCACCCAGCCCAGCAATAACGGGCCCATCGCTTCCCTGTCCATCCAGCGGCTAAGAATGCACCCGACTGCATGCTAAAAATTTCGATAAAAAACATATACTTGCTGTTGTCTGACGCTGCCCGCTTTCTAGCTTGTGCTAATTTCCCCAGCTAACTCACCCGGAGTAATCCGAACACAGCCACCCACCTAATAAGGTGAGATGGAGACACACCTATGAAAACTAAGCTTTAGCTTAGTTTTTGCATACAGGAGGGTGGCGAGCCCGAAAAACGAAGGTATAGCTTAGATTTTTTTGCCAGCGGTTCGTGTCTGGGTGGCCACAGCCAATGACAAAAACCGCACGCGCCTTCTCGGTCTTTCTCGGCTTAAACGTCAACGCCCCACGCTTGAACCTGAGCTTTCAAACCCTCGCGATGCACCTTGTTTTCAGCATGTCCCAAATAATTCGTACCGACCAATTGGTTGAATTCTAAACGTATGCCTGGCGTGATCGATGGCCGCCCCTGCTTGAGCCCGAGGTGGATTTCAATGGTGCGGTACGCTAAGTCAGCACTTTCTTGCCAGTCTTTGTCCTTAGGGAAAAGATCGGGCACATCTGCAAATGGCTCAAGAATGACCTTCTTCAGCGCGTGCACCGTCATACGCTGGTGCATTTTCCCCAAATGGCGGTAGAAAAACGAGGTTACGCCAACACCGCAGATCTGCACACGCTCATTGGGCGATGGGTAGGTCGGAGTCAATCCCGTAGGAACGAAGACGCGTTCGTAAACCTGGCGCAACGCCTCGCCATAGGCCGGCAGCAGAGCATCCGCTCCTTCAGCATCAAAGGCTGGGGTGCGCAGCCGATTGATAATGAGGCGCAGGTTCGGGCATCTTGCTACTGCGGTAAACACAAGCCTGGTGCCAAACAAGTCAGCCCACATCTCGATGGCTTTGCTGTCCAGGTCATCGGCGTCCAGATGCTTTGTATGGGCGTTTGCCCAATGTGCCAATTCATGGCCGGCAATGATCAAGCAGTAGAACAAGTCCGTATGGCTGCTCACTACACTATCTGCAAAGCGGTAGGAAAATCTCAGGGTCGGATGACCCGCAACCGGCAGGATCATAGCGAGCGGTGATGGATCGCCATCGAAGTCACATCGCACATCGGGCTGGTAGCTGGCGTGGTGCATCCACTTGAAGTCCGCGATGAATGCTTCGACGACATCCTTATAAGTGATCGACACCAGGCACCTCCACATTTTTGGCGGCCAATCATCGCTTGAACGCTCGTCTAGCGCCACCTAAGCGCTGACCATCTTCGCCTCGAATGAGCCTGGCCAAACCTCCAGGAAAGACTGCGTAACCTTGAGTTCATCGAATCGCAGGATCTCGATTGTATTTTTGCCCATCGAAACTGAACACGTCATGAGGCCTGATACGGTCACCGGTGTCACAAAGCGTCGTGTAGAACGCGTCGACCGGATCGAGCAACCGGAGGTCTTCCTCGCCATTGATACCTTCTCGAATCACCTCAATGTCGTAGAAGCCATCCAAACGCGGGATGCTGTGCAACGTGCTATCCCAGCCCTTGTCGTCCAAACTCTGAAAAACAATGAGTTCGAGCACCTTTTTGAATCTGTCACCCATCAGGACGTGCAGTGACTTGCGACCGACTGACAGACCTTGGTTCGTGCTGCCATCCTGCTGAATCACACCAAACTTTGCTCTTGAGACAGGGATAATCGAAATTTCAGGCGGTTCACCCCATCCGCCCCCTTGGAATACGCCAATGTCTTCGTTGACGAGTGACCAGCCTGAATTTTTCTTGTGATACTCGAAAAAACTCATATACGGGGCACAGGCATGGTATTCGTGGCCGACCGTTTTCGTACTGTAGGCTAGGACAATGCCGTCTTTGTCGGGGTAATGGAGATTGTACTCACCCGCGAAGTAATGCCCGTAAGGTTTATCTAAGTCGGGTACGAGCGATCCCCAGTCGGCCTCATTGAGGAGTCTTTCGGCTATCTGCTGGGCCGCCAGCACATTCCACTTTCCCGGGATATCCGCCACCTCCGTAGGCGCAGGAGCTGGGGCATGGTAGTGATTAGTCAATGTCACTTGGCTGTGCATCGCATTAACCAAGGTGCTGTTTTCGCCTGCGGTTTGATTCACTGCCGGGTTTGACGTGTTCGCTGAGGTTGGCTTTTTTTCCCTCCATGTACGTTTCACAAGAAATACGATAAAGCTGCCAACAGCTGTAGCGATTGTGGCGGCGGCTGCCAGGTTCTCCACAGTAAAAATATCCATATCACTCGACATGACTGATCCGTAAAAAGAGTTCACCAACGTTACCGCTAAAGATGCGGCGGTCGGATTGATTGAGGCGCGTAGGATGCTCTACCCCGCCAGGTCAAATCAATCGCTCGTCGACGTCGCGGGATGAGCTGATGCCTTATGCGGGTAGCCGGGATAGGCACAAGATCACCCCAAGGTGGCGCGCCAATCAAGCCCTAGATGCTAGGCTTAACAAACGGGCTGCACCCACCACTGTGTAGTGGTCAACTCATCCCGGACACGGTTTTGAGTTTTTCTTCAGCTTTCGCCGGAGCCAGTCCATCGTTGAACTGATGAGGTCGGATCCAGTTGTAGTGGCTCATCAGGTACTGGCCAATGTCTCGTTGAGCTTGCTGCTCGGTCAGGTAGCCCGTGGTCGGTATCCACTCTGATTTCAAGCTGCGAAAGACTCGCTCCATCGGCGCATTGTCCCAACAGTTGCCTCGGCGGCTCATGCTCTGGCGCATGCGGTAGCGCCACAGTCTCTGGCGGAACTGACGGCTGCCATATTGCGATCCCTGGTCAGAGTGGAACAGGAGTCCTTGAGGCTTTCCACGTTGTTCGTAGGCGACGTCCAGCGCTTTGACCACCAGGTCTCCATCCGGCTTTTCTGATAAGGCCCAGCCCACCACTCTGCGTGCATAGAGATCCAGGACAACTGCCAGATAGTGCCATTTGCCCTGTACCCAGACGTAAGTGATGTCTCCACACCAGACCTGATTTGGCGCTTCGACATCAAAAGCTCGGTTCAAGATATTCGGAAATATCTGGCCGCTCCACCGTGGCCTTTTTGTACGCATGTGAGCCTGGTTGCTTGCTGATCAACGCCAGCTCACGCATCAGGCTACGTACCTTGAACCGCCCGATTTGCTCACCCTCTTCTTGCATCATTACCTTGATGCTACGGCTACCGGGCGCACCTCGCCCTTGCGTGAACAGCTCATTCACTCGACTGAGCAATCGCAGTCGCTCAACGTCCGGAGTTCGCCTTTTTTGACGATGTGCGTAATAACTTGAGCGAGTGACTTCGAACACTTCACACAACCAATCAACGGGCTCATGGACGCTGAGTTGGCGGATCAGCGAGTACGCTCGAGATCTTCCGACATCAAGAGCGCGGTAGCCTTTTTTAGTATCGATTTCTCGCGTTCAAGGCGCGTGATTCGAGCTTCCAGCTCTTGGATTTTTTGCTGCTCTGGCGTCAACGCTTTGCTGGCCGGCGTGACGCCGCCGCGCTCCTGCTGAAGCTGATGAACCCATCGGCGCAGGGCCGACTCGACCAAGCCGAGTGAACGGGCCGCTTCGGCATGGCTGTAGCCTTGATCAAGCACCAGGCAGGTTGCTTCGCGCTTGAATTCAGGTGTAAAGGTACGGCGTTGCTTGGTCATCAGACACCTCTCTGTGGCGAGCATTCTCGCCTAAATGGGTGTCCGGAGTTAGTAGACCACTACAAAGGCTGCCCGTGCAGAGCTGAGCAGGCTACAACGCGGTACCTCAACACTGAGCTACACACTGGCGAAAGGAAGGCCAGACCTGGTACCGGACATGACCTACACCCTCACCGGGGTGAAGGCCGACATCGCGGAAATCATCTGGCTCGGGGGCAACATCCGCCACAGTTTCACGCCGGACAACTACACCACGTCGCTCGAACTGAAGTCGCAGTTGCCTGATGGAGATGTATCGGAGCTGGGCGAGAGGGGAACGCAGGTCAACGAAGGCTACACCGGCCTGGTGGCCTGGTACCGCGACCCGAAGACCGGAAAACAGCACAAACTCACGGAGGGAGACCAGGCTAAACCGCGTCGGCTCAATCACCTCTAGCAAAGCAAGAACAGTGCGACGCGGGCGCTGCAGCGCGAATGGAA
>NZ_JAOCDM010000193.1 GCF_029840925.1 Pseudomonas sp. GD03858
CCCCGGGCCGAACTGACATGGCCCCCGCCCTACTCCCAGGATTCATTCATGTTCAAGGCTCTGCGTTACTTCGGCTGGCCCCTGCTCACCGGCGTGCTGATCGCCATGCTGATCATCCAGCGCTTCCCGCAATGGGTCGGCCTGCCCAGCCAGGACGTCAACCTGCAGCAGGCGCCGCAAACCACGAAGATCATGCAGGGCCCGGTGTCCTACGCCGATGCCGTGACCCTGGCCGCGCCCGCCGTGGTCAACCTGTACACCACCAAGGTGGTGAACAAGAGCGCCCACCCACTGTTCGAAGACCCGCAGTTCCGCCGCTTCTTCGGCGACAACCTGCCCAAGCAACGGCGCTGGGAGTCGAGCCTGGGTTCGGCGGTGATCATGAGCCCCGAGGGCTACCTGCTGACCAACAACCACGTCACCAGCGGCGCCGACCAGATCGTCGTGGCCCTCAAGGACGGCCGCGAGACCCTCGCCCGGGTCATCGGCAGCGACCCGGAAACCGACCTGGCGGTACTCAAGATCGACCTCAAGAGCCTGCCGGCGATCACCATCGGCCGCTCCGACAACATCCACATCGGTGACGTGACCCTGGCCATCGGCAACCCGTTCGGCGTCGGCCAGACCGTGACCATGGGCATCATCAGCGCCACCGGCCGCAACCAGCTGGGCCTGAACAACTACGAGGACTTCATCCAGACTGACGCGGCGATCAACCCGGGCAACTCCGGCGGCGCGCTGGTCGATGCCAACGGCAACCTGGTGGGCATCAACACGGCGATCTTCTCCAAATCCGGCGGTTCGCAAGGCATCGGCTTCGCCATCCCGGTCAAGCTGGCGCTGGAGGTGATGAAGTCGATCATCGAGCACGGCCAGGTGATCCGAGGCTGGCTGGGGATCGAGGTGCAGCCGCTGAGTCAGGAGCTAGCCGAGTCGTTCGGCATGCAGGGCCGTCCGGGCATCGTCGTGGCCGGGATCTTCCGCGATGGTCCGGCAGCACGGGCAGGGTTGCAGTTGGGTGACGTGATCCTGAGCATCAACGGCGAGCCGGCCGGTGATGGGCGCAAGTCGATGAACCAGGTGGCGCGGATCAAGCCTAACGAGAAGATCACCATCGAGGTGGTGCGCAATGGGCAGCAACTGAAGCTGGTGGCCGAGGTGGGGCTGCGACCGCCGCCTGCGCCGGTGGCCACGAAGGAAGAGAAGTAAACCAACACAGGGTGAACCTTATGCGCGGTCCCTGTAGGAGCGGCCTTGTGTCGCGATGGGGCGCGTAAGCGGCCCCAGGTTTTCAGCTTCGCAGCACATATCCCCGGGGGGCGCGTAGCGGCCCCAGGTTTTCAGCTTCGCAGCACATATCCCCGGGGCCGCGTAGCGGCCCATCGCGACACAAGGCCGCTCCTACAGGGACCGCGTCAGCCGCCCCGGTGGGGCGGCCCCGATTGCATCAATGCAGGATCTGGCTCAGGAACAGCTTGGTCCGATCGCTGCGCGGCCGGTCGAAGAAGTCATCCGGCGCGGCCTGCTCGACGATCTCCCCCTTGTCCATGAAGATCACCCGGTTCGCCACGGTACGGGCAAAGCCCATCTCGTGGGTCACGCAAAGCATGGTCATGCCGTCTTCGGCCAGGCTGACCATGGTGTCGAGCACCTCCTTGACCATCTCCGGGTCCAGCGCCGAAGTCGGCTCGTCGAACAGCATGATCTTCGGCTTCATGCACAGCGCCCGGGCAATCGCCACCCGCTGTTGCTGACCACCGGACAACTGCCCCGGGTACTTGTGCGCCTGCTCCGGAATGCGCACCCGCTCGAGAAAGTGCATGGCGATTTCCTCGGCCTTGCGCTTCGGCAGCTTGCGCACCCACATCGGCGCCAGGGTGCAGTTCTCGAGAATGGTCAGGTGCGGGAACAGGTTGAAGTGCTGGAACACCATGCCCACCTCGCGGCGGATCGCCTCGATCTGCTTGAGGTCGTTGGTCAGCTCCACGCCGTCGACGACGATGCGCCCCTGCTGATGCTCCTCCAGCCGATTGAGGCAGCGGATGGTGGTCGACTTGCCCGAGCCGGACGGCCCGCACAAGACGATGCGCTCGCCCTGACGCACGTTCAGGTTGATGTCCTTGAGCACATGGAACTGGCCGTACCACTTGTTCACGCCCTGCATCTGGATGATGCCTTCGGGGCCGGCAGGCTGCTTGATCGCTTCACTCATTTCGAAACTCCTAACGCTTGTGGCCAGTGTCCAGCTTGCGCTCCAGGTGCATGGAGTAGCGGGACATACCGAAACAGAAAATCCAGAACACCAGGGCGGCGAACACATAGCCCTCGGTGGCCATGCCCAGCCAGGCCGGGTCGGCCGCCGCCTGCTTGACGCTGTTGAGCAGGTCGAACAGACCGATGATGATCACCAGGCTGGTGTCCTTGAACAGGGCGATGAAGGTGTTGACGATGCCGGGGATCACCAGCTTGAGCGCCTGGGGCAGGATCACCAGGCCCATCGCCCGCCAGTAGCCCAGGCCCATGGCCGCGGCGGCTTCGTACTGGCCCTTGGGGATGGCCTGCAGGCCGCCGCGCACCACCTCGGCGATGTACGCCGACTGGAACAGGATCACGCCGATCATCGCCCGCAGCAGCTTGTCGAAGCTCATGCCCTCGGGCAGGAACAGCGGCAGCATCACCGAGGACATGAACAGCACGGTGATCAGCGGCACGCCGCGCCAGAACTCGATGAAGGTCACGCAGACCACCTTCACCGCCGGCATGTTCGAGCGTCGCCCCAGGGCCAGCAGGATGCCCAGCGGCAAGGCGCCGACGATGCCGACCGTGGCGATCACCAGGGTCAGCATCAGGCCGCCCCACTGGCTGGTGGGCACCGTGTCCAGGCCCAGCACGCCGCCGTGCAGCAGGATGTAGGCGAGGATCGGGTATAGCACCAGGAAGCCCAGGCCGTACACGGCCTTGCGCGGGAAGCGCTTGATGAACAGCGGTGCGGCGCCGAGCACGGCGAGCCACACGGTCAGGTCGACGCGCCAGCGCAGCTCCGCCGGGTAGTAGCCGTACATGAACTGGCCGAAGCGCTGCTGGATGAACACCCAGCAGGCGCCTTCCTTGGTGCAATCGGCGCGGGTGGTGCCGACCCAGTTGGCGTCGATGAACGCCCACTGCACCAGCGGCGGCACGATCAGCCAGACCAGGTACAGGGCGAACAACGTCAGCAGGGTGTTGAGCCAGCTGGAGAACAGGTTGGCCCGCATCCAGGCGAGCACGCCAACGGTCTTCACCGGTGGCGGCATGTCGGGTTTGAAAACATGGGCTGTCACGGATGTACCCTCACCGTTCGATCAGCGCGATGCGCTTGTTGTACCAGTTCATCAACAGCGAAATGCTGATGCTGATGGCGAGATAGACGCTCATGGTGATGGCGATCACCTCGATGGCCTGGCCGGTCTGGTTGAGCACGGTACCGGCGAACAGCGAGACCATCTCCGGATAGCCGATGCCGGCCGCCAGCGACGAGTTCTTCGCCAGGTTCAGGTATTGGCTGGTCAGCGGTGGAATGATCACCCGCAGCGCCTGGGGAATGATCACCTTGCGCAGCGTCGGGCCTTCGCGCAGGCCCAGCGAGCGAGCCGCCTCGGTCTGGCCATGGCTGACCGAACGGATGCCGGAACGCACGATCTCGGCGATGAACGCCGCGGTGTAGATGGTCAGCGCCAGGGTCAGGGCCAGCAGCTCGGGGATCAGCACCCAGCCGCCGACGAAGTTGAAGCCCTTGAGCTGCGGCACTTCCCAGTGCACCGGGCTGCCGAACAGCAGCGCGCACACGCCGGGGATGCCGATGAACAGCAGCAGGCCGACCCAGAACTTGTGGAACGGCTCGCCGGTTTCGTCGAAACGCTTGTTGGCGAAACGCACCATCACCACGATGGCGACGATTGCCAGCGCCAGCGCGATCACAAACGGCCAGAAGCCCTCGGCCATCGAGGCGCCGGGCATGTTCAGGCCGCGGTTGCTGATGAAGAAGGTGTCGTCGATGTTGATGCTGCCCCGTGGTCCCGGCAGGGTCAGGAACACGGCGAAGTACCAGAACAGGATCTGCAGCAGCGGCGGAATGTTGCGGAAGGTCTCGACGTACACCGTCGCCAGCTTGTTGATCATCCAGTTCGGCGACAGCCGCGCCACGCCGATGATGAAGCCCAGCAGCGTCGCCAGGATGATGCCGATGAAGGTCACCAGCAGGGTGTTGAGCAGACCGATGACGAATACCCGGGCGTAGCTGTCCGATTCCACATAGGGGATCAGGTGCTGGGCGATGCCGAAGCCGGCGCTGCGCTCGAGGAAATCGAAGCCCGAGGTGATGCCCCGGTGCTGCAGGTTGGTCTGGGTGTTGTGGAACAGGTACCAGCCCAGGCCCACCACGAAGACCACCGTGAGGATCTGGAACAGCCACGCGCGCACACGTGGATCACTAAGGGAAAACCCTTTCCGTGCGC
>NZ_JAOCDM010000194.1 GCF_029840925.1 Pseudomonas sp. GD03858
ACCGGTCCGACGCTTCGGCAAGGCCGCTCCTACAGGGGGCCAGGAATGCCCGGTATCATCGCGTCGCCTGAAGCGCCGCCAGCAGCAACCGCTGATACAGCTCCTCTTTCAAACCCTGCGGATTATCCAGCTTCATCCGCGCCAACTGTGCCTCATACCCCTCGGGCCCCGGCGCATCCAACGCTGCCTTGCCCAGCTCCAAGACCTCGCTCAGCTTGAACTTGCTCTTCAACCAATTCAGCGCCCGCAACAGATCCCGCTCTTGCGCCGTGAAATCAGTCCCCAGTGGATACTCCGGAAACAGCCGTGCATGCCGTGCCCGAATGGCCTCGAGCCGCTCAGGCGTATTGTCCATGAACCGCGCATCCAGCTCGAAGTCCTTGGCCAGCTTGCCCGCCGCCTTGGCCTGCGCCATCAGCTCGCGCTGAAAACGTGAATCACTGATCGCCAGCAACCGCGCAATCACCTCGCTGTCGGTCTGCCCGCGCAGGTCGGCGATGCCGTACTCGGTGATCACGATGTCGCGCAGGTGCCGGGGTATGGTGCAGTGGCCGTAGGTCCAGTAGAGATTCGAAGTGACCTCGCCACCGGTCTCGCGCCAGCTGCGCAGCAGCAGGATCGAGCGACCACCCTCAAGCGCGTGCCCCTGGGCGACGAAGTTGTATTGCCCACCCACGCCGCTGAGCACCCGGCCATCCTCGAGCTGGTCGGCGACCCCCGCGCCCAGCAAGGTCATGCCGAATACCGTGTTGATGAAGCGCGCGTCCCGTCGCTGGCGGCGCTTGAGGTCTTCCTGGCCGTAAAGTTCGTTGATGAAACTGATAGCGCTCATGGCAAAGCGAGCGCGCTGCGCCAGGGGCATTTCGCGCAAGCGCTGATAAAAGGCCCGAGGGCCGAGGAAGAATCCGCCATGGATCAGCACACCGCGCTCGTCGGCCGGGCGTCGCACCACGCCGGCCTCGGCCAGGGCCAGCAAGCCGTTGACGAACATCTCGCTGCAGCCATACAGCCCCTGAGCGAAGGTATCCAGCCCGCCTTCCCGTTCGATCAGCGCCTGCCACGGGTCGATCTCCAGTTCATCGAGCAGCGCTCGATAGCCTTCGTTGTCACCCTGGCGTGCCAGCAATGCCGCCGTCACCGCGTCGCCCATGGCACCGATGCCGATCTGCAGGGTGCCGCCATCGCGTACCAGCGTGCTGGCGTACAGGCCGATGCAGTGGTCCTGGGCGTTCACCGGCATGTTCGGGGTGGAGAACAGTCGGCGATGCTCGGGCTGGTCGATCAGCAGGTCGAATTGCGCCACGTCCAGTTCCGCATCGCCAGCCATGTAGGGCAGCTCGTCGTGGACCTGGCCCAGCATCAGGATGGTCTCTCCCGCAGCACGGCGCCGGGCGATCATCGGCAGCAGGTCGAGGGTGATGTCGGGATTGCAGGCCAGGCTCAGGTGGTCGGGCCTTTCGGGCGTGGCCGCCAGCAGTTGCGCGATCAGGTTAAGGCCCTTGGCGTTGATGTCGCGGGCGGCGTGGCTGTAGTTGCTGCTGACGTAGTCCTGTTGCGCCGGCGCGCTGTGCAACAGGCTGCCGGGTTGCATGAAGAACTGCTCGACGCGAATGTTGGCCGGCAAGGTATCGGCACGCAGGTCGGCAAGGTAGGTGAGCTCTTCGTAGTCGGCGAACACGCGCTCGACGAAGGGTTCGAGAAAACGGCGCTGCAGGCCGTCGCCCAGCGCAGGTCGGCCAAGGGACAGAGCCGTGTAGATCGTCAGGCGACGCTCGGGCAGCTCGCGAATGCGGGCGTACAGCGCATTGACGAAGGCGTTGGGCTTGCCCAGGCCCAGGGGCAGCCCCATGTGGATATGCGCGGGCAGGCGCTGCAGGACCTCGTCCACGGCCTGGTCTATGGAACAGCGCTGCATCGGAGCCTCCTGGAACATCTAGGGTTCAGGGGTTGGACATGAGCCCTGGCAGGTTGGTTGCCGTGCTGTCCCCTGAGGGAGCGGGTTTACCCACGAAGAGACCGGCGCAGACAGCACAAAAACAAAAGCCCGCCATCAATGGCGGGCTTTACTCGAATCAGGTCAGGCTCACAGCCCCGACATCTTCTTGATCGCACCCTTGAGGTCTTCATCCGAGCAATCGGCGCAGGTGCCCTTCGGCGGCATGGCGTTGATGCCGGTGATGGCCTTGGCCAGGATGCCATCGAGACCACCCTGGTGGTCGGCGCGCTCCTTCCACGCGGCGGTGTCGCCAATCTTCGGCGCGTTCAGCAGGCCCGTGCCATGACAGGCGTTGCAGTGCTTGGCGATGATCTCGTCCGGCGTCTTGGCCCCGCCGCCGCCGGCAGTGGCGACCACTTCCATGCCCTTGCACTCCTGGCCCTGGACGCACACCTGGCCGACCGGCGCGAGGCGCTTGGCGATGTCGTCGTTGGTTGCAGCGGTTGCGCTCATTGCCCAAAGGGCGAATACGGCTGCTGGTACGGCCAGCATCTTCTTGATTTGGTTCACGCGAACACCCTCATGGTGGCTAATCACGCCCGCGGCCACGGAATCGCGAGCGTTGAAAAGTATAGCGGCACTGCGCAAAGCGTGGAACGACCACACTCGGGGAAAGGGTATTGGCGAATCAATGCACTGCGCTGGATCAAAAGTTCGACGGAGTCGCCGCGCTGATCAGCCGAGCCGGCTCTTCGAATGGATTGCGAAAACGGTGCGGACGGGTGCTCTCGAAGTAGTAACTGTCGCCGGCTTCGAGAATGAAGGTCTCGGTACCGACCACCAGTTCCAGACGGCCTTCGAGCAGGATGCCGGTTTCTTCGCCGTCATGGGTGAGCATTTCCTCGCCGGTGTCGGCACCCGGTGGGTAGACCTCGTTGAGGAAGGCGATGGCCCGGTTCGGATGCGACTTGCCGACCAGCTTCATGGTCACCGCGCCATCGGAGATGTCGATCAGCTCGTGGGCCTTGTAGACGATCTGGGTGGGGCTTTCCGGTGCCAGTTCAACCGAAAAGAACTCGACCATGGACATGGGGATGCCGCTGAGCACCTTGCGCAGGGAGCTGATCGACGGGCTCACGCTGTTCTTCTCGATCATCGAGATGGTGCTGTTGGTCACGCCCGCGCGCTTGGCGAGTTCGCGCTGGGACAGGCCCTTGAGCTTACGGATGGCTTGCAGTCGTTCACCGACGTCCAAAGCTTGCGCCTCCAGAAACGGTCGAGGTGGGGAAGTGTGAACGATATGATGGCAATGCCGTTCAGTATTTACAACACACCGCCCCGCAGCCTGTCCGCTTCGGCGCCCTATTCGCCGATATAGTCCAGTGGCACGCGCTTGAGGTTGCAGAAGATCTGGTACGGAATGGTCCCGGCCTGCAGCGCCACGTCACTGGCCAGCACCTGCTTGCCCCACAGTTCCACCGGGCTGCCGATGGTGGCCTCGGGCACCTCGGTGAGATCGACGCAGAGCATGTCCATCGACACCCGACCGATCAGCTGGGTGCGCTTGCCGGCCACGACCACCGGAGTACCGGTGGGCGCCTGGCGCGGGTAGCCGTCGGCATAGCCCATGGCGACCACACCGACCCGGGTCGGACGCGGGCTGACGAACCTGGCGCCGTAGCCCACCGGCTCGCCGGCCGGCAGTTCACGCACGCTGATGATGCGCGATTGCAAGGTCATCACCGGCTGCAGGCGCGCGGCTTCGGCCTGGGCCTGCTCGAACGGGGTGGCGCCGTAGAGCATGATGCCCGGGCGTACCCAGTCGCTCTTGATGCTCGGCCAGCCCAGCACGGCCGGCGAGTTGCGCAGGCTGCACTCGGCGACCAGGCCCTGGCGGGCGGCCTCGAACACGGCGACCTGCTGCTCGGTGGCGCTGGCATCGAGCTCATCGGCGCGGGCGAAGTGGCTCATCAGCACGATGCGCGAGACCTTGCCGCTGGCCAGCAGCCGCTGGTAGGCATCCTGGTAGTCCTTGGGATGCACACCGACGCGGTGCATGCCGGTGTCCATCTTCAACCACACAGTCAGCGGCTTGTGCAGCGACGTCTTTTCGAGCGCCTCCAGTTGCCACGGCGAATGCACCACGCACCACAGGTCATGCTCGGCGATCAGCGCCAGCTCGCTGGCCTCGAAGAAGCCTTCGAGCAGCAGCACCGGGGCCTTGATGCCTGCCGCGCGCAGTTCCAGCGCTTCCTCGATGCAGGCCACGGCAAAGCCGTCGGCGTCTGGCTCCAGGGCCAGGGCGCAACGCACCGCGCCATGGCCGTAGGCATCGGCCTTGACCACGGCCAGGGCCTTGGCGCCGGTCAGCTCACGGGCCAGGCGGTAGTTGTGACGGAGGGCTTGGAGATCGATCAGGGCACGGGCGGGACGCATGGCGGCAGCCTTCTGGCAGTTCTGGTTATCGGTAAAGCCCCGGCGCGGCAGATGGGGGTAGGTACCCACCGCGCCGGGGTGAGGGAA
>NZ_JAOCDM010000195.1 GCF_029840925.1 Pseudomonas sp. GD03858
GCACACGTTTATCCCTCCCCTTTTCGCAAAAACCGACAATACTTTCCCCCACCGCACGTGGGCCGGATCGCCCGTGGTCGTGCCCGATGAATAACAAACCCACATCCAGGGAACCGGACCATGTTGCGCCGCCGCATGCTGATCATGTTGGCCATCGTCCTGCTGATCGTGTTGATCCTGGGGGGCATCAAGGCCTTTTCCATCTATAAGCAGGTGCAGATGTTCTCGCAGCCCAAGCCGCCGGTCAGCGTCGCCGCGGCCCAGGCCGAGCTGCGCCAGTGGCAGGAGCGTCTGCCGGCGGTCGGCAGCCTCAAGGCCTATCAGGGCGTGGAGTTGAGCCTGGAAGTCGCCGGTACGGTCAGCTCGCTGCACTTCGAGTCGGGCCAGCAGGTCAAGGCCGGCCAGTTGCTGCTGCAACTGGACAGCGACCAGGAGACCGCCCTGCTCGGCACCGCCCAGGCCGACCTGGGGCTGGCCAAGGTCGACTTCGGCCGCGGCAGCCAGCTGGTCGGTGACTCGGCCATCTCCCGTGGCGAATACGACCGCCTGACCGCCCAGTATCGACGCAACCAGGCGGTGGTCGATCAGCTCAAGGCCTCGCTGGCGAAGAAAAGCATCCGCGCGCCGTTCAGCGGCACCATCGGCATCCGCCAGGTGGATGTCGGCGCCTATCTGCCCAGCGGCACGGTGATCGCCACCCTGCAGGACCTGTCCAGCCTCTACGTCGACTTCAACGTGCCCGAACAGGCCCTGCCGCACCTGAGCCTCGGCCAGCAGGTGCTGGTACAGGTGGCCGCCTATCCGGAGCAGACCTTCCCCGCCAGCCTCAGCGCGATCAACCCCAAGGTCGAGGAAAGCACCCGCAACCTGCTGGTACGCGCCACCCTGGCCAACCCTGACGGCAAGCTGCTGCCAGGCATGTTCGCCAGCCTGCGGCTGCTGCTGCCCGATCCCAGGCAACAAGTGGTGGTCCCGGAAAACGCCATCACTTACACGCTGTATGGCAACTCGGTGTATGTCGTCAGCCAGAAGAAGGCCGAAGACGGTCAGGCACAGCACGACACCGAGGGGCAGCCGCAGCTGATCGCTGAGCAGCGCACCGTGCAGACGGGCGAGCGCCGCGACGGCTGGGTCGTGGTGAGCAAGGGCCTGCAGGCCGGCGATCAGGTGGTCACCGCTGGCCAGCTCAAGCTCAGCCCAGGCGCGGCGATCCGTATCAATGCCGACACCGCCCTCAAGCCCGCCGCGCCGGGCGCGGACTGAACGGGAGGCGGCCATGGCGTTCACCGACCCGTTCATCCGTCGCCCGGTGCTGGCCTGCGTGGTCAGCCTGCTGATCCTGCTGCTGGGCCTGCAGGCCTGGAACAAGCTGCAGATCCGCCAGTACCCACAGATGGAAAACGCCCTGATCACCGTGACCACCGCCTACCCCGGGGCCAACGCCGAGACCATCCAGGGCTACATCACCCAGCCGCTGCAGCAGAGCCTGGCCAGCGCCGACGGTATCGACTACATGACCTCGGTAAGCCGGCAGAACTTCTCGGTGATCACCGTCTATGCACGCATCGGCGCCGACAGCGACCGCTTGTTCACCCAGTTGCTGGCCAAGGCCAACGAGGTGCGCAACAAACTGCCCCAGGACTCCGAGGACCCGGTGCTGAGCAAGGAGGCGGCCGACGCCTCGGCGCTGATGTACATCAGTTTCTACAGCAACGAGATGAGCAACCCGCAGATCACCGACTACCTGTCGCGGGTGATCCAGCCCAAGCTGGCCACCCTGCCGGGCATGGCCGAAGCCGAGATCCTCGGCAACCAGCTGTTCGCCATGCGCATCTGGATCGACCCGGTGAAGCTCGCCGGTTTCGGCTTGTCGGCGGTGGACGTGACCAACGCCGTGCGCCGCTACAACTTCCTCTCCGCCGCCGGCGAGGTGAAGGGCGAATACGTGGTCACCAGCATCAACGCGACCACCGAGCTCAAGTCCGCCGAGGCCTTCGCCGCCCTGCCGGTCAAGACCGACGGCGACAGCCGGGTGTTGCTAGGCGATGTGGCGCGCATCGAAATGGGCGCGGAAAACTACGACACGGTCAGTTCGTTCGACGGCACGCCGTCGGTATATATCGGCATCAAGGCCACCCCGGCGGCCAACCCGCTGGAGGTGATCAAGGAGGTGCGGCGCATCATGCCGCAGCTCGAGGAGGAGCTGCCGTCGAGCCTGAAGGTGTCCATCGCCTACGACGCCACGCTGTTCATCCAGGCTTCGATCGACGAGGTGATCAAGACCCTCGGCGAGGCGGTGCTGATCGTCATCGTCGTGGTGTTCCTGTTCCTCGGCGCCCTGCGCTCGGTGGTGATCCCGGTGGTGACCATCCCACTGTCGATGATCGGGGTGCTGTTCTTCATGCAGATGATGGGCTACTCGCTGAATCTGCTGACGCTGCTGGCCATGGTGCTGGCCATCGGCCTGGTGGTGGATGACGCCATCGTCGTGGTGGAGAACATCCACCGCCATATCGAGGAAGGCAAGACGCCGACCGAGGCAGCCCTGGAAGGCGCCCGCGAAATCGCCCTGCCGGTAGTGTCGATGACCATCACCCTGGCAGCGGTGTACGCGCCGATCGGTTTTCTCACCGGGCTGACCGGCGCCCTGTTCAAGGAGTTCGCCCTGACCCTGGCCGGCGCGGTGGTGATTTCCGGGGTCGTGGCCCTGACGTTGTCGCCGATGATGTGCGCGCTGCTGCTGCGCCACGAGCAGAACCCCAGCGGCCTGGCCCATCGCCTGGACCTGATCTTCGACAGCCTCAAGGTGCGCTACCAGCGCCTGCTGCACGGCACCCTGGACAGCCGTCCGGTGGTGCTGGTGTTCGCCGTGCTGATCCTGTGCCTGATTCCGCTGCTGCTGATGTTCACCCGCAACGAACTGGCGCCGGACGAGGACCAGGGGGTGATCTTCATGATGAGCAGCTCGCCGCAGACCGCCAACCTCGATTACCTCAACGCCTATACCGATGAGTTCACCCCGTTGTTCAAGCGTTTTCCAGAGTACTACTCGTCGTTCCAGATCAACGGTTTCAATGGTGTGCAGAGCGGCATCGGTGGCTTCCTGCTCAAGCCGTGGAACGAGCGCGAGCGCACGCAGATGCAGCTGCTGCCGCTGGTGCAGGCCGAGCTCGAGCAGATCGGCGGTCTGCAGATCTTCGGCTTCAACCTGCCCTCGCTGCCCGGCACCGGCGAGGGGCTGCCGTTCCAGTTCGTGATCAATACCGCCGGCGACTATCCGGCGCTGCTGGACGTGGCCCAGCGGGTAAAGGAGCGCGCCCAGGCCTCGGGCAAGTTCGCCTTCCTCGACATCGACCTGGCGTTCGACAAGCCCGAGGTGGTGGTCGATATCGAGCGGGCCAAGGCGGCGCAGATGGGGGTGTCGATGGATGTCCTGGGCGGCACCCTGGCAACCTTGCTGGGCGAGGCGGAGATCAACCGTTTCACCCTGGAAGGCCGCAGCTACAAGGTCATCGCCCAGGTCGAGCGTCCCTACCGCGCCGATCCTGGTTGGCTGAACAGCTATTACGTGAAGAACGACCAGAACCAGTTGCTGCCGCTGTCGACGCTCATCACGCTCAGCGATCGCGCCCGGCCACGCCAGCTCAACCAGTTCCAGCAATTGAACTCGGCAATCATCCAGGGGGTTCCGTTGGTGAGCATGGGCGAGGCGCTGGACACGGTGCGCGCCATCGTCCGGGAGGAAGCGCCGGAGGGTTTCTCGATGGACTATGCCGGCACGGCGCGGCAGTTCGTCCAGGAGGGTAGCGCGTTGTGGGCGACCTTTGGCCTGGCGCTGGCGATGATCTTTCTGGTGCTGGCGGCGCAGTTCGAGAGTTTCCGGGATCCGCTGGTGATTCTGGTGACCGTGCCGCTGTCCATCTGCGGGGCGTTGTTGCCGCTGTTCCTTGGGGTTTCGAGCATGAACATCTACACGCAAGTGGGGTTGGTGACCTTGATCGGGCTGATCACCAAGCATGGGATTCTGATCGTCGAGTTTGCCAACCAACTGCGCGATGAACGTGGGCTTGGGGTTCGCGAGGCCATCGAAGAGGCCGCCGCGATTCGCCTGCGGCCGGTGCTGATGACCACCGCGGCCATGGTGTTCGGCATGGTGCCGCTAATTCTGGCCAGCGGGGCTGGGGCGGTCAGCCGGTTCGATATCGGGATCGTGATAGCCACGGGGATGTCGGTTGGGACTTTGTTCACGTTGTTTGTGTTGCCCTGTATTTATACCGTTTTGGCGCATAGAGGGGGGCGGGTTGGGATGGGGGTTGTTAAGGAAGGTTGACGGTTCTGGTTCTGGTTCTGGTTCTGGTTCTGGTTCTGGTTTCAGAGTGATTGTTTTGATTTTTTTATGCGCATTCATTGGCGATGGTGACGCGT
>NZ_JAOCDM010000196.1 GCF_029840925.1 Pseudomonas sp. GD03858
ATTCATGCAGGCCGCTCAGATATCCGCCACCTTCTGCCACACCTTCGGCCGGAAGAACAGCGTCTCCCCGCGCGCCAGCCCGGTCAGGCTGTCGTGATCCTTGACCACTTCGGCCTCGATCAGCTCGCTCTGCCCTTCCACCTTCAGCGTGACTCGCGTGGTCGCGCCCAGCGGGCGGATATCACGAACCTCGGCGGCATGGTGCCCCTCGGTCTCATGCCGCGACAGCGACACCTCATGCGGACGGAACAGCACGTGATGGCCTTCGCTCAGCGCCAGCCTGTTGGAGTCGCCGAGGAAGTGGTAGACGAAGTCGTTGGCCGGCTGCTCGTACACCTCGCCCGGCGAGCCGATCTGCTCGATCACGCCCTTGTTCATCACCACGATGCGGTCGGCCACTTCCATGGCCTCTTCCTGGTCGTGGGTGACGAATACCGAGGTCAGGTTGATGTCCTCGTGCAGCCGCGCCAGCCAGCGACGCAGCTCCTTGCGCACCTTGGCATCCAGCGCCCCGAATGGCTCGTCGAGCAGCAATACCTTGGGCTCCACCGCCAGGGCGCGGGCCAGGGCGATACGCTGGCGCTGGCCACCGGACAACTGCTCGGGGTAGCGATCGGACAGCCAGTCGAGCTGGACCATGTTCAGCAATTCATGGACCTTCTCGGCAATCTTGCTCTCGCTCGGGCGCTCGCCCTTGGGCTTCATGCGCAGGCCGAAGGCGACGTTGTCGAACACGCTCATGTGGCGGAACAGCGCGTAGTGCTGGAACACGAACCCGACGTTGCGATCACGCACGTCATGGCCGGACACGTCCTCGCCATGGAACACGATGCTGCCGTCATCCGGCGTTTCCAGGCCGGCGATGATGCGCAGCAGGGTGGTCTTGCCGCAGCCGGACGGGCCGAGCAGGGCCACCAGCTCGCCGCTGTGGATATCCAGGTTGATGTTGTCCAGGGCCTGGAAGCTGTTGAAGCGCTTGCTGACGTTACGAACTTCGATCGACATGAATCATTCCTCCGCCGCGCCGTGGCGCAGTCGGTTAATACGGTTCTCGCTCCACTGCTTGAGCAGCAGGATGAAGAGCGCCAGGATCAGCAGCAGGCTGGCCACGCTGAAGGCCGCGACATGGTTGTACTCGTTGTAGAGGATCTCCACGTGCAGCGGCAAGGTGTTGGTGACGCCACGGATATGGCCGGAGACCACCGACACCGCGCCGAACTCGCCCATGGCCCGGGCGGTACACAGCACCACGCCATAGATCAGGCCCCACTTGATGTTCGGCAAGGTCACATGCCAGAACATCTGCCAGCCGTTGGCGCCAAGCAGGCGCGCTGCTTCCTCTTCCTGGGTGCCCTGCTCCTGCATCAACGGGATCAGTTCACGGGCGACGAACGGCACGGTGACGAAGATGGTCGCCAGGACGATGCCCGGCAGGGCGAAGACGATCTGGATATCGTGATCCTGCAGCCACGGGCCCAACAGACCCTGGGCGCCGAACATCAGCACGTAGACCAGGCCGGCGATCACCGGCGACACCGAGAACGGCAGGTCGATCAGGGTCACCAGCACGCTCTTGCCACGGAAGCTGTACTTGCTCACGCACCAGGCGGCGCATACCCCGAACACCAGGTTCAGCGGCACCGAGATCAGCACCGCCAGCAGCGTGAGCTTGAGCGCGGCCAGCGCATCAGGCTCGAAGATCGCCTCGAAGAAGGTACCGAAACCGTTCTTCAGCGCCTGCGACACCACGATCACCAGCGGCAGGGCAAGGAACAGCGCGAAGACGATCCAGGCCAGGGTGATCAGCACCCGGCGCGAGGTGGCGCTGCCCCTTCGGGCGGCATTGGCGGCGGCGGTCGCGCCAAGGGAAGACGTAGACATTACCGGGCCTCCTTCAAGGGGTTTCGATACGGCGCTGCAACAGGTTGATCAGCAGCAGCAGGATGAAGGAAACCACCAGCATCAGCACGCCGATGGCAGTAGCGCCGGTGTAGTCGTACTGGTCGAGCTTGACCATGATCAGCAGCGGCAGGATCTCGGTCTTCATCGGCATGTTGCCGGCGATGAAGATCACCGAGCCGTACTCGCCCACGCCCCGGGCGAAGGCCAGGGCGAAGCCGGTGAGCCAGGCCGGCAGCAGCGCCGGCGCCAGCACGTGGCGGAACACCTGCAGCGGTTTCGCCCCCAGACAGGCGGCGGCCTCCTCCACCTCACGAGGGATGTCGGCCAGCACCGGCTGTACCGTGCGCACCACGAACGGCAAGGTGACGAAGGTCAGCGCCAGGGTGATGCCCAGCGGGGTGTAGGCAATCTTGAAGCCCAGGTCGGTGGCGAACTGGCCGACCCAGCCCGCCGGGGCGTACAGGGCGGTCAGGGCGATACCGGCCACGGCGGTAGGCAGGGCGAACGGCAGGTCGATCATCGCATCGATGATCTTGCGCCCGGGGAAGGTGTAGCGCACCAGCACCCAGGCCAGCAGGGTGCCGATCACTCCGTTGATGAGGGCGGCGAACAGGGCGGTGCCGAAACTCAGTTTCAGCGCGGCCAGCACCCGGGGCGCGCTGATGATGGCCCAGAACTGCTCCCAGGTGAGCTGCGCGGCATGCACGAACATGGCGGCCAGCGGTATCAGCACGATCAGGCTGAGGTACACCAAGGTGTAGCCCAGCGTCAGCCCGAAGCCGGGTATGACGGGGGAAATGCGACGTGACATAAAGGTCCCTGGTTGAACGCACGAAGCCCGGAAAGGCTCCCGGGCTGGTGCTAGCTTCTGAAATCCTGGGGCTGCTTTGCAGCCCATCGCGACACAAGGCCGCTCCTACAGGGGATCGCGCTTTTCTGTAGGAGCGGCCTTGTGTCGCGAAAGGGCCGCAAAGCGGCCCCCGCTCTTTCCATTGCCGATCACTGTGCCTGATAAATCTGGTCGAACACACCGCCATCATTGAAGAACTTCGGCTGCGCAGTCTTCCAGCCACCGAAGTCCTTGTCGATGGTCACCAGGTCCAGTTTCGGGAACTGCTTGCCGAACTCGGCGGCAACCTTGGCGTCACGCGGGCGGTAGAAGTTCTGCGCGGCGATCTGCTGGCCAGCCGGACTGTACAGGTGCTTGAGGTACTCCTCGGCGATCTTCTCGTTGCCCTTCTTCTCGGCGTTCTTGTCGACCACCGCCACCGGTGGCTCGGCGAGGATCGACAGTGAAGGCACGACGATCTCGAACTTGTCGCTGCCGCCGTCTTCCTTCAGCGCCAGGAAAGCCTCGTTCTCCCAGGCCAGCAACACGTCGCCCTGGCCGTTGTTGACGAAGGTGATGGTCGAGCCACGGGCGCCGGTATCGAGCACCGGCACGTGCTTGAACAGTTCCTGCACGTATTGCTTGGCCTTCTCTTCGCTGCCGCCAGCCTTCAGGCCGTAGGCCCAGGCGGCGAGGAAGTTCCAGCGGGCGCCGCCGGAAGTCTTCGGGTTGGGGGTGATGACCGAGACGTCCTTCTTGATCAGGTCGCCCCAGTCCTTGATGCCTTTCGGGTTGCCCTTGCGCACCAGGAACACGATGGTCGAGGTGTACGGCGTGCTCGCGTCCGGCAGGCGCTTCTGCCAGTCCTCGGGCAGGGTCTTGCCGAGCTTGGCGATCTCGTCGATATCGCCGGCCAGGGCCAGGGTCACCACGTCGGCGCGCAGGCCGTCGATGACCGCGCGCCCTTGCTTGCCCGAACCGCCGTGGGACTGCTGAATCTTCACCTTGTCGCCCGGGTGGGCGGCTTGCCAATGCTTGATGAACTCGGCGTTGTACTGCTGGTACAGCTCGCGGGTCGGGTCATAGGACACGTTCAGCAGTTCGTAGTCCTTGGCGATCGCGGAACCGGCAAAAACGGCGCTGGCCAGGGCGGCAAGCGCATAACGGCGGATGGACATGGTGAAGCTCCCGATTGGCATTTTTCTAGTTTTGAAGTGATGCGGTATCAGCCGGACTTGTTGCCGGGCTGCTGCAGGCGGAACTTCTCCTTGCGTTCGATCTGCACCACCTGGGCGTTGTGCACGGTGATCTCCACCGCGCCGAAGCGCAGGTCGCGCAGGGCGCTCTGGATTTCACGCAGAATGGTGGCTTCGTCCTGACCGTCGATGCTGCGCAGAGATGCACTCATGCTCGTTCTCCTGTGAGTAAGGGTGCCGGGCAGAGTTTTGAAGGGGATTTGCGCCTGGCTTGAGGGCAATACTAGTGAGGCGCGGATATTCTTAAAAATACTGTTTAAGAATGTTTATATAACCAACTTTAGGTAGGCACTCTGTAGGAGCGGCCTTGTGTCG
>NZ_JAOCDM010000197.1 GCF_029840925.1 Pseudomonas sp. GD03858
GCTGGTCAGCAGGCGCTCGCGTAGCTTGCCGATCTCGTCGCGCAACTGCGCGGCGGCCTCGAATTCCAGGTCGCGGGCGAACTGGAACATCTTCTCCTCGAGCTGCTTGATACGCTTGGTGATCTCGGCCGGGGTCTGCAACTCGACCTCGTAGCGCCCGGCCTCCTCCGCCGCCTTGGCCATGCCCTTGCGCTTCTTGCTCCGCGCTCCCGGCACGGTGGCGCCTTCCAGGATGTCGGTGATGTCCTTGACCACGCCCTTGGGCACGATGCCATGGGCTTCGTTGAACGCCACCTGCTTGGCCCGGCGCCGCTCGGTCTCGTCGATGGCCCGCTGCATCGAACCGGTGATGTTGTCGGCGTAGAGGATCGCCTTGCCGTTCAGGTTGCGCGCGGCGCGACCGATGGTCTGGATCAGCGAGCGCTCGGAACGCAGGAAGCCTTCCTTGTCGGCGTCGAGAATCGCCACCAGCGACACCTCGGGCATATCCAGGCCCTCGCGCAGCAGGTTGATCCCCACCAGTACATCAAAGGTGCCCAGGCGCAGGTCGCGAATGATCTCGACCCGCTCGACGGTGTCGATGTCCGAGTGCAGGTAGCGCACCCGCACATCGTGGTCGGCCAGGTAGTCGGTGAGGTCTTCGGCCATGCGCTTGGTCAGCGTGGTGGCCAGCACCCGTTCGCCCAGGGCCACGCGCTTGCCAATCTCCGAGAGCAGGTCATCCACCTGGGTCAGCGCCGGACGTACCTCGACCTGCGGATCGACCAGGCCGGTCGGTCGCACCACCTGCTCCACCACCCGCCCGGCGTGCTCGGCCTCGTAGGGCCCGGGGGTGGCGGAGACGAAGATGGTCTGCGGGCTTACCGCCTCCCACTCATCGAAGCGCATCGGACGGTTGTCCAGTGCCGACGGCAGGCGGAAGCCGTATTCCACCAGCGTTTCCTTGCGTGAACGGTCGCCCTTGTACATGGCGCCGACCTGGGGAACGCTGACGTGGGACTCGTCGATCACCAGCAGCGCGTCATCCGGCAGGTAGTCGTAGAGCGTCGGCGGCGGCGCGCCGGCCGGGCGCCCGGAGAGGTAGCGCGAGTAGTTCTCGATGCCGTTGCAGTAGCCCAGCTCGAGGATCATCTCCAGGTCGAAACGGGTGCGCTGCTCCAGGCGCTGGGCCTCGACCAGCTTGTTGTGCTTGTGCAGGTACTCCAGGCGCTCCTTGAGCTCCTCCTTGATCCCGTCCACGGCCTCGACCAGGGTTTCCCTGGGTGTCACGTAGTGGCTCTTGGGGTAGAACGTGAAACGCGGCAGCTTGCGGATCACTTCGCCGGTCAGCGGATCGAAGGCGGCGATGTTCTCCACTTCGTCATCGAACAGCTCGATGCGGATCGCCTCGAGGTCCGATTCGGCCGGAAAGATATCGATCACATCGCCGCGCACACGGAAGGTGGCGCGGGCGAAATCCATCTCGTTGCGGGTGTACTGCAGGTCAGCCAGGCGGCGCAGCAGCGCGCGCTGGTCGAGCTTGTCGCCACGATCGACGTGCAGGACCATCTTCAGGTAAGTCTCGGGGCTGCCCAGGCCGTAGATGCATGACACCGTGGTGACGATGATCGCGTCGCGCCGCTCGAGCAGCGCCTTGGTCGCCGACAGGCGCATCTGCTCGATATGGTCGTTGATCGAGGCGTCCTTCTCGATGAAGGTGTCCGACGACGGCACGTAGGCCTCGGGCTGGTAGTAGTCGTAGTAGGAAACGAAGTACTCCACCGCATTGTTCGGGAAGAACGCCTTGAACTCGCCGTACAGCTGGGCCGCCAGGGTCTTGTTCGGCGCCAGCACCATGGTCGGACGCTGTACCTGCTGGATGACGTTGGCGATGCTGAAGGTCTTGCCCGAGCCGGTCACTCCGAGCAGGGTCTGGTGCGAAAGGCCGGCATCGATACCTTCGACCATCTGGCGGATGGCCTCGGGCTGATCGCCGGCCGGCTGGAATCGGGTGACGAGCTGGAACTCGGACATGTCAGACCTCGTGGATGTCGCGGCAACTGTAAATTTAGCCAGTAGTCTATACCCAAATGCGCCTGCCCGGCGCCGGATTCAAGTGCGGCCCTCGCGCCCGCATGGCAATGGACCCGGCAATTCGACCAATGGTCGAAAAATATTTGCGCAAACAACCGCAAAAGCTGCGCCGGACTGTCGCCGTGACCGATGGGTATCACTATACTGACTCCCCGTTTGCGCACCGCTTCAGTGCCTTCGGCTGGAGCGTGGCGACCCCTATCACTCTCCTATCAGAGCCAAGGTAACAATGAGCCTGTTTTCCGCTGTCGAGCTGGCACCCCGCGACCCTATCCTGGGCCTCAACGAAGCATTCAACGCCGACCCACGCACCGACAAGGTGAACCTGGGCGTGGGCGTGTACTGCAATGAGGAAGGCCGCATCCCGCTGCTGCGCGCGGTGATCGAGGCCGAGACCGCCCGTGCCGCCCAGCACGCTTCCCGCGGCTACCTGCCGATCGACGGTATCGCCCAGTATGACCAGGCCGTACAGAAGCTGATCTTCGGTGCCGAGTCGCCGCTGCTGAGCGCCGGTCGCGTGGTCACCGTGCAGGCCGTTGGCGGTACCGGCGCGCTGAAGATCGGCGCCGATTTCCTCAAGCGCCTGCAGCCGGGCGCCGTGGTGGCCATCAGCGACCCGAGCTGGGAAAACCACCGCGCCCTGTTCGAGAGCGCTGGCTTCCCGGTACAGACCTACCGTTACTACGACGCCGCCAGCCACGACGTCAACCGTGCTGGCATGCTCGAGGACCTGAACACCCTGCCGGCCGGCTCGGTCATCGTCTTGCACGCCTGCTGCCACAACCCGACCGGCGTCGACCTGTCGCTGGACGACTGGAAGAACGTCCTGGAAGTGGTCAAGGCCAAGGGCCACATCCCGTTCCTCGACATGGCCTACCAGGGCTTCGGTGCCGGCATCGACGAAGACGCCTTCGCCGTGCGCCTGTTCGCCGAATCGGGCCTGGAGTTCTTCGTCTCCAGCTCGTTCTCCAAGTCGTTCTCGCTCTACGGCGAGCGCGTGGGCGCGCTGTCGATCGTCACCGGCTCGAAGGACGAGAGCACCCGCGTGCTGTCGCAGGTCAAGCGCGTGATCCGCACTACCTACTCCAACCCGCCGACCCATGGCGCCAGCATCGTCGCCGCCGTGCTCAACAGCCCCGAGCTGCGCCAGATGTGGGAAACCGAGCTGGCCGAGATGCGCGAGCGCATCCACGGCATGCGCAAGCAGATGGTCGAGCTGCTGGCCGAATACGGCGCCAAGCGCGACTTCAGCTTCGTCGGTCGCCAGTGCGGCATGTTCTCCTACTCGGGCCTGACCGTGGAGCAAGTGGCGCGCCTGAAGAACGAGTTCGGCATCTATGCCCTGGACACCGGTCGCATCGCGGTCGCCGCGCTCAACCAGAGCAACATCCACGTGGTGACCAAGGCCATCGTCGAGGTGCTGTAACTGTTTGATTGTCTTGGGGGAAGCTTGACTTCCCCCAAGCAGGCGCTAAGATACGCGCAGATTCCGCGATAGCTCAGTCGGTAGAGCAAATGACTGTTAATCATTGGGTCCCTGGTTCGAGTCCAGGTCGCGGAGCCAGACACTGAAAACCTCCAGATGCGCAAGCACTGGAGGTTTTTTCTTGCCTGCGATTCAGGGTTTGGACAAGGGCTCGGTCACTGGCTTGCCCTCGTCCACCAGGCTCCAGACCAGTAGTTTGGCAGGCGCGCTCTTGCTGGCATTGCGCGACACGCTGTGCACGGTGCCCGGTGCTTCGTACCAGAACTCGCCGGCCTTGTAGGTCTTTTCCGGCTCGTCGTTGAGCTTGGAGGTCACCGCGCCTTCCAGCACATAGGCCATGACCGCACCGGGGTGCTGATGGGCGGGTGACGCCTGACCGGGGCCGTAGCTGACCGTGAGCATCACGGCTTTCTTGCCGGGGGCGTTGCTGGGGAGTTGTTCCTGGAGGACCTTGACCTGGTCGGGCTTCTCGCCGTGGGCCCAGGAGGGCGACAACGGGGCGAGCAGGCCTAACGTCAACAGGGCAATGGGCAGACGGATGGATCGCATGGGGCTTCTCCTGAGGGGTAATCTACCTGCAGGTTAAGCTCAGGATTGTGGAGGGAAAACGGCCAATTTGCGGAA
>NZ_JAOCDM010000198.1 GCF_029840925.1 Pseudomonas sp. GD03858
GGATGGCGTGCGCACACAGGGGCTTACCCATGCTCGATCAACTCTCCCTGCTGTCCTTCGCCAGCGGCGGCTGGGGCCAGGCGCTGCTGGCCGGCGCGCTGGTGACCGTGTCGCTGGCCCTGGCCTGCCTGCCCATCGGTCTGCCGCTGGGCCTGCTGGTGGCGCTGGCCGCGCGCTCGCGCAAACGCCTGCCGCGGGCCTGGGCCACCACCTTTTCCACGGTGTTCCGCGGCCTGCCCGAACTGCTCACCCTGCTGATCATCTACTACGGCTGCCAGATCGCCGCGCAGAAGATCCTCGCCGCCCTGGGCTATGAGGGCGAGGTGCTGATCAACACCTTCCTCGCCGCGATGGCCGCCTTCAGCCTGGTGTTCGCCGCCTTCTCCAGCGAAATCTGGCTGATGGCCTTCAAGACGCTGCCCAAGGGCCAGCTGGAAGCCTGCGCGGCCCTGGGCCTGGGCAAGCGCACGGGCTTCTTCAAGGTGGTGCTGCCGCAACTGACCCGCATCGCCTTGCCGGGCCTGTCGAACAACTGGCTGAGCCTGCTCAAGGACACCTCGCTGGTCTCGACCATCTCGCTGATCGACCTGATGCGCCAGACCAACCTGGCGGTCAGCGTGACCAAGGAGCCGATGCTGTTCTACGGTGTCGCCTGCCTGGTCTACCTGTTGTTCTCGGCGCTGTCGGGCAGGGTCTTCGCCCTGCTGGAGCGGCGCAGCAACCGTCATCTGCAAGGAGCCCGCCCATGAGCCCGGAGCAACTGCTGGCCTACGTGCTCGACCCCGACCTGCTGGAGCGCTACGGCGCGCGCTTCGTCGATGGCCTGCTGGTCACCGCCAAGCTGGTGGCGATCTCCTTCACCCTTGGCGCGCTGCTGGGCATGCTCCTGGCCCTGGCGCGCCTGTCGCGCAGCCAGGTGCTGCGACGCCTGGCCGGCGGTTATGTGTACTTCTTCCGCGGCTCGCCGCTGCTGGCCCAGCTGTTCCTGCTGTACTACGGGCTGGGTTCGCTCAAGGGCTTCTGGCAGGACCTGGGCCTATGGTGGTTCTTCCGCGAAGCCTGGTACTGCGCCCTGCTCGCCTTCACCCTCAACACCGCCGCGTACCAGGCCGAGATCTTCCGCGCCAGCCTGATGGCCGTCGCGCCCGGTCAGTACGAGGCGGCCAGGGCGCTGAACCTCAAGCGCTCGACCACCTTCTTCAAGGTGGTGCTGCCGCAGTCGCTGCTGGTGGCCATCGGCCCGCTGGGCAACGAGCTGATCATGATGATCAAGGCCAGCGCCATCGCTTCGCTGGTGACCATCTACGACCTGATGGGCGTGACCAAGCTGGCCTTCTCGCGCAGCTTCGACTTCCAGATCTACCTGTGGGCGGCAGTGCTCTATCTGCTGATCGTCGAGGTGGTGCGGCGCACCCTGAAACACCTGGAGGCCCGCCTGGGCCGCCACCTGAACTGATTGAAGGAACCATTCCATGCATTGCCAGACTCTCGTCCTGGGCGCCGGCATCGTCGGTGTCAGCACCGCCCTGCACCTGCAGGCCCGTGGACGCCAGGTGCTCCTCGTCGACCGCGACGAACCGGGCAGCGGCACCAGCCATGGCAACGCCGGGCTGATCGAGCGCTCCAGCGTGATCCCCTATGCCTTTCCGCGCCAGCTCGGCACCCTTCTGCGCTATGGCCTGAACCGCCAGCCCGACGTGCGCTACAGCCTGTCGCACCTGCCCAAGGTCGCACCGTGGCTGCTGAGCTACTGGCGCCAATCCGCCCCCGCGCGCCTGGCCAAGGCCGCCGCCGACATGCTGCCGCTGGTGCAGCGCAGCGTCGAGGAGCACGATGCGCTGATCGAAGCCGCCGGCCTGCAGGAACTGGTGCAGGCCAAGGGCTGGATCGAGGTATACCGTGATGCCGCGCTGTTCGAACAGGCCAAGCGCGACTTGCCTGGCCTGGCCCGCTACGGCCTGCGGTACGAGATCCTCGAACGCGAACAGCTGCAGGCCCGCGAGCAGCAACTCGATGGCGGTGTGATCGGCGCCATCCACTGGCTCGACCCGAAGACCGTGAACGACCCCGGTGGTCTTACTCGTGGCTACGCCGCGCTGTTCGTCCAGCGCGGCGGGACGTTTATTCACGGCGATGCGTGCAGCCTGCGCCAGGACAGCGGCGGCTGGCAGGTGGACACGCGCCGTGGCGAGGTCAGTGCTGATGAAGTGGTGGCCTGCCTCGGCCCGCAGTCAGCCGATCTCTACGAGCGGCTGGGCTACCAGTTTCCACTGGGGATAAAGCGCGGCTACCACATGCACTACGCGACCCGCGACGGCGCCGAGCTGCGTCATTCGATCTGCGACACCCAGGGCGGCTACGTCCTGGCGCCGATGACCCGCGGTGTGCGCCTGACCACCGGCATCGAGTTCGCGGCCAGCGACGCCGCCGCCAACGAGATCCAGCTGCGCCGCTGCGAGGCCCTGGCGCGCCAGCTGTTCCCAGCCCTGGGCGAGCGCCTGGACGACAAGCCCTGGCTGGGCCGCCGTCCTTGCTTGCCGGACATGCGCCCGGTGATTGGCCCGGCGCCCCTGCACAAGCACCTGTGGTTCAACTTCGGTCACGCCCACCACGGCCTGACCCTGGGCCCGGTCAGCGGCCGCCTGCTGGCGGAGCTGATGACCGGCGAGCGCCCCTTCACCGACCCTGCGCCCTACAGCGCCGCACGTTTCGACTGAACCTTGAGCGGGAGAACAACAAGATGACCGCACCCCTGAGCCTTGCCAGCCTGCACCCTGCCCCCGACCCGCGCCCGGAGCTGATCCGCATCGAGGGCCTGAACAAGCACTACGGCGCCTTCCATGTGCTGCACGATATCGATCTGTCGGTGCGCGAGGGCGAACGCATCGTGCTCTGCGGTCCGTCGGGCTCGGGCAAGTCGACGCTGATCCGCTGCATCAACCGGCTGGAGATCGCCCAGCATGGCAGCATCCGCGTGGCCGGCGCGGACCTGGCCGGCAACAGCCGCGAGGCGGCTCGGGTACGCAGTGAAATCGGCATGGTGTTCCAGCACTTCAATCTGTTCCCGCACATGAGTGTGCTGGAAAACTGTGTGCTGGCACCCATGAGCGTGCGGGGGCTGTCGCGCCGCGACGCCGAGGAGCGGGCGCGGCTGTACCTGAGCAAGGTCGGCATCGAGAGCCAGGCCGACAAATACCCCGGTCAGCTGTCCGGCGGTCAGCAGCAGCGGGTGGCGATCGCTCGGGCGCTGTGCATGAAGCCGAGGATCATGCTGTTCGATGAACCGACCTCGGCGCTCGACCCGGAGATGGTCGCCGAGGTCCTGGATGTGCTGGTGCAACTGGCCGGTACCGGCATGACCATGCTCTGCGTCACCCACGAGATGGGCTTCGCCCGGCAGGTCGCCGAACGGGTGCTGTTCCTCGAGGGCGGGCGGATCATCGAGGACAGCTCGCCGCAGGTGTTCTTCGAGCAGCCCAGGACGGCGCGGGCACAGGCGTTCTTGAAGCAGATCCTGCATTAGTGATTCGTGGCCGGTGCGGGCAATCATCATGCTAAGCCGTAGATCGCGCTCTTCTTGATCTTGATCTTGATCTTGATCTTGATCTTGATCTTGATCTTGATCTTGATCTTGATCCTGATCTTGATCTTGATCTTGATCTTGATCTTGGCAATCGCATGTTCAACCTCACTGTCAACTAGCGTCAGCTGCGCTAGCCCAGGCGCCGCCCGTAACTTCGCGACTTCAGGAGGCCGAACGCAGGACTTGCGGAGGGAGGTGACGGGCATGGATGCCCGTCAAGCGCTGCGCCCCTGGATGGGGCGTTCAGCGCGGTCCTCCCGGGAGCAAGGCCGGAGTGAGGGGACCCGGAGCGAAGCGGAGGGCCGGATGAATGGAGCGCAGCGTTTTTTGGTTACTTTTTGTCGCGTTTGACAAAAAGTGACTCGCCGTAAGGGCGAAAAGGTGACTATGCGTCGATATAGCCAATGAATGCGCTTACAACTATAAAAACCGACGCTGACCGACTTTGACTTTGACTTTGACTTTGACTTTGACTTTGACTTTGACTTTGACTTTGACTTTTAAAGAGTCTGTATTGAAAGTTATATGCGCATTCATTTTCTATGGCGACGCACAGTCACCTTTCCGCCCTTACGGCGGGTCACTTTTTGTCAAAC
>NZ_JAOCDM010000199.1 GCF_029840925.1 Pseudomonas sp. GD03858
CGCGACACAAGGCCGCTCCTACAGGGACGGAAACAGTTTAGAACGGCGCGTGGGAAACCAGCTGCCCACTGATAAAGCCCCAGGCCACCAGCGCGATGGTCAGGGTGGCGAGAACGACGCGCACGGTAAGGGCCTTGAGCAGGCGGGTCGACTGGTCGTCGTCCTTGACCAGAAATACCAGGCCACTGAACAGGCTGGCGATGGTGGCCAGCAGCATCAGGACTATCGCGGCCTTGAGCATGGCGAAACTCCGGGGGGATGCGGTGATGGCAACAAGTATAGCGCTCGACCTGGCGAGGCCGCGGTGAAGCCGTTTCGCCCAGGCCTGGTACCGACCCTGGTGGTGCTCGCGCTGCTGCCGGGGCTGATCGCGCTCGGTTGCTGGCAGCTGCGCCGGGCCGACGAGAAGCGCGACCTGCTCGCCGCCTACAGCGAACGCCAGATCGAGACCCCGGTGGCCGCTGCCGCGCTGGCGCAGTTGCCGGATCCGGCGTTCTATCCCGTGCATCTGCAGGGCCGCTTCGACGCCGAGCACAGCCTGCTGCTGGACAACCAGATGCGTGACGGCAGGCCCGGTGTCGAGCTGCTGCAACCGTTCCGCGACCAGGCCAGCGGGCAATGGCTGCTGGTCAACCGCGGCTGGTTGCCCTGGCCCGATCGCCGCGTGCCGGTGCGCTTCGACACCCCCGAGCAATCGCTCGTGCTGCAAGCGTCGGTCTATGTCGCGCCCGGCAAGACGTTCCAGCTGCACCCGGACGCCAGCGAGGGCCCGTGGCCACGCCTGCTGACGGCTATCGACCCACCGGCGTTGTGGCAGCAGCTGGGCCGCGAAGGTTTCGCCCACGAGCTGCGCCTGCAGCCTGGCCCGGCGACCTACCGCCTGGACTGGCCGGTGGTCGCCATGGGCCCGGAGAAACACCTGGGCTACGCCGTGCAGTGGTTCGCCCTGGCCACCGCGCTGGTGCTGCTCTACCTGTATTTCGGCTGGCATCACAACGACAAGGAGAACCGCCATGGCCGCCGCCACGAGTCCGCTGCACGCACCTGAAGGCCGCAAGGCACGCGGGCGATTGCAGTTGTTGCTGATCCTGTTCGTCGTGCTCGGGCCGATGATCCTCGCCACCAGCATGTACAAGCTCAAGTTCTGGGTGCCGGAGGGCCGCAGCTATCACGGCCTGATGATCGGCAACGGCGAGGGCCGCGCCGACATCGGCATCGACGCCCAGGACCAACGCTGGCAGCTGCTGGTCAGCGCCCCCGAAGCCTGCGCCGAGGACTGCCGGCAGTTGGTGTACCTGGCCCGGCAGATCCAGATCGGCCTGGGCCGTGACGCCAGCCGTGCCAGCCATGCCCTGGCCTTGGCCCAGCCGCTGGCGGCGGACTACCAGGCGCAGCTGGCGCGCGAGTATCCCCAGTTGCAGCGCTACCCGCTGGACGTCCAGCGCTACTTGCAGAAGGTCGGTGAATCTGGCCCGCGGCTATGGATCGTCGACCCCCACGGCAACCTGGTGCTGCGCTATGACGGCAAGGTCAACGGCAAGCATGTGCTGGACGATCTGCGTCACCTGCTCAAGCTGTCCAACATCGGCTAGGAGGCCGCCATGGCCAGACCCGGATTCCGCCTCGCTGTATTCGCCACCCTGCTGGCGCTGCTGGTCGTGCTGCTCGGCGCCTATACCCGGCTGACCCACGCTGGCCTCGGCTGCCCCGACTGGCCGGGCTGCTACGGCTTCATCAGCGTGCCCAAGACCGACGCCCAGCTGGCCCACGCCGAGCTGCACTTCCCCGAGCACCCGGTGGAGGCGGCCAAGGGCTGGGCCGAAATGGTCCACCGCTACTTTGCCGGCACCCTGGCGCTGGTGATCGCCCTGCTCGCCTTCCAGGCCGTGCGTCGGCATGCCCGTGACGGTCAGCCCTATCGGCTGCCGGTGCTGTTGCTTGGCGTGGTGCTGGCCCAGGCGGCGTTCGGCATGTGGACGGTGACCCTGAAGCTGTGGCCGCAGGTGGTCACCGCGCACCTGCTCGGTGGGTTCACCACGCTGAGCCTGCTGTTCCTGCTGTCGCTGCGTCTGTCCCGGGCCTTTGCGCCATTGCCGAAACTGCCGCTGAGCCTGCGCCGCATCGCCGCGCTGGCGTTGCTGGTGGTGATCGGCCAGATCGCCCTGGGCGGCTGGGTCAGCGCCAACTACGCGGCGGTGGCCTGCATCGACCTGCCCACCTGCCACGGCCAGTGGTGGCCGGCGGCGGACTTCAGCAATGGTTTCCACCTGACCCAGCATGTCGGCCCCAACTACCTGGGCGGGCAGCTGGACAGCGACGCGCGCACGGCGATCCATATCAGTCATCGGCTCGGTGCGCTGATGGTGCTGGCGGTGCTGCTGATGCTCAGCTGGAAGCTGCACCGCAACGGCCTCACCGGCCTGGCGCGCCTGGTGCTGCTGGCGCTGGCGCTGCAATTGAGCCTGGGCATCAGCAACGTGCTGTTCCACCTGCCCCTGGGCGTGGCCGTCGCGCACAACGCCGGTGGCGCCTTGCTGCTGCTGACCATGGTGCTGGTGAACTACCGCATCCGCGTGGTCGACAAGGTTCGCGTCGGCCATGGCTGGCGCCTGACGCCGGTGACCGGCGTGGGCCTCTCCCATCACATGAGGAACGATTCGTGGCGACGCTTCTGAGCACGGAACGCCTGCGCGCCGGCTGGCGCGACTACATGGAACTGACCAAGCCGAAGGTGGTGGTGCTGATGCTGATCACCTCGCTGGTGGGCATGTTCCTCGCCACGCGCGCCGGTGTGGCCTGGAGCGTGCTGCTGTTCGGCAACCTCGGGATTGCCTTGTGCGCGGGCGCCGCGGCGGTGGTCAACCATGTGCTGGACCGACGGATCGATGCGCTCATGGCCCGTACCCACAAGCGGCCGTTGGCCCAGGGCCGGGTGGCGCCGCTACCGGCCCTGCTGTTCGCCCTGCTGCTGGCCGTGGCCGGGATGACAGTGCTGCTGGTGTTCACCAACTCCCTCACCGCCTGGCTCACGCTGGCCTCGTTGCTGGGCTATGCGGTGCTCTACACCGGCTTTCTCAAGCGAGCCACGCCGCAGAACATCGTGATCGGCGGCCTGGCCGGCGCCGCGCCGCCGTTGCTGGGCTGGGTGGCGGTCAGCGGCCATGTCAGTGCCGAGCCGCTGCTGCTGGTGCTGATCATCTTCGCCTGGACGCCGCCGCACTTCTGGGCCCTGGCGATTCACCGGAAGGAGGAGTACGCAAAAGCTGATATTCCCATGCTGCCGGTGACCCACGGCGAGCGCTACACGGCCCTGCACATCCTGCTCTACACCTTGATCCTGTTGGCCGTGAGCCTGCTGCCCTATGCCATTCACATGAGCGGCCCGCTGTACCTGGCCTGCGCCCTGGGCCTCGGCCTGCGCTTCCTGCACTGGGCCTGGGTGTTGTACCGTGGCACCCGGCCGCACGCGGCGATCAAGACGTTCAAGTACTCTATCGGCTACCTGTTCGCCTTGTTCATCGCGCTGCTCGTTGATCACTACCTGTTGCTGAACCTATGACCCGAACCCAGAAAACCGTCTTCATCCTCGTTGCCCTGGTCGCGCTGATCATGGGCCTGACCGTCAACAAGGTGCTCAGCGACCGTGGTCAGCTGAACCCCACCGAACTGATCGACGCCGGCATCATCCTGCTGCCGCAGAGCCGCACCGTGCCGGACGTGAGCATGACCGACCAGAACGGCCAGCCGCTGGTGCTGGACCAGCTCAAGGGCAAGTGGTCGCTGCTGTTCTTCGGCTACACCTACTGCCCGGACATCTGCCCGACGACCCTGGCCCAACTGCGCCAGGTCAAGAGCGAGCTGCCCAAGGAGGCCATCGAGCGACTGCAGGTGGTGCTGGTGAGCGTCGACCCGAACCGCGACACGCCGAACCAGCTGAAGCAGTACCTGGGCTATTTCGACAAGGATTTCGTCGGGGTGGCGGGGTCGATCGCCGATACCCAGAAGCTGGCCAATGCCTTGAGCATCCCGTTCATTCCAGCGGATACCAGCAAGCCGGGATACACCGTGGACCACAGCGGCAACCTGGCCATTGTCGGCCCGGATGGGCGCCAGCGTGGGTTCATCCGTGCGCCGTTCAACAACCAGAAGCTGGTGGCGCAATTGCCGGGACTGGTCAA